>JAFOBR010000064.1 GCA_017381715.1 Clostridia bacterium
CCTCATCGGTCAGCTCATAGGAAAAGGACGGGTAAGTCCAGACCTCTATTTTTTCTATCGATAACGTATTTATAACGGGCATCGAGTTGTAGCGCCAGATCGCAATCCCTGCCGCGGCGATGCATATAAGAATAACGCAGGCAACGATGATCTGAGTTGTCTTTTTATTCATACGTATTGCACCCGATCATTCCTTAGCAACACCGTAATATCCGCCGTCATAGCCTTCGAAGTAGCCGGTATGATATCCGTCGGTGTATAGCGTGCCGTCGTATTTGTATTCGGGGACAGTGTAATCGTATCCGTTTACGGCATCGTCAACGCCGGCTTTGTGCCCTTCCTCATAGCCCTTGTTGTAGCCTTCGGTGTAGGGATCGCCGTAAATGGAATAGCCTTCCTCGTAGCCGATGATAAATCCATCGTAATAACCGTTGTTATATATATCCGCAGAGAACATGTACTCGCTCAGGTCGGGCAATTCATAGGGAAGCTTTTCGGAAGCCGCCGCTTTGCCTTTTTCATAGCCATCGGTATATCCCTGCTTCTGTCCGTCGACGTATGCGGAATCATCGTAATAATTGTAATGAGTCTTTTGGAACGTGCCTACGGTTTCCGTATTGATTTCATTAAGATAATCCGGATTGATCAAAGCAAGTGTCTTTTCGAAAGAGGGGTAAACGGGTACAGAAACCGTCATTCGCTCGCTGTTTTCCATATAGCTGTAAAACCGTGCGGAGAAGTTGATATCAACGGTACCCAGAGGTTTTACATCGTAATCTGCGGGAGAGGAATTTTTAATATCCTCTGCCAGCGCATCGTACAATTGCTCCATCTTTTCCGCCGAGGGGAACAAAGCAGAGGGACGGAACGCAAAGTTGTTATAGCTTTTGTCTATCTGTGCAAAGGTGGTTTCGGTGTGTGCCTTTTTAGCGCCTGCGGAACGGGAGAAATCCTTTATTGCCTTAAGCATATCCGATCTGGGTTCGCAGTTGAATCTGTAATAACGGGTATACGAGCCGAATTTGGTGTGTATACGTACCGTCAATGTTACGCGGGCGGTATCGCTCTGACCGCTTGCATCCTCTGTAAGTACTGTGCGATTTCCGCCGAGTCGCACGTTGCCGCCGGTTACAGCTTGCTTTGCGCCTTGGCGGATAATGGTATTAAGGGCTTTTATCGCTTCTTCGCCTTCTATGCCCGCAAGCTCGTAGCAATTGTACTGCTCTCCGCCTTCTTTGCTTTCATAATAATGAATAGAGGTAAGGTCGATAGATTTTATATTGGCATCCTTTGTTGTGCGTTTATCGAAAACAAAGCATCCTGCAAAAATCATCATCAGACAGGAAATGAATATTCCCGTGCAGAGAAGCAGCTTTAACCAGCCGCGGAATGCGTTGCGGAACTCAAATTTTTCAAGTCCGCTTACGATACACCAGGTAATAATACCGAAGGTTACAAATCCGAACAGAAGCCATACGACGTTTTCATCACCCATAGCTTCAAACAAAATACCGCCTACCCAAGCGGAAAATACCGTAATGGGATATTTAATAAATATAATTGCTTTTGCAAAGGATAGCGGCTTGCCTGCGGTTTCTCCTCTTCTGCGGAGATAAAGGAAACGGCAAAGCAATACTATTCCTGCGGATACAACAGTCCAGCCGATCGTCCACCAAAAGGCTTCTGTAAAAAAGCCGTCTTCTTTAAAGGCGATCAGATCCAGCAGATAAGATATAGGTGTTATTCCGCCCAGGATATCGTACATTGTGCCGGAAGTTGCAAAGGTTGCGGAGAAGGAATCCACGAAGTACCAGTACATACCGAATATCATTGCGGGCGCACCGCAAAAATACACGCCGGTAAGCAGGGATATAAATCTGTTACCGCACACCATTACCGCAAGTATACACAGTGCGTTTACCGAAAAATATGTGCCCAGGCAGGCAAAATAGCCTTTGAACATAAGCAGTATGTTTTCCCACGCAATGCCGGGAAGCAGCATAACGATTCCCATTTCGGATATAAATCCTGCAGTGAGGGGGATGACATAGCTCATCCAACCCACAAAGTAGTTGCGCCAGAAAAGCTCTTTGCGGGTTACGGGCTGGGAATGGTAAAAATCCAACTGCCTGCGGGAATTAAGGTAATTAAACACATTGGGTGTGAGTATCGCCACTACAATGGTGGCAACGCATACAAAGATCATTTGTCCGAAAACGGTATTGCTTACACGGGCAATGGTCCAGTAATTTTCACGGTTAAGGTTAACCGAGAATATAAGTGCGCCTGCTACGGGGAAGGCAAAGAACAAAACTACAGACCAAAGGGCGGTAAGCCAGTTGAACTGTCTGAACCTTCCGAAAAGACGTACCCAAAACGCTTTAGAAAATAAGCTTTTTAATGTCATAACCCTTAACCTCCGTTTCGCTTATGAATATTTCTTCCAATGACAAGGGCAAAAGCTCCGCAAACAAGGGCATTCTTGCCTGAACGGAACGCATAATATCTTCGGAATTGCCTCTCACCGTCATAGTTATGAGCGAGCCTCTCTGCTCTAATTTCATAATGTCAAGTTCGGGGAAATCTTCCCTTAAATACTGTCTGTTAAAAGCGGCGTGAAGCTTGTGTATGCCTAATTTAACATCGTCAAGATCCTTGGAAAAAAGTATGCCGCCCTTGTGAAGCAGTCCAACGTGGTCGCATATATCCTCAAGCTCGCGTAAGTTGTGGGAAGCGATAATGGGTGTCATATTCCGTTCCTGCATATCGTTAATAAATATGCTTTTTATGGTTTGTCTTGCAACGGGGTCCAAGCCGTCAAACGCTTCGTCGCAAAAGATGTAGTCCGCCCCCGAGCAAACCGCAAGTATGAGGGCGGTCTGTCTGCGCATACCCTTGGAAAAAGTACCGATACGGCGGTTTCCCTTAAGGTCAAAGCCCTTTATAAGGTGATCAAACCTTGCTTTATCAAACTTGGGGTAAATGGATGCGTAATACGCTGCCATACTGTTGGGCGTTGCGCCGGAAAGAAAGTACAGATCATCGGGCACAAGGAAGCACCGTCTTTTAAGGGGTATGTTTTCCCATACGTCCTCGCCGTCGATCTGAACGTAACCCTCGTCGGGCTTAAGTACCCCTGCAAGCATACGCAGGAAGGTGGATTTACCGGCGCCGTTGGAGCCGATCAGCCCGAACACGCTTCCGTCCTTCATAACGGTGTCTATATGGTCAACAGCAATTATATCGTCAAAAACTTTGGTAATCTTTTCGGTAACAATCATTTTTGGGTTGCCTCCTCTTCAAGTACTTTTGAAAATTCGCTGTAAATTCTGTCCTTGCTCCAGCCTGCAAGGGCGGCTTTGGTAATGACCTCCCGCAACATAGAATCGATGTTTTTTGTGTAAATACGATCTATTGCCGAAAGATCGGGGGAAACAAAGGAGCCTCTGCCCTTTACGGAAACAATAACTCCCTTTTCTTCCAAAGAAGAATAGGCTCTCTGTACCGTGTTGGGGTTAATGGAAATATCCGTGGCAAGCTGGCGCACGGAGGGAAGCCAATCGTTGGGGCGAAGCATACCCGTGGCGATAAGGGAGCATATCTGCTCTTCTATCTGCTGATGTAAGGGCTGGGATGCGGTGTAATCAATATGGAGCAAAATAAATACATCTCCTTTCTTAAGTGTACTATCCGTACTAACACAGTTAGGGTAGCACAGAATAAAGGATTTGTCAATAGGGAAATTGTTATTTATCTGTGAACGCCGTGCCGCGCCGCACACCCCCAAAACTTGACAAAATCGGGCTTTTATTATATAATGTAGGAAAACTCAAATATATGAAAAACAAAGAAGGATATATATGAAGAAAAAAATATTGGCGTTTTTGCTGGGGATTCTCACGCTGTTCACAGCCTTTGCTTCCTCCTGCGAACCGGAAATGCTCCCGCAGGAAAGCACTCCGCAGGAATCTGTGGGCGGCATTGTTACCAACCCTACATATACTTATAACGATTATTTGGAGGAAGCGCCCGCCACTTGGAGCCCCTTTAACTGGAAGACAGACGAGGATAAATACATACTTTCCCTTACCCAGATGGGACTTTACGATTTTATTCTCGATGAAAGCGGCGAAGGCTACGAGATGGTTTGGGAAATGGCGGATTCCGACCCTGTTGACGTTACGGAGCAGTACGCAAAAAGCGGAAAATGGCCTATCCCTGCGGATGCAACGGCGGGTTATGCATACAAAATTGCCCTCAATTCCGCCGCCTGCTGGGAAGACAGCACTCCCATTAACGCAGACACGTATCTGTATTCCATGCAGCAGCTTTTGGATAGCGGCAACAAAAATTACCGCGCATCCGATTACACCACAGGCACCCTTGCTGTTATAAACGGCTATGAATATTATAATAACGATAAAGCGGGCAAGCCCATTTACCGTGATAATATGGTGAATGGAGAATACGTCCACCCCTTCGACACCTGGGAGGAGGGTGAGGACGGGGTGTACACCGCATCGGGCAAGCCGATCGTGTTTACTTTGGACAGCCCCTTAACAAGCCTTAACGGATATTCAATTCAGGGCTGGTACGAAGAATCGGGCAAAAAGGATTTCGCCTCCTGTATCAAAGGCTTGCGTGAATTGGCAGATGAAAACGGCTACGTTCCCGTTACCGACGAAAGTATCGCTCTGCTGTTTTCCTTTACGGGAAGCGTGCATTGGGGTTACGAAGCAAGAAAGCATCTCGCCGCCTACGTATATTACGGGGACGGAGAATATACCTCCGTGCCTTGGTCAAAGGTAGGATTTTTAAAAACCGGCGAATACGAAATAACCTTGATCCTTAAAAATCCCGTAGATCCTCTTTTGGTAAAATACAACCTTACCACCAATTTTATTGTTAAAAAAGACCTTTACGAGCAGGATAAATCAGCTTATGCCACAAGCACTCAAAGCTATATGTCCTACGGACCCTATAAGCTGGTAACCTACGCCGCAGGCAAGGTTATGGTGCTTGAGCGCAACGAGGGCTGGTACGGTTATTCCGACGGTAAGCACGAAGACCAGTTTGCCGCCACCACCGTAAACTGCGCCGTTATAACCGACCATACGCAGGCGCTTGAGGATTTTATTGCGGGCAAGCTGGACAGAGTTTCTCTTTCTCCCGCAGATATGGAAAAATACAAAAATTCCAAGTTCATTTTGTATACACCTCAGGATTTCACCTCCAAGCTTTCTTTTAACGGGGATATAGATGCCCTTAAAAAGAGAGAAACCGAAGGGGTAAACAAATCCATTCTGGCGTACAAGGATTTCCGCAAGGCGATCTCTCTTGCCATTAACAGAGAGGAATTTTGCGCTTCCTGTACCGCCACCCACGAAGCGGGGTACGGTCTTTATAACTATATGTACGTTTGCAATCCCGAAACCGGCGCGCTCTACCGCGAAAACGCCGCCGCAAAGGGTGCTCTGTGTAAATTTTACGGGGTAAACAACGTGGCGGAAATAACGGGATACGACCTTGATCAGGCAAAGAAACTGCTTGAATCCGCATACAAAAGCTGTCTTAAAGACGAAAATATCTCCGAAACGGATAATATCGTTCTTGAGCTTACCGTAGCCCGTGACGATGAAGCAAACAGAAACGTGGTTGCGTTTATTAATACCGCAGTGCAGAACGCCGCCATGGGCACTCCGCTGGAGGGCAGAATAAGCATAGTTTTAAAGGCAGACGGTGATTTTTACGAAAACTGCAAGCGTGGGCTTACGGATATAATCGTTTCCACTTGGGGCGGCAACGCTATGGACCCCTTCTCCCTTATGGAATGTTATTGCGTAAACGATAAGCATTATGAATACGGCTTTGACGGGGAAAAGGAATTTTTAACCGTAACCGTAGAGGAAGAGGAGATCACCAAAACCTTTACCGATTGGTATATCGCTCTTTCAGCAGGCGAATACGCATCTGCAGACCTGCAGACAAGGATAAATATCCTTGCGGCATTGGAAAAGGGCATACTGGAGCAGTGCTTTACC
Organism: Clostridia bacterium; assembly: GCA_017381715.1. Taxonomy (GTDB): domain Bacteria; phylum Bacillota; class Clostridia; order Oscillospirales; family CAG-382; genus SFLA01. The sequence continues at coordinate 6,042 of JAFOBR010000064.1, forward strand.
ACGCCTCTGTATTACCGTATTTCCGCATCCCTCAACGGCAGAAAAACCGAAAACGCCACCCAGACCTACGTTCAGAATATCGGCTTCGGCGGCATGCGCTATATGAAGTTTGTGTATAACGACGAGGAGTGGAGCACCTACGTATCGGAAAGCGACAATTCGTTTATCTATTAACGGCGCTCGGTAAAAATCACCCCACAAATGCTGGTCTCATTTGCAGGGACCCCGATTAAAAAATCACCCCGCAAATGCTGGTCGCATTTGCAGGGACCCCGATTAACTGCGCAGATCGAAACGCAAAATACAAAAAAATAAGACGAGAGATAAGCTAAATCTCTCGTCTTTTGTTTTTTGCGTCACGCAAAAAACTTCCGTAGTTCATAGTTTTCACTCAAACCTATACTCCACGTATTTACCGAACTCTTCTCCCTTTTTAAGCAGGGGGGAGAGAAATTCGGGGCGGTTGGGGCTGTCGGGGCAATATTCGGGCTCGGCGGCAAAGCCTGAATTTTTTGAAAATCCGTCCTTTAAAAACTCGCCGGTATAAAGCTGTACGGCGGGGAAATCCGTATCAAAGCTCATTTTTATTCCCCCTGCCTCTGCGGAAAATGCGTTTTCGCCTCCCCGCAATATAAAGCAGTGGTCATAGTTTTCTTCCAAAGCTTTTCCCTTTTTAAAATCAAACGTTCCCTCTGTTTTTTTCACTTCCGTGGGGATAAGCTCATCGTCCACCGCCACATATTTGTCTGCATTTATCTTTATCGCCGTGCCGTGTACGGTAGGGGTGCCCCCAAGGTTAAAATAGGTGTGGGTGGTGGGTGCGTATATTGTATCCTCATCGCACACGCCGTAAAAATCTATACGCAGGGTGTTGCTTTTTACTGTATATTTAACTCCCATTTTAAGGTTTCCGGGGTATCCGCATTCACCGTCTTTAAGCAAACATTCCATAAAAACGCTGTTATCATCGGATTTTACAACATCCCACCGCTTTTTGTCGCTTCCGTTAAAGCCCCCGTGCAGATGGTTGGCACCGTTATTTTTATCAAGGAAATATTCCTTGCCGTTTATATTTATTTTTCCTTCTTTAATTCTGTTTGCATATCTGCCCACCAATGCGCCGGGATAGCAGGTGGTGGTTAAATATTCCTCTGCCGTGTCATATCCCAAAACAATATTTCTGTTTTTAAAAACGATCTTTCTCACCGCCGCGCCAAGGGTGATCACAGAAACAGACAAGCATTCCGTTTCAAGGGTGTATTCATCGTATCCGTAAAAATCTCTTTTTGTTACCATATTATATATCCCTCCGTTTAGGGTATTTTACACCAAGCAAAAAAACGTGTCAATAAAAAGTTGCTTTTAAGCGGGATATGGTGTATAATAAAAAATAAAGAATGAAGAATGAAGGAACTTCGGAAGATTTTTGTTCGCAGAACAAAAATCAACCATTAGTTCATAGTTCATAGTTCCTCGTTCATAGTTCTCCTAAGGAGGGATATTTATGGATATAAACGGCATACAAAAATTAACGCTGCTGGATTACCCCGGTCATTGCGCCTGCACGGTTTTTCTGGCAGGGTGCAACCTGCGGTGCCCCTTTTGCCACAATTCCTCTCTCGTGCTTGAAAAGCCGGAAATTTTAATGACCGAGGAAAAATTCTTTTCCTTCCTTTCCACCCGTGGCGGTCTTTTGGACGGAGTCTGCGTAACGGGGGGCGAGCCTCTGTTGAGAGGGGATATCGTCCCATTCCTTTCAAAGATAAAGGAAGCGGGATTTAAAGTCAAATTGGATACAAACGGATTTTTCCCCGCAAAATTAAAAGAGATTTTGCGCTTAAACCTTGCGGATTACGTGGCTATGGATATTAAAAACAGTCTGCCTCTGTATTCTCTCACCTGCGGCGTTAAAGCGGATACGGAAAAGGTGCGTGAAAGCATAGAAATCCTGCGCACTTCGGGCATCGACCACGAGTTCCGCACCACCTGTGTAAAGGGCTATCATACGGAGGAAAGTATAAAAGAGCTTGCGTCCCTTATTAGTGGGGAGGAAAAATATTTTCTGCAAAACTTTGTAGATTCGGGCGCCCTTATCGACCCTGCCTGCAAAGGACTCTCGGGGGAGGAAATGAACCTTCTTTTGCAAGCCGCAAGAAAATTCGTTCCCGCCGCACAATTAAGAGGGGTATAACAAACCACGCAAAACCCGTGAATAATTCACGGGTTTTTAACATTTTACCATTGACATACCGCATTTGTGTATGATAAAATGTTAATAGAAGAAATGCATTCTTTCAAAATCAACCCCAAAAAATAAGGAGGCATCTTTATGAAAACAACAAAACGAATAATTTGCATATTTCTTGCGTTAACCTTCGCTTTGCTCGTGGGTTGCAAGGATAACTCCTTATCTGCGGTTTCCCTGCCTGTGGACAAAGTGGTTGCCGAAACAGATGGACATATCCTTTTTTACTCAGGAGAGGATTGTTATTTGAAGTTTTTTGATCCCGGGTATGAACCCTACGGATGCGGTAGCAGCTATATTACTTTTGAATCCCTTGATGATTTTAGAACACGACTGTTAGAAGGCGACTTTTCTGAAACAGAAAAGTGGGATTTACAATTGGATTGTGATGAATTCGGTAATATTAAGATATTTGATTTTGAGAACATGTATCAACTTGCCTCACGTGAACAACTTTCTTTGAGCGTAGTTTCTTGGTTTGGTACACCATCGTATATTTGCAAATATAAAAAAGAGAATTCCGCCTTGTGTGTATTCTTTAAGTATTATGAATCTAAAGAATATGAGGAAGAATATAACGAACGTTATGTTGATTTTTTCGCAAGCCTGAACGAGAAATATACAGTATCAAAGGGCGACAACCCGAATAAAACAGAATATCGCAGCGACGACGATATGTATATATCCTACGATATTGAGGACAACGGACGTACTATAAAGGTAAAAGAGTTTTATTGGATAGACAACATTCACGGATATCCAAACAGCGATACGATTCCGTTCTATATTCATATGTATATTACTGAAGGCGAAACGAACTACGTTATCGTCATAGAGAAAGTTTCTTACTCGTTCACCGAGCATCCGGGCGAAGAATGGTTGCTTTCCTTTGGAATGGAGCCTTACGTTCCCGCAGGGGAATAAACCTTTAAACTGCATAAAGCATTTTCTCCCCGAAATATCGGGGAGAAATTTTTGCCCAAAATTTTTGCAAAAACATAATATATAGTGTATTTGCCTATTGACAAACACGAAATGGTGTGCTATACTCAATCTCGCTGACAAATAAAAAAGAAACTAAAAAGGAGCAGGAAAATGTATCAGGTTATTAAAAGAGACGGAAAAATCAACGATTTTGATATTTCCAAGATCACTCACGCTATAAAAGCGGCTTTTGACGCACAGGAAAAGAACTACAACATATCGGTTATCGATTTTATCGCCCTCAAGGTTACCGCAGATTTTGAAAGCAAGATAGTAGACGATCTTGTATCTGTAGAGGATATTCAGGATAGCGTAGAATCCGTACTTATCCAGTCCGGCTACGGCGACGTTGCAAAGGCATACATCCTTTACCGCCGCAACAGAGAAAAGCTCCGTCAGGTAAAGAGCTCTGTTCTCGACTATAAAAAGCTGGTTGACGATTACGTAAAGGTTGCCGACTGGCGCGTTAAGGAAAATTCCACCGTTACCTATTCCGTAGGCGGTCTTATCCTTCACAACTCCGGTTCTATCACCGCAAACTATTGGTTGAGCGAAGTTTATGACGATGAAGTTGCTGCCGCTCACATTAATGCGGATATGCATATTCACGATCTTTCCATGCTTACCGGCTACTGCGCAGGCTGGTCCTTAAAGCAGCTTATTCAGGAAGGCTTGGGCGGCGTTCCCGGCAAGATCACCTCTTCTCCCGCAAGCCACCTTGCAACCCTCTGCAACCAGATGGTAAACTTCCTTGGCATTATGCAGAACGAATGGGCAGGCGCGCAGGCGTTCTCCTCCTTCGATACCTATCTGGCTCCCTTCGTTAAGGTAGATAATCTGAGCTATGATCAGGTTAAAAAGTGTATCGAATCCTTTATCTACGGTGTTAATACTCCCTCCCGCTGGGGTACTCAGGCTCCCTTCTCCAACATCACTCTGGACTGGACCGTACCCGCAGACCTTGCAGAGCTTCCCGCAATAGTAGGCGGCAAGGAAATGGACTTCAAGTACAAGGATTGCAAAGCGGAAATGGATATGATAAACAAAGCGTTTATCGAAATTATGATCGAAGGCGATGCCAACGGCAGAGGCTTCCAGTATCCTATTCCCACATACTCCATCACCGCAGATTTCGATTGGTCCGAAACCGAAAACAACCGTTTGCTGTTTGAGATGACCTCCAAATACGGCACTCCTTATTTCTCCAACTACGTAAACAGCGATATGGAACCCAGCGACGTACGCTCCATGTGCTGCAGACTCCGTCTTGACCTCCGCGAACTCCGCAAAAAGTCCGGCGGCTTCTTCGGCAGCGGTGAATCCACCGGTTCCGTTGGCGTTGTTACCATAAACATTCCCCGTATCGCATACCTTTCCAAGGACGAAAAGGAATTCTATTCCCGTCTTAACAAGGTAATGGATATCGCCGCACGTTCTCTCAAGGTAAAGCGTACCGTTATCACCAAGCTTATGAACGAGGGACTTTATCCCTATACCAAGCGTTATCTGGGCACCTTCAACAACCACTTCTCCACCATCGGTCTTGTTGGTATGAACGAAGCATGCCTCAACGCAAACTGGATAAAAGCAGACCTTACCACCGAAAAAGCGCAGTCCTTCACCAAGGACGTGCTTAACCACATGCGCGAACGTCTTTCCGATTACCAGGAAAAATACGGCGATCTTTACAACCTTGAAGCAACTCCCGCAGAATCCACCTCTTACCGTCTTGCAAAGCACGACCTTAAGCACTATCCCAACATTATAACCGCAGGCGGCGGAAACGAAACTCCTTATTACACCAATTCCTCCCACCTGCCCGTTGGCTATACCGACGATATCTTTACAGCGCTTGACGTTCAGGACGAACTTCAGACTCTCTATACCTCCGGTACCGTATTCCACGCATTCTTGGGCGAAAAGCTTCCCGATTGGAAAGCGGCGGCAGACCTTGTACGCAAGATTTCCGCAAACTACAAGCTTCCTTATTACACCCTTTCTCCCGTATATTCCGTATGCCGCAAGCACGGCTATATAGCAGGCGAAGAGTGGAAGTGCCCCATCTGCGGCGAGGATACCGAGGTTTACTCCCGTATCACCGGCTACTATCGTCCCGTACAGAACTGGAACGTTGGTAAGACTCAGGAATACAAAGAAAGAAAATCTTATAATATCGAAAAGAGCATGGCGCGTGTTGACGGCGTAGAGATACCCGAAGAACAGCCCTGCGTATGCGAAGAACAGCCCGTAGCACAAGCAGCTCCTCAGGGCACCGCAGTTCTGTTTGCCACCGCAACCTGCCCCAACTGTAAAATAGCGGCAGCTTTGCTTGAAAAAGCAGGCGTAGGCTTTGAAAAGCTGTTGGCAGAGGAAAATGCCGAGCTTGCTACCGAGCTTGGTATAAAGCAGGCTCCCACTCTGGTTATCACCACCGATGAGGGTGAGGTTACCAAGTACGTGGGCGTAGGCAGCATCCGCAAATATATCGATATGGTGAAATAAATGACAGATATTCTGGTAATCGGGGCGGGCCCTGCGGGGCTCACCGCCGCCCTTTACGCCCGCCGCGGTGAAAAAGAAGTAACCGTTGTGGAAAAAGGGGCTTTCGGCGGGCAGATGACATTCTCCCCCAGAATCGAAAACTATCCCGGTTTTGAAACCGTTTCCGGCACCGCCTTGGCAGATGCTATGGTAAGTCAGGTCCTTAATCAGGGCGCAAACCTTGAACCGGACGAGATAACCCGTATCGAAAAGATAAAGGACGGATTCCGTGCTATCGGCGAATACGGTGTGTACGAAGCAAAAACCGTAATTATCGCCGCAGGCGCAAAGCACAGACAGCTTGGCGTGGAGGGTGAAAACCGCTTTACCGGCGAAGGAATTTCATACTGCGCCGTGTGCGACGGAGCTTTTTATAAAGGAAAGCGGGTTGCGGTTATCGGCGGCGGTAACTCCGCACTTCAGGAAGCAGTACTTCTTTCCGAAGGCTGTGAAAAGGTGACCTTGGTTCAAAACCTTGATTACTTCACAGGCGAGCAAAAGCTTATCGACACCTTGAAGGCGCGTCCCAACGTGGAATTTATAACCGGCGCGGTGGTTACCGGTCTTGTAGGCGAAACCGAGCTTGAGGGAATCCGTATTTCCGGCAAGGACGGCACCAAGGTATTGCCCGTTGACGGTATGTTCGTTGCTATCGGCTTGGTTCCTCAAAACGAATTTGCCGCAAACCTTATAGATCTTGACGAGAGGGGATACGTACCCTCCGGCGAGGATACCGCCACCTCCTGCAAGGGAGTGTTCGTGGCAGGGGATTGCAGAAGCAAAAACATCCGTCAGATCGCCACCGCTGTTGCGGACGGAGCTTCCGCGGCGCTGGCAGCTATCCGCTATATAGACGGAATGTAATGAAACCGTTTCTCCTTATAATATATTTTTGCTTTTCGTTGCTTGCGGTCTGCCTCACGGTGTACGATAAATACGCCGCAAAGTGCAAAAAAGCACGTATTCCCGAAAAAACACTGTTTTTAACAGCCCTTTTCGGCGGAAGCCTTGCTATGTATATCACAATGCTTGTCATCCGCCACAAAACCAAGCATAAACGGTTTATGGTGGGACTTCCCGTCATAGCGTTAGCGCAAGCGGCTTTACTTGCAATAATACCTTAATTTGGTAAAAACCCGTGAAAACTCACGGGTTTTTCTAATGATGAATGACCCACCCCAAAAATGCAAGCATTTTCGGGGACCCCGCAACGAGGAACTAATGGAAACCTTTTTTCGCGCACACGCGAAAAAAGCTTCCGAAGTTCATAGTTCATAGTTCATAGTTTATAGTTCCTCGTTTTCCTTGACATAC
>JAFOBR010000065.1 GCA_017381715.1 Clostridia bacterium
AACTCCCGAAAAGCCCTTGATCGCACAGAAAAACTGCTTCCTTGCATCCGAAAGCGGCGTACAGCTTTCTATACACTTTAATAAAAATCTGGGTGCGGGACTTTTCGGCGGCGAAGGATTTATTATGCAAAAGCTTTCAGGTGCCGGCGTAGTTTTTCTTGAAATAGACGGCGAACTGGTAGAAAAAGAGCTTGCCCCCGGCGAAAAGCTGCTTATTAGCACGGGAAGCGTGGCGGCATTTGAAGCAAGCGTACATATGGAGATACAGAGAGTTCAGGGCGTTAAAAACGTGCTGTTCGGCGGCGAAGGATTGTTCCACACCGTACTTACCGGTCCCGGCAAAATATGGCTGCAGACAATGCCAATAGTGCAGGTTGCCGGCGCAATAAGACCCTACGTAGCTTCAAGCAAATAAAATACCTATAAAAAAAGTGCCCGAAAATTTCGGGCGCTTTTTTATAGCAATATTGAACTTAACTCTTCAAAGTTGACCACGGAAGCGCCTTCAAAATGATCCCCGTCCCTATCGAACAGCACGCAGGATATTCCCGTTTCTTCTGCAGCAACGAGATTTTTTGCGGTATTATCCACAAAAATACATTCGGCCGCTGTAGCGCCGATACGTTCAAGGCAAGTATCAAACATACGTATATCCGGCTTACGTAAGCCAATGTCTCCGCTTACGATCTTATGGGAAAAATATTTGTTTAATCCGAAAAATTCGGTAATATATTCGCTCCACTCAGACACATCGTTGGATAGCAAAACGAGAGAATACTTTTCTTTTGCCTTTTCCGCAAAGGGAATAAACCCTTTATCAAGGGTAAGACGGGTGGAAATATAGTTTTTCATATGGTATTCCGCATCTTCAAATCCAAGGGCTTTTAAAAAAGCGTCCGAAGAATATTCCCCTAACTGCGCTTTTGTAAACAGCTTTTCTTTGCGAAAAAGCGTTGTAAGCCTTTCGTATTCGTTTTCGGGAAAATGATCGTAAGTGTAGGGCAAAAAATTCCCTTTGCTTTCTTCAAGAATTACACCGTACATATCAATAAGTATGGTTGTATATTGTTTTATCATAATGCGTTTCCTTTATTGACTAAATTTCAGATATGCTATATAATAACATAGACAACAACGTTTGTAAAGATGAACAGAGCCAATATCAAAACACCTGTTTCCTCTGCAAAAACGGAAAATAAGCGTGTAACGGTGAGTAAATAGGAGTTACAAGAAAGGAGTAAGAATGCACAGACTGGCAAACGCAGCAGCGCACATACTCGATGCAAGCGATGAGAAACATTATATAATTGCGCCAACGAAAAAGCTTTTAAGAATTGCCGTGATTTTATTTGTTGTTGCTGTCATTTTACTTACACTTTCAAGCGGGTTGGCATTAATCATCACAATACCGTTTTTGGTAATAGAAGGATACTTTTACTATTTCTTTTGTAAGATATGGCGTTCATACCGCTACTCAACAGCGTGGTTGATCTTACTTCCTGCGGTTGCGGTATGCTTTTCTACGGGAATAAAAATGCTGTTGTACTATTTAATACCTTAGGAGGAAAAACTATGAAAAGCATCATCTGGGCAGAAAGCGATACAAGGAGATCTTTTTCTGATTTTTCCTTTATCAGAAGATTGGACATCAACACTTTGATAAATATCAACTACGGAAGAAAGTTCGGCGAACCCGAACGAGATCTGTGCGAATTTTTCACGGTTGATAAAAACACAATGGAGCAAAGGCAGGAACTGTTTGCGGAGCTGTTGGAAAAGCCTGCGCTTTACGAAAGGCTTTCAAAGAGCTTTTTGGTGCTGGAAGATTTTTTTGAAATACAAAAAGAAAAAGAAACTGCGCTTTCCAACGAAAAACTGCTGTACAGTATAAAAGAACTTGAAACAAGAGTTGAATATCTTAAAGAAATAAAAAGTATTTTTGCCGAATGTGAAGTGAAAAGCCGTGCGCTTCAAACACTATGGGAAAAGGTAAAACCCATCTGCACCACAAAAGAGTTTGACGCTTTTTGCGAAGAAGTGGATAAGCAAATACACACTATTACCGAAATTAAGAGCATTACGGTAGGTATAAATTTAAATGCTCAAATGAAACCTGTTGAAGCAGGGCTTATATCCGTACACGAGGAAAGCTATGTTTCCGGCGAGTTTATGGACAAGCTGATGCGTCTTAATTTTAAGAACAACGAATTTGTCTGCGCCGCACCCCTTATTCCCCTTGACAAAAGCCTGACTGCCGAAGAAGCAAGCTCGTTGCGTGCATCGGCAAACTCCGCTTTAAACAAGGTGTTTGCATCGGGGCTTAAATCTTGGTCGGGCGTTGTAAAAAAGTACGCAGTAAACAATCTTAACGTATTGTCGCACGCCATACACGAATGGAGATTTGTTGTTGCGTGTATGAAAACGCTTACAGAGCTAAATGAAAAGGGGTTGCCCTTATGCAAACCAAGTTTTGAGGAAAGCGATAAAATCACAGGGCTTTATCACCCGATATTGGCATTAAATTCTTCTGACGCAAAAGGTGTGGTGAAAAACGACCTTACTTTTGACGATACTGCAAGCATATACGTTTTAACCGGTCCCAATCAAGGCGGAAAATCCATTTACACCCAGTCTGTGGGAATTTTATACACAATGCTCCATTTGGGATTGCCCCTTCCCGCCAAAAACGCGGATATTAAAGCCGTTGACGGAATTCTGGTTCATTTCATAGATATAAAAGACCGTTCCTACGTACACGGCAGACTGTCTGATGAATGTGAAAAGATACAGATAATAAACAAGAATATTACCGAAAACAGCTTGTTTTTGTTTGATGAAGCCCTTTCCAGCACAAATTCCACCGAAGCCGTGGTTATCGCTACCGAAATTATCACCGCATATTCGGACATAGGCGCACGGGGAATATGGACCACTCACTTCCACGAACTGTGCAGTCTGGAAGAATCTTATACAGAGGGAAAAGCAAAGATCATTAATCTTTGCGCACGCATTGATGAAACCTCACATAAACGTGTGTTCAAAATAATTCGCGGACACTACGGACAAAGTTATGCTATGGATATTGCAAAAGCGTATAACCTTACAAAAGACGAAATATTAAGTAGCATAAAAAAATAATACGAAACATACAAAAAAGCTTTTTGCGAAATGCAAAAAGCTTTTTTATTATTTAAACAGATGTGTGTTTTCTTTAAAGAAATCGTGGTAGGCGCGGACATTCTCCAGCTCGTACCACTTTTTTGTCTGCACGGGTGACGAATCCAGATCATATATTCTTGCGCCCTTTACGGCAAGAAGAAAAGGCGAATGGGTGGATATGATAAACTGACAGCCGTAAAAGCGGGCGGAATCCTCTATAAAAGACACCATTTCCTTTTGCA
>JAFOBR010000066.1 GCA_017381715.1 Clostridia bacterium
ATATGGTTTTGGGTAATGTATAATTAAGTTAACAGATAATAAAACAACGGAGGGTATACAGATGAGAGAAAATTCAACAAAAACAGTGCCTTTTTCCATTCAGGAACAAAAGGAACTTGAAATACGCCTTGCTCTGCAATCGGTATATAATTCTCTTACCGAAAAGGGCTATAATCCCATTAACCAGATAGTAGGTTACATCCTTTCCGGAGACCCCACCTATATCACCAACCACAACAACGCAAGAACGATTATAACCAAGATCGACAGGGACGAGCTTTTAAAGATACTTGTTCAAAGCTATCTTAAATCCTCCCCCAAGAGAGGTAACTAAAAATGGCAGACGTAAATACTCTTATGTATAAGGGTAAGCCTTTGGTAAGACAGGGCAGATTCCTGTTTTACGGCTACCCCGATGATAAATATATTCTGTTTATGAATATACTTGAAACCAAAAAGGACGGCGACCTTGAAGTTGCCACCCGTGTTCTCGTTCAGATTCAGGATACCGACGAAAACGTATCCTTCGCCCAGAAGGTCGTTAAGCAGTGCGAGAAAAAGAGCTTTTTCGATGCATTCGAGATCGGTACCATCTGGCTTGAAAGAGAATTGAAAAACAAGAAGTAAATGTAAAAACCTCGGGTAAACCCGAGGTTTTTTCTGTTATATTAACTATTGGAGGCTTTTTTGACTCTTTCGGTAACATAGACAGAAAAGATATAAAAAAGGTTGGGTGAAAAATAAAAAATAACAGTAAAAAGAGCTGTATTATTAAGAGCAGAATGAATTTTTAGGAGCGGGGAGCTGTAGTAACCTACTGCCCCCCGACTAAAAATTTATACAAAAACGCAAAAAATTCAAAAAATCCATTTAAATGGATCTTTACCATCAACAGCATAAATAAACGGCGAGAAAAGCATTTACCTTTCTCGCCTGTTTTTATTTACTTTTTGCGTTTTTGGGTCTGACTTAATAAGACAGCTCGCAATTTTTAGAATTCAGAGCGGGACTTATTGATCATCTGAATAATATTATCAATATCCTCTTCGCTGCCTGCTTCTGCCTCCTTTTCGGGAGCAGCGTTAACTTCGGGCTTTGCTTCTGCGCTTACAACGGGACGGCGCACTACTTCGCTCTTCTTTACGGAATCAAAACCGGTAGCGATAAGAGTGATACGCATTTCGTCCTCAAGAGTTTCATCAAACGCAGCACCGAAGATGATGGTAGCATCGGGATTTGCTTCGTTGGTGATCATAGCAACTGCGTAGTCTACTTCCTCCAGACCGATATCGGGAGAAGCGGTAACGTTGATAACGATACCCTTTGCGCCGCTGATGTTGGTCTCGAGCAGAGGAGAAGACATAGCAAGCTTTGCAGCCTGTTCTGCTTTGTCCTTGCCCTTTGCGGTACCTACGCCCATGTGAGCGAGGCCTGCGTTTGCCATAACTGCGCAAACGTCTGCAAAGTCAACGTTGATCTCTGCTTCCTGAGTAACCAGCTCGCAGATAGACTGAACACCCTTGCGGAGGATATCGTCTGCTTCGTGGAACGCATTGAGGAAGGTGATCTTTTTATCGGTAAGGAGCTTAAGACGCTCGTTGGGGATAACGATAAGGGAGTCTGTAACTTCGGCAAGACGCTTGATACCGCTTTCTGCCTGAGCCATTCTCTTCTTGCCCTCGAAATTAAAGGGCTTGGTTACGATACATACGGTAAGTATGCCCATCTGCTTTGCGATACGTGCAACGATAGGAGCTGCGCCGGTACCGGTACCGCCGCCCATACCTGCGGTGATAAATACCATATCTGCGCCCTGAAGTGCTTCGGTAATAGCTTCAATAGATTCGTCTGCAGCCTTTTCACCCAATTCGGGGTTTGCGCCTGCGCCCTGACCCTTGGTGATACGCTCACCGATATTGATGCGCTTGTGTGCCAAAGACTTGTTGAGCACCATAAGGTCGGTATTTACAGCGATATATTCTACGCCGTTGATTTTATTTTCTACCATACGGTTAACAGCGTTTCCGCCGCCGCCGCCTACACCTACAACTTTTATTACATTAACGGTTGTTTCAAATTCATTGCTCATAAAATAGAGTTCCTCCGTCCGACTAAAATTTTTATACATATATATAATAATACATAAATTGCAAGATTGCAAGGGGTTTTTTTAATTTATATCGTTTTTTTTGTTTTTTTTCACTTTAAAGCCACGGTTGCTTCTGTGTGGGAAGACAAATCTATACTGCCTTTATCATCATCGTACAGCTCATCAATGACTTTTGCCAAAAAAGGTATCTTTATTTCAAAATTATCCATATCGCCTACGTATACATCAAATCTGTCCGTATACTGCATACTTATATCAAATCTGCTGGCAATATTTATTTCGCGGATATAATATTCCATTTCGTTTGCGGAAAGCACGGAATACATTTCCAGAATGGAATCTCTGGTACGCTCATCCATAAAGGTAAGGGGTTGTCCCACAAGACAGCGGTTTACACTGCCCGTAATAAGCTTTATGGCTCCTGCGGGGACAGAGGATATCTTGTTGCTTACGGAAAGCACGGTAAGCTCATCGGAAAGGAGATAATAATCTCCGTTCAAAACAGTATACATTACCGTTTTTTCTTCCTCTATCTCTATGACGACTCCCGAAGGAAGATCTCTTTTTACCGTAACGTTGCCTACGTAGGGAAGCATATCCTTTATACTTTGCTCCACGGATTTTTCGGAAAATGAAAACATATTTGCCTTTTCCTCAATTCCCGAAGCCAAAATTATCTCTTCATCCGTATACATACTGTTGCCGGTTACGGATATCTCCTTCACACGGAAAAAGACGAAAAACGCAGTTCCCAAAAACAACAAAAGCACCGTTAAAAACAGCGAAGCGTAAAAGAAATTACGGCGGAACCGCTTTTTACTTTGCTGTTTTTCCATTTCGTCAAGATCTACTGTTTTGCGCTTGAATCTGACCTGCTCCACGGTCCCACCTCCTTTAACTCTGATTTATTTTCCGATAAGCGAAAGTGCGGTATCCACTATCTCGTTTACCGCATCGGGGCGGGCAAAACGGCGGATATTCGCCTCCACCACTTCCCGTTTACTCTTGTCGTATGCCAAGGCTTCTACCTGAGCGATAAGCTTCTCCCCCGTAACCTCGCTTTCACGCATGACCACAGCGGCGCAGGCGTTTGCCAGAACCGATGCGTTTTTGTACTGATGGTCATCCGTTACGTTGGGAGAAGGAATGAGTATGGAAGTTTTTTCCATACACGCAAGCTCTGCCAGAGTGATAGCTCCCGCACGGCACACCAGAATATCTGCCGCCGCCATACGAACGGGCATATCGTATATGTATTCCAGAATTTCTATATTCTGCGCTTTGTCATAGCCTTTTTCTGCGGCAATGGCTGAATATTTTGCGTATCCGCTCTTGCCGATAGCGTGGGTATGGAAAAGTTCGGGACGCTCTTTAACCCAACCCATAAGATCAAAGCAATACTGATTAACCTTTTCTGCACCCAAAGAACCGCCGAAGGAAAGGATATACACCTTGTCTTCGGAAAGTCCCAGGCGCTTTCTCGCCTCGGCGCGGGTAATCTCGCTCTGCTTTACGGGGTTGCCCGTAAAGATGAGCTTTTCTCTTATTTTTTCATCAAAAAACTTTCTGCTTTCTTCAAAGGAAATGCACACCTTATCCGCAAAGCCCGAAAGCATTTTGGTGGTCATACCGGGGAATGCGTTTTGCTCGTGAATAAGGGTGGGAATACCCAATTTACTTGCCGCCTTTACCGTGGGCCACGAAACGTAACCGCCGGTGCCGATAACCAGATCCGGCTTTGCTTCCTTAAGCAGTTTTTTTGCCCGCATTACCGAAGTAACCGCTTTTACAGCCGCATCGAAATTCTTTAAGGAAAGAGAACGCTTAAAACCCCGCACCTTTACAAAGGATATATCGTAACCCGCCTTGGGAACAAGGACGTGCTCTATCCCCTTTTCAGTACCGATGAAGGATATTTTTGCATCGGGATAACGTTTTTTTATTGTATCTGCAATGGATATGGCAGGGTTGACGTGTCCCCCCGTGCCGCCGCCGCACATTACTATTCTCATACTCAATTATCCTTTCTCTACATAAGAATAACGGGAAACGGAAAGTATAATTCCCATTTCGGTAAGCAAAATTATTAAAGCTGTGCCTCCGTAGGAAAAGAATGGCAGACCTATACCTGTGGAGGGCAGAGTGTTTGTTACAACCGCAAGGTTTAATGCAACCTGAATACCTACCTGAGAAACAATTCCCATGGTTAAAAGCTGTGAAAATCTATCCGGCGCACGGGAAGCCACAATAAAGCCTCTTATTATAAATGCGGCAAAAAGCGCGATAACGAGAATTGCGCCGAAAAGTCCCAATTCTTCGCAAAGAATTGCAAAAATATAATCGTTATAAGGTTCGGGCAGGTAGCCTAATTTTTGGTTGCTCTGACCGAGTCCCAATCCCCAGAAACCGCCGGATGCGATGGCATACAAGGACTGGGCAGGCTGATACCCCTTACCGCCGGAAGCTACCGACATATATTTAAAGGGGTCTTCCCATACCTCCAGACGCACGAAAACCTGAGGAACCAACTCTTCCAGAACTCCGCGGAATACGGTGAACAGCAACACGAAAGCCACGCCTGCGACTACCAGCGCGATAAGCACCCAGCGGAGCTTGATATTGCTTAAAATCAGCATCGCAAAGGCAAGGCTCGCCATAATGATGGTTGCGGAAAAGTGGTTTTGGAACATTGTTGCGCCTGCCGCCGCCACGGCAATAAGAGCCATGGGAAGCAGTGTGCGCATTTGCTTTCTGAAGGTAGTTGCCGAAGATATTTTATGGTAGTTATCCGAAATATATATAGCCGCCGCCAGTATTACCGCAAATTTTAAAAGCTCCGAAGGCTGCATTGTAAAGCCGCCGAACTGGATCCAACGCTTTGCGCCGCTGAACACCGTACCGATAAAGGGAACGGCATAATTAAGACCGTATATTACAAAGCAAGCGATAACACCGAACTTTTTTATAATTCTGTAATCCAGTCTGGTTACCGCAAGCATTGTTGCCAAGCCGATAAGCGCGGCGCGGAGCTGGGATTTTATAAGACGGTAGGAATCACCGTAACGGGTATCTGCGTGGGCGTAGCTGGAGGAAAATACCATAACCAGACCAACGCATATAAGAGCGATGATAATAAGCATAAGGGGACGGTCAACTTCCCCGATCATACGGACTATATTTCGCTTTACCGGTCTTTCTGCCGGCAGAGAACTATTTTGTTTTTGACTGACGGCAGGAAGATTAGAGTTCATTTATATCCTCACATAAAGTATACGAAATAAGCTATTGCACATCCGATAGCGGTTACGAGAGAGAATACACCTACAATGGTAAATTCGCTCCAACCGCACATTTCAAAATGGTGGTGAACGGGAGTCATTTTGAAGATACGCTTTCCGAACACCTTGAAGGAAAACACCTGAAGCATTACGGAAACGCCTTCAAACAGCCATACGAATCCCATAAGTACTATAAGAAGGGGGGAACCTATATGTACCAGCAAAGCAGTTGCAAGACCGCCCAGGAACAAAGAACCGGTATCACCCATAAACACCTTTGCAGGGTGGAAATTAAAGATAAGATAACCCAGCAGTGCGCCTACGGAGGTGGCGGAAATAACTGCCAGAGAGGTATCCTTAAGACGGATAGCCAAAAGCATTAAAGCAAGGCAGATAACGGCGGAAATACTTCCCTCCAGACCGTCTATGCCATCGGTAAGATTGGAGCAGTTTACAAAATAAACAATTGCCACCAATAATATAATATAGTAGAAAAAGCTTAAATTTATTCCGAAAACCGTCGTATTTATGCCCACGAGTTTGTCCACGGCAAAGAGATATACTCCTGCGGAGCCGAACTGGAGTATAAGCTTTTGGATTGCGGTGAGCCCTTTGTTTCTCTTTTTGAACAGCTTAACGTAATCGTCCACCAGACCGATAAGTCCGTTAAACAAAGCAAAGCCCAGATGAACCATTATTGCCCAGTTATTTGTCTTTATACAATCGGGCAAAACCAGTGCGCACGCCGCAATAATAATGGCAACTATAAAGAACACACCGCCCATAGTGGGTGTGCCCTCCTTGCACTTGTGCCATGAAGGACCTATTTCAAGAATCTTTTGTCCCAGCTTTACTTTTCTGAGCACGGGAATAAAAATTTTGCACAAAAGCACCGTAACGGCAAAGCCGATAAGGGCACCGAGTATCATCGAGACGGTCATATTCATATATTAAAAACCTTCTTCATTATAGTTTCCAGTTTCATTCCCCTGCTGCCTTTAAACAGCACGGTATCTCCTGCGGAAACCGTATTCTTTATGTATTCTGCGGCTTTTTCGCCTTCCTCTGCGCCGAAGCAGACAGAATTTTCACCAAAGGCAAAAGCCGTATTTTTTGATTGCTCGCCCACACATACAAGCAGGTCTACCCCTGCTTCTCTTGCCTTTTCACCCGTGCGGGTGTGAAGGGAGGGGCTGTGTTCGCCCAATTCAAGCATATCGCCCAAAACGGCGATCTTTCTGCCCGCAAAGCCCTTTAATACGTCAAGGGCGGCGGATACGGATTCGGGAGAAGCGTTATAGCAATCGGCAATAACACGCACACCGTCGGTTTCCACGATGCGCTGTCTGTCTCCCACGGTGGAAAATTCCTCCAGGGAGGTACGCATCTGTTCAACGCTGAGTCCCGCAAAATGTCCTGCGGCAAAAGCAAACAAGGCATCGTATACCATATGTCTGCCGATAGCGCCTATACGGGTATTAAAATGCTCTCCGAACAGACAAACGTCAAAGACGGTGTCCAATCCATCCTGTCGGATATTATAAGCATACACTTGGTTTTGAGGATTGTCAATACCGCACTTGACCGCATTGGGCAAGCAGGCAAGCAAAGGCTCATCTCCGTTTACGATAAGCTTTCCGCCTTCTCGCATACCCTTTAAGATATTAAGCTTTTCATCACGTATTTTTTCTCTTGTTCCAAAGGCTTCTATATGGGAAGTACCGATATTTATTACCATTACTATATCCGGCTGGGCGCATACGGCGATACGCTCCATTTCGCCGGGGAGGCTCATGCCCATTTCAAACACCGCCGCTTGGGTACCTACGGGCACTTCAAGGACTGTACGGGGCAAGCCTACCTGACTGTTGCGGTTACCCTTGGTAAAGGACACGGTTTTGCCGGAGGATAAACATTTTACTGTCATTTCCTTGGCGGTGGTCTTTCCGACACTTCCCGTTATACCGATACACACGGTATCTTTTATATCGTTTTTGCGGTAATCCGCGGCTATCTGCTGTAACGCCTTTCTGGAGGAAGGAACCAGCACGGTGTTTGCCTTTAAAAACCCGGGATCTTCGATTAAAGCTCCGCATTCATCCGATGAAAGCACGCTGTCCAGATAATCGTGGGCATCGTTACGCTCACCCTTGAAGGCTACGAACAGAGCCTTGTTTCCCGGAGTTTCGCGGCTGTCCGTGGTAAACAGATCAAACTTTCTGTCCATATCCGTTCCTTCGCCGGCAGTTCCGCCGGTAACACGGATTATTCTTTGGAAATCAACTGACATAATTATTCTATTTCCTCGTTGTATCTGAATTCTACCTCTATAACGGTACCGGGGGCAACCAGAGTGCCTGCAGGTACGCTTTGAGAGAATACATAGCTGTTGGTATAGGAATCGTTAAATATACCGCTTACAGATATATTAAGATGTCTTTTCGCCAAAGCTTCCGTTACCTTGGCAGGCGACATATCGCTGAGATCGGGCATAACGATCATTTCGCCGGTATTGCTTCCTTCGGTGTAAAGAACCACCACACCGTTTTCGGTGTTGAGTTCCTGACCTGCTCGAGGCATCTGATCTATAACCTCTGTTCCGTTACCCTTTATATGAACTTTAAGTCCCAGCTGCTCAATAGCGAAAGTAGCGTTATCAACGTCGTTTCTGCGGTAATCCTGAACGGTAACCATAACGTCTGCGCCGGATTCGGTGGGAAGTATACCCATATAAGGCAGTACTTCGGAAAGAACGTTGGAAACTATAGGTGCGGCAATAGAAGAGCCGTATACGGTAGAGGTGGTTACGGTGGGGTTATCCACCAAAACGAGAATTGCAATCTGGGGATCCTCTGCGGGAGCAAAGGTAACGCAGGAAAGCACGTAGTCGTCTTCTATATCCACGGTATCCAGCTTCTGGGAGGTACCGGTTTTGGAAACCACGTTGTAGCCGCTTACAGAAGCGTTTTTGGTGGAGTTTACGAGAGCGTTCATAATGATTCCGCAGGTCTTTGAAGAAACTACCTGTCTGGACGCTCCGTATTCTATATTTTCCACTACGTTTCCTTCAGTATCCGTTATCTGCTTTGCCAGATGGGGCGTAACAAGATATCCTCCGTTTGCAACAGTGCAAAGCGCTCTTAAATGCTGAATGGGAGTAACCTTAAAGCCCTGACCGAAGGATGCGTTTGCAAGGTCTACCACACCAAGAGATGGGAAGAATATGGAGGTAGCCTCGCCAAGAAAATCGGAAGAGATCTTTTCGTTGTATCCAAACAGATCGAAATACTCTTCAAATCTGTCTGCGCCTATCTTCTGGCTTATCTGAATAAAGGCAGGGTTGCAGGAATTGTATATTGCCTGAGCAAACACCTGTGTTCCGTGTATCTTTTTGCCGTAAACGTGGCACTTGATGGGAACACCCGCAATAACGTATCTGCCCTGGCATTCAAACGTTTCGGTATCTGTTATACAGCCTTCGTCGAGAGCGATGGCGCCGGTGATCATTTTAAAGGTGGAGCCGGGCTCGTATGTGGCGCTTACCGCAAAGTTTGACCACATGTTGTAACGAAGCTGTGCTTTGTATTCGGTTATTTCTTTTTCGGTAACGCCCTCCAGCGCTTCGAATTCCGCCAAAAGATCCATATAAGGCTTGGTAAGAACGGAATAATTATTAAGATCAAAGGAAGGGGCGTTTGCCATAGCCAGCACTTCGCCGGTATTTACATCGCAGATAATGCCCGTAACGGTTCCGGTAGGCTTGGTCTCCTCGTATGCCTGACGGAGATATTTTTCCAGAACAGACTGTATGGACCAATCTATGGTGGTTACAAGGTTGTATCCGTCGATCGCGTCTATATAGCTTTCGTAATCAAAGGGGATCTCGTTGCCGTTTGCATCGGTAGCCTTAACAACACGTCCATCCACGCCGGTAAGGAATTCATCATAAGTGTATTCCAAGCCCTGCAGACCGTTATTGGTGCTGCCCGTAAAGCCGATAATATGGCTTGCCAGATCGCTGTAAGGATAATAGCGCTTTGTGGATTCCTCCAAATGAACTATATTGGTAAGCCCGTGATCGGTAATAAGCTTTCTTACCGCCGCTTCTTCTTCGGCGTTTAGCTCTTTTTTTATCATTTCGTATTTGCGGTTTGTTTTTTCCGCTTTTTCCCGGATAAAGCTTTGCTCTACGCTTAAAATTTTTGCAAGCTCTTTGATTACAAGCTCTTTAGTTTCATCCGTGGGGTTGCCGTCTTTATCCTTAAGAGGAATATCCGCAGGAGAGATAAAGCAGTTTTGAACTGTAATGGTGGTGGCAAGAATAGTTCCGTTGCGGTCTACTATATTTCCTCGCTTTGCAGGTATTGTAAGCTCGTGGGTATACTGATCCTGCGCAGCGTTTCGGTATTCTTCACCGTCCGCAAACTGAATTTTCGCTATTCGATATACAAGAAACGAAAACAGTACAACAAACGCCACCGTTAAAGCGATACCGCGCCTTACAAACAGCTTGCTTGTAACACCGACTTCCGTTCCCGTTACGTGCTTTTGGTTGTTTTCCAAGATAAAGTTCCTCCGGGTAAAAGGGCAATGATATTAAGTAAAAACAGGGTAAAGCCGTCTTTTCAACTTTACCCCTCCACAAACAATTATATTCGCATACCTATAAGTTCTATGCGACTAATTAAAAAACTCTCTGAACGCTTCCGCCATACCGGAAAGCATTACGCCAAGTCCGTTCTCTTCGTCATCGTATACGATAACTTCGCTTTTTGCATCCACGCTTTCTGTTTTAACGTGCTTTGAAGGTATGTTCTGGTATTTTACCATACCCAATTCGGATTCGGCATAATTGCAGATATAGGTAAGATCGTCTTTTTGCTCCAGCTTTTGTTCAAGTATATCCTGCTCGTGCTTGAGAGATGCAATCTTTTGATCCATTTCGCCCAATTCGCTGTTATATCTGTCAATTTCAGCGTAGTTTATTATCATAAAAGAAAAAAGCGCGGTAAAGATTATAGCAGTAAATATTACGCCGATAGGAAGGGGCGCGCGCTCCTTCTTACGCTCGGTACGTATAGGAACCTCCCTAACCGCCACCATGTTTCTTTTTTTCTTAACGTTAGCGTTACTAACACCCGTTTTGGGTCTGTGAACGGAATTTATACCTGCATCCGTTCCGACAGAAAGCGACGGTCTTATTGTTTCCCCGCTTCTTTTCGACACGGCGGTGGGCTTTCGGTTGTTCATTCTTAATTTCCTTTCAAAAACTTAAATTCCCTCTGCCGCCCTTAGCTTTGCAGAATGGGAACGGCTGTTTTCTTTTAATTCTTCCTCCGACGGAAGCACGGGATGTCTTGTTACCACTTTTACCGTCGGAACCTTGTTACATACGCAAATAGGAAAATCCTTGGGGCAGGTGCAGGGAGAAGCAAGGGTAGCAAAGGTGTTTTTAACTATGCGGTCTTCAAGGGAATGAAAGCTGATAACAGCAATTCTTCCGCCCTTTTTAAGTCTGCCTGCGGCAGATTCCAACGCCTTGCCTACCGAGGAAAGCTCTCCGTTTACTTCTATACGTATTGCCTGAAACGCTCTTTTTGCAGGGTGTCCGCCCTTTGGCTGACCGGGTACTGCGGCGGAAATAATATCCGCAAGAGCACCGGTGGTGGCAATGGGAGCTTCGCTTCGTTCCCGCACTATACGGGATGCGATACGGCGGGCGAATTTATCTTCGCCGTATTCAAAAATTATTCTTGCCAATTCGCTTTCGGAATATGTATTCACCACGTCATATGCGGTAATTCCGCCGGACGTATCCATACGCATATCCAGAGGCGCATCGTTTATATAGGAAAATCCTCGCTCCGGTGTATCCAATTGATAAGAGGACACGCCCAGATCAAACAAAAATCCGTCTGCTTTTTCTATCCCCAGTTCATCAAGAACGGTTGCAACGTCCTCGTAATTGCTTTTAAAGGGGGTAAAGCGGGAATCGTTTATTTTTTCTTTTGCGTTTGCAAGAGCATCGTTATCTCTGTCAATACCGATAACTCTTCCTTTTTCTCCCAGACGGGAAAGTATTAAACGGGTATGGCCCGCACCGCCCAGCGTGCAATCCACGTATATGCCGTCGGGCTTAATGTCCAACAGCTCCATACATTCGTTTGCGAGGACGGAATAATGCTTGAACTCCATATCAGAAGCCCATTTCGAGAAGTGATGCGGTTATAGCTTCGCTGTCCAGACTCGCCTGCTCTGCTTCCCACTCTGCTTCCGACCAAATTTCCAAATGGGTGCGGTTACCCACTATAACTACGTTTTTATCAAGACACGCAAACTCTCTGTGGGCAGGAGAAAGAGCAATTCTTCCCTGGGCATCCAAAGCGGTTTCGTTTGCGCCGGAATAGAAATACAATTTTATATGACGAGCCTGTGCCGCCGCCAGATTATCCAGCTTTGCGCAGAAATCGTTCCACGCTTCGTCGGTGAAGACCTGAAGGCATTTGCCCATGCCTTTACAAACCCAGAATTTTTCACCAAGCTCATCACGCAATTTTGCAGGCAGGAATATTCTGCCCTTGGTATCAAGAGTGTGTCTGTATTCGCCGAAGAACATATTTCCCGCCTCCTTTTACATAAACTTTCCAAAACCGGAATTTAATGGGAAAATAGTGTTATATTCCACCACAATTCACCACAAACCTATTATATACAACCATTTTAAAAAATGCAATACCTTTTTTGCTTTTTTCAAAAATTATGTAAAATAAATTATCACCAAAACGCCCACAATTTTCCTTGTTTCTGCCATTACCTGCCAATATTTGCCAAACACGCCCAAAAATTATGTAAACAAACATTTGTTCGTCCAAAACGGTTGCAAAACGAAACACAAAATGGTATAATACTCTCGTACCAAAAAGAAGGAAACGAGCGAAATGAATGAACTGATAACAGATACTTCCGCAACGAAAATGAGCGAAGAAAAAATAATGGCATTGAGTGTACTTACAGAGCAGAGCTTTTTCCCCGAATGGAAGGAAAAGGACGGCGGCATGGAAATTGAACTTATGAATAATTCCGCCGTATGCCGCAAAATACTGCTTACAAATTGCTCTGCCGGAGCGGAACTTTGCGGATGTAATATTTTAGGCGGCACGCTTTCCTATTCCGATACCCGAAAGGAATACACGCTTGCCCTGGAAACCGAGGAAGAAGGCAAATATTATCTACGGTTTAACGACGTGGTTTTTACAAGCTCCCAATGCTATAATATCGTAAGTACACAGCACTACCACGGTAATCCTTGGACATATATTTCACATATTGCCGTACTGATATGCGCAAAAGCAAATTACGCACCGGATCTGTTGAACCAAAAGGAAAAGGAGATTTTGCCCGTTTTGCAGGAACTGAAACAGATAACGGTGTTTGACGAGGACTGTAAATTTGAATTCCCCATTCTTTTAGGTATGGTAGATAAACACGGATACGGCAAAACGAAAAAATATTTTGAAAAGGTAAAAACCGCACGTATAAAGGAGGTTGCCTTTGCGGAGCTTACAAACGTGCTTTCGCAGATCGAATACAAGCCTCTGTGGGACGAAATATTTAACAATATAACCGAAAGCCAAAAGGAGTATCCACCGTTTCCGTTAAAGAACAACGAGCATAAAAAGATTATTGATGCCGTTATGCAAAAACACGGATTTTCCGGCACTTATCCCGATTACTTAAAAGTAAGCGAGACAAAGGGGATTATAAACGAAAACGCTTACGGTGTAACGTACACAATAGCAAACGAAAAGAACGCAGTATGCCGTGTGCATTGTCAGGAGTACCCAATTGAAAGAAATATTGCGGGGATATCATTCCTTTGCGGAACGGCGTTTTTAGAGGAAGGCGCACCTGCCGAAAGCGCAGATATATACTATTGCGCCTTTAACTCCAAAGGGAAGACACTGCTCAATACCGTAGAATACTTCAAAGGACATAACGGCAACGGCGATCTTGCAACAGTCGCCGCAATTGCTGCAAAGCGTGCGGAAAGAGTAAAACTTACAAAAGCGGAAAAGAAATACCAACGCAACTATGCGCCGTCGTTTATGTCGGCTTTTCTTCCCATGTTTATACTGGGAGGCGGTTTTTTCTCTATTGGATTTACGCTGTTATCATTCATAATAGTGGTGATTACAGCGCTTGCTACAGGAGAAAATATTGGAGAGTTTTTAAAAGATATTCCGTGGGTGTTTGTCGTTGTTTTCACTTGGATAGGTTTCGGAGGCGCAATGGGGCTTATTACCGCAATAAGCAGCAGAAAATAACAAATATCACAAATCATCCCGCCAAATCACCCCGACAAAAATGGGGCGACGGGGACGCCGCGCTCCGACGGGTCGCGAAGCGTTACCGCAGCCAAAAAACATTACAAAAAAATCCCCGAGCGTTTTTCGCTCGGGGATTTTTTATTTACACAGTCTTTGTAAGCAAAAATGATTCGTGCCGGAGAATAATATATGTTATTCGCTATAGCAGATTACTGTTGCTTGGAAGCGGCATAGCATTCGCTGCAGTATACCGGTCTGTCGTTAGAGGGCTGGAAGGGAACCTTTGCTTCCTTGCCACACTGTGCACAAGTGGTTGTAAAGAGTTCTCTGGGAGCCTTGCCTGCGTTCTTTCTTGCGTCACGGCAGGGTTTGCATCTCTGGGGCTCGTTCTGGAAACCGCGTTCTGCATAGAATTCCTGTTCACCTGCGGAGAAAACGAATTCTGCGCCGCAATCCTTACAAACCAAAGTCTTGTCTTCGTACATGCTGATTTTACCTCGCTTGAAAATAAATATTTTTCCCTTGTTTCCAAGGTTTTTGCTAAATTATGCGTTTGAGCTTGGACCGTATGCGCTGAACCGCATTGTCTATACTTTTAACATCCTTGCCCAATTTTTTGCCTATCTCTGCGTATGTTTCATCCGCGAGATAAAGTTCAAAGACTTTTGATTCCAAAGGAGAGAGCGCTTTGAAAAGTCTATCGTGAAGAAGCCTGCCGGATTCTGTATCCAAAAGTATGGTTTCCGGTGATTCGGCTTCCTGCGCCTCTGTTCCCCCGATGATTTCGGAAGAAGGAAGGAGGGAAACTGTTTTGTTATACCGTCTGAGTGCGGATATAATGCTGTTTTTTACACAAGTAACAGCGTATGTGGAAAACAGCGCTTTTTCTTCCTCATAGCTGCGAACAGCCTTGAGAAGCCCGATAAGCCCTTCCTGCAAAAGATCCTCCCTTTCCGATTCCGACACCGAAAGAGTGCCGATAAAGGAGTTCATAATGCGGGAATATCTGTGCACAAGCAAGGCGAAAGCAAGGGAATCCCCCTCACGGGCGGAAGCCACAAGCAGCGCATCTTCGTTTGTAACGGGTGTGATATTTTCCATCTGCATCTCTTGTTAAAAATTCACAAAACAAGTAGCTATCTTGTAGTAGTATACCACAATTTTCCCCAAAGTCAAGTGAAATGTTAACTTTTCTTTCAAATTTCCTTAAAGTTTTTTAAAAATTTGTTCAAAATTGCTTCATTATCCGTTCAAGATCGCTCATTTTGCGTTCCATATCACGGGCAAGCTGTATCTGGCAGCGAGCTCGCACCAGATTATGCTCATCGTATGCGGTTTTAAAATAAGTATCCCCCGCAAGGTAATCTCCCAAAAATCTGGAAGAAAGCTCCAGGGTTACCACAAGAGCACCCATGGCAAGAGTTGAAATTTCCGTTTCGTTAAGGTTGCCGTAAAGCTGAGGAACAAAGCCCGAAGCAAATTGGGTGAACATTTCCGTATCCAGAGATACTTCGGAAAGGTCTTTTTCGTCCTCTGCGGCGGTGTTTGCGGCAAAACGAACCGCATCACCGAAATCGTATGCGGCATATCCGGGCATAACCGTATCCAGATCTATTACCGCAAGAGGTTCTCCCGTACCCGCATCAAACATAACGTTGTTGCACTTGGTATCGTTATGGGTAACCCGCAGGCTTATTTTGTTTTCCTTTGCAAGGGCGGAGAAATAGCCTGCGTAAGATGCCATTGAACGGAGGTAATTTATCTCATCCTTTACGGACGCCGCTCTGGAGGCAACGTCAGCCGCCACAGATTTTTCAAAATCCTCAAATCTTTTAACCGTATCGTGAAAATGAGGTATGGTTTCGTAAAGGGAAGACGCATCGAAATCCGAAAGGTTTTTCTGGAATTCGCCAAACGCCTTACCTGCGTTACGCATTACCTTTAAGGTGGGACGGCTGTTAAAGGTGCAGGAATTGGTGATATAGCTTATAACACGCCAATAACTGCCGTCTTCGGAACGGTAGATATACTGTCCCTCCGGTGTGTGATACATTTTAAGAACACGGCGTTTTATGTCCGTTTCACCGTCTGCCAACATACGGTTTCTTATATGGTCCGTTATGCGGCATACGTTTGATATTATCTTTTCGGGGCTGTGGAACACATTGTGGTTTATACGCTGTACCAGATAGGTGCGTCCGCCCTCGTACCCGTCGGTATGGACGGTATAAGTGTCGTTTATATTTCCGCTTTTTATTACGTTGTAGCCGAAGAATTCGCCCTTAAGTTTAAATGCTTTACATATCTCTTCAAAGGTATGGTTTAAAGACAGCATTTTAATCCTCCTGTAAAATAAATGTAGCGGGGCACGTTGAATATATTTTGTTTATAAATTTTTGGTTGGTAATAAGATCCGTATACTCGCCGTTAACAGCATATTCACCGCCTGCGGCAAAGGAAACCGCCAAAACGGTTTTTCCGCAAAAACTGCGTTTTATGGCAAATATTCCACTGTCTGCGTAAAGTATTTCCGTATCGCCTCTTGTAAGCGGAAGAGAATTTTTACGCACTTCCCCTGCTTTTTTAAAGAAAGAAAGCATTTCCGCATCTTCTTTTCCCCAAGGGTAAGCGTAACGGTTGAAAGGGTCGGATCTGCCCTGCATACCTATCTCATCCCCGTAATAAAGGCAGGGCGTGCCGGGGAGAGCGATCAAAAGTCCGTATGCGGCACGGAGTCGCATTGCGCCGAGGGCGTATTCTTCCGCAGTAAGTCTGTACACCGCCGCATCATCGGCAGACATATCCCCTTCGTAACCCGCCAAAGCGGTTATGATACGAGGTGTATCGTGGGTGCCGAGGGTGTTCATTAAGCGGAGTAATTTTGCCTTGGGATAATGGGTAAGCTGGTATGCCAGCACACCGGAAAGGTGTGCAATATCTCCGTAACGTAAAAACCTTATAATTCCGTCGCGGAAGGGATAGTTTGTAACAGAATCCAGCGAATGTCCCTGAAAATAATCCTTTGCCTCGTCATAAGCTACCTTGGTGGAGGCATCCTCCCATACCTCGCCTATTATGCAGGCACGGGGATTGGATCTTTTAACTGCGGTGCAGATTTCGTGAGTAAATTCATTGCTGTATTCGTCAACCACATCCAGACGAAAACCGCCAACGCCCATTTCCATATATTTTGGAATGACCTGATCGCAAATAAAACTGCGGAAGGAATGGCATTTTACGGTTTTGGGCAGGTTTCTGCACCCCCACCAGCAATCGTACTCATGGGGGTAATTTGAAAAAGAAAACCACTCTTTATAAGGAGAAGACGGATCGTTAAGGACGGAAGTAAAGTATATGCTGTGCTCGCCCACGTGGTTGAACACACCGTCAAGAATTATCTTTATTCCCCGCTTTTCCGCTTCGTTTATAAGATGCTTCAGGGCTTCGTCGCCGCCGAAGCCTTCGTCTACGGTAAGGTAATCGTCGGTATCGTATTTATGATTGGAATATGCCTTGCAGATGGGAGAAAGATATATACTTCCCGCACCCAAAGATGCGATATAATCCAGCTTTTCCGCAACGCCCCAAAGGGTTCCGCCGAAAAAGGTGTTGTTTTTGAGCTCCCCTTTTTCGTTTCTCTTGTATTCGGGAGTATCATCCCAATTCAGGTAGACGGCGTCCTCTCTTGCGGGCACGGTGCCAAAGCTGTAAAATCTATCCACAAATATCTGGTATATAATACCGTTATCCAGAAACGCGGGGGCGGGATACTGCTCGTCCGTAACGGTAAAGGTATCTACCTGATTTCCGTCCTCGGCACAGACAGCATACAAGCCCGCACCTGAAAGTGCGGGCGGTGTATTACCGTTTTTGTCTTTAATTATATAGCCTTTTCCGGCGGTAATCAAGGTTCCCAAGGGGAACACACGCTTTTTTGTCGGTGCGCCGGAAGCAAAAAGTATAGAATTTATATTTATCAGTCCTTAAGAGGAACAGCGTTCCAGATGTTTTCCGCATAATCACGGATACTGCGGTCTGCGGCAAAAATCCCCGCTTTTGCAATATTATTAAGCGCCATCTTGTTCCAACGGGTGGTATCGCCGTATGCATCTACCAGACTATTGTGGGTAGTATGATAATCCTCAAAATCAGCAAGACACATATAAGGGTCGGACACGCCGTGGGAGAACAGCAGATAGTTTGCTATATCGGTAAAGGGTCTTCCGTTAAATCCTACGGCAAGACGGTCGATAGCACGCTTAAGCTCGGGAGAACGGAGGTAATAGCTTGAAGAAGAATAGCCCTTCTTCCAAAGCTCGTCAACCTCGTGAGCACGGAGACCGAAGATGAAGATATTATCATCTCCCACCTGCTCTGCGATCTCTACGTTTGCGCCGTCAAGAGTTCCGATAGTAACGGCACCGTTGATCATAAACTTCATATTACCGGTACCGCTGGCTTCCTTACCTGCAAGGGAGATCTGCTCGCTTACGTCGGCAGCGGGCATAAGACGCTCTGCAAGGGTTACGTTGTAGTTTTCAAGGAATACCACACGTATTTTTTCACGCAATGCGGGCTTTTTCTCGATATCCGCAGCGATATAGCATATAAGGCGGAGGATATCCTTTGCCAGATAATAACCGGGAGCCGCCTTCGCGCCGAAAATGAAGGTCTGGGGCTGTATATCCAAAGACGGATTTTCCAGAAGGGCGGTGTAAAGAGAAATAATATTGAGTGCGTTAAGAAGCTGGCGCTTGTACTCGTGGAGTCGCTTTGCCTGAACGTCAAAGATAGAATCGGGATCGATCTTCACGCCGTGAGTTTTGCTAATATAATTGGCAAAATCCACCTTGTTTGCATGCTTTATTTCGCCGATACGCTTAAGCACGGATTCATCGTTTTCATATGCAAGGAATTTTTCAAGCTGGGAAGCGTCCTTACGGTAGCCTTCGCCGATACATTCGTCCAGCAGGCTTGCAAGACGGGGGTTGGAATAGCACAGCCATTTGCGGTGTGCGATACCGTTGGTTACGTTGGTAAATCTTTCGGGATACATATCCGCATAATCACGGAATACTGTCTTTTTAAGAATATCGGAATGAAGCTTGGATACACCGTTGGTGTGATTTGAGCCCACTACGGAAAGATTTGCCATTCTTACCTGACCGTTGCCCAGAATAGCCATACGGCTTATCTTATCCCAATTGCCGGGGAAATTGTTCCAGGCGTCCGCGCAGAAGCGGCGGTTGATCTCGGTAACGATATTGTGAATTCTGGGAAGCTTGAAGCGGAACAGATCCTCGTTCCAGCATTCCAGCGCTTCGGGAAGCACGGTATGGTTGGTATAGGAGATGGTGTTAACAGTGATCTCCCACGCCTTTTCCCAGGAATAATGATGATCGTCCATAAGGATACGCATAAGCTCGGGAACGCAGAGTGCGGGATGGGTGTCGTTTATATGGATAGAAACCTTTTCTGCGAAATTATCAAGAGTTTTATACTGAGAAACGTGGTTGGAAACTATATTCTGCAGAGAAGCGGAAACAAGGAAATACTGCTGGGAAAGACGGAGCAGCTTACCTTCGTGATGGTTATCTGCAGGGTACAACACCTTGGAGATAGTTTCTGCCATGGTGTTTTCTTCAACAGCCTTTATATACTGCCCCTGAGAGAACGCCTCCATATTAAAATTGCGTTTATCCTGCGCTTTCCACAGACGGAGAGTGTTACAACATTCGCTGTCTGCGCCGGAAACGAACATATCGTAGGGAACTGCGTCTATTTCGTCGTAATCCTCGTAAATAGGCTCGCATCTGCCGTTATCCCATCTTTCTTTTATCTTTCCGCCCAATTTGACGGAAACGCTTTTATCCTGTCTGGGCACCAGCCACACCTGACCGGAGGGCAGCCATATATCGGGAAGTTCAAGCTGTTCCCCTTCTGCCATTTTCTGTCTGAACAGACCGTATTCAAAGAGTATGGAAAAGCCCTTTGCGGGGTACTGCTGGGTTGCAAGCGCATCCATAAAGCAAGCGGCAAGTCTGCCCAAGCCGCCGTTACCCAAGGCGGGGTCGGTTTCGAGATCGTATATCTCATCAAGGTCGAATCCCATTTCGGAAAGCACTTCACGGTAAGAGGATTCCAGACCGAGATTGCAAAGATTCATTTTAAGCTGTCTTCCCATAAGGAATTCCATGCATATATAGTATACACGCTTGGACTTGTTTTCCTTTACCTTTTTGGAAAAATCGCTATTCTTTTTTGCCAGAACGTCTCTTACGCACATTGCCAGCGCAGAATATATCTGCTGGGCATTCGCTTCATCGGGAGAAACCGAATAATATCTGGCAAGTGTCGCCGTAATCTGGTTTTTAAGCTGTTGTGTGTTCATTGGGGTTAGTTAAGCCTTTCGTACATTTGGATATATAGTTTTGCGCTCTTTTTCCAAGAGAAATCGTAGCGCATTACTTTCAAAACAAGTTTTTCCCACGCTGCTTTATCTTCGTAAAGATTAACGGCGCGCTTTACGGCATTATACAGCTCCATACCGGAATAAGGGGCGAAGGTAAATCCGTTGCCGCCATCGGGCCAGCCGTAATCTCGTATACTGTCATAAAGTCCGCCGGTTTCACGTACAACGGGCACGGTGCCGTAACGGGATGCGATCATTTGCGCCAAACCGCAGGGCTCGCTCAAAGAGGGCATAAGGAAGATATCGCCTGCGGCGTAAATACGCTTGGAAAGCTCTTTATCGTATTTAAGCAGAGTGCGCATTTTTTCGGGGAAACGGCGTGCCGCTTCATCAAAAAATCTTTCGTACTCGTAATCGCCGGTGCCCAAAAGCACAAACTGCAGGTTTTCCTCAAGCAGGCTGTAAAGAGATTCCTTTACAATATCCAATCCCTTGTGGGAAACAAGACGGGTGATCATTATCACCATGGGAACGTCCTCTTTTACAGGCAGGTTAAGGTATTCCTGCAGGAATTTTTTACATTCCTTCTTTCCGCCCGCGCGCATATAAGAGAAGTTTTTAACAAGTTCACAATCCTTTGCGGGATTATAGTATTCCCTGTCGATACCGTTTAATATTCCCGTAAGCTTGCCCTTGCACATTTCCAGTATGGGGTGCAGACCGTGGGAATATTCGGGAGAGAGAATTTCGTTTGCATAGGTAGGAGATACGGTGGAAACCATATCGGCGCAAACTATGGCGCCTTTCATAAAGTTCATACATCCGCCAAATTCAAGAACGGGAGCGAACTTTTCGTGAAGTCCCAAAAGATCGCCCATATTATACATATCGCCCATGCCCTGATACTGTATATTATGAATGGTGAATACTGCCTTGATATCACGGTATTTTTCTGTATTTCCGTACAGGCATTTAAGATATACCACCGCCATTGCCGCCTGCCAATCGTGGGCGTGAAGGTAATCGGGGTAAAAATCTATAAGAGGAAGGAGGTCTACTACCGCCTTGCAGAAGAATGCAAAACGTTCAAGATCGTCGCCCGCTCCGTAAAGCGCGCCGCGGCGGTAGTAAAACTCGTTGTCTATAAAATAATAAGTTACGCCGTTTTCAACCAAAGAGTAAAGACCGCAGTATTGCTTTCTCCAGCCAAGTTCCACGGTGGTTTCCAAAACCTTTTCCATACGGGCACGGGTTTTATCGGTAACCTTATCGTAAAGAGGCATAATAACACGGATATCGCAATCCTTGTCAGCCTGCTTTATGGCGGCGGGCAGAGAGCCTATAACATCTCCCAATCCGCCGGATGCGGCAAAAGGCAGTGCTTCGCTGGCAGCAAAAAGTATCTTTTTCATGGGTATTTACTCCTTTTAAGGTTTTTATGGATGTAAACGGAAAACAAAAATCAAACGGTTAGGTTCTTTTCTATGAAATAAGGCTTGCTTTCGTGGCCGGAAAGGACTCTGCCATCCCTTACCACTGCGGATTTATCGGTAATAACGCAGTTAAGATATACGTTATCCCCTACCACGGTATCCTGCATAAGTATGGAATTCTTTACAGTGGTACCTCTGCCAATCTTAACGCCACGGAAGAGAATGCAGTTTTCCACGGTGCCTTCGATAACGCATCCGTCCGCAATAAGAGAATTTTTGGTTACTGCGGTTTCGCTGTACTTGGTGGGAGCACTGTTGCGGACCTTGGTGAATATAGGTCTGTCCGCTATGCCGAAAAGCTCTCTGCGGGTTCCGGGGTTAAGCAGGTCCATGTTGCAGGCAAAATAATCTGCCATAGAGTCTACGGTTGCGAAGTATCCGTCGCACACGTAAGCCTTTATCTTGTCTCTGCCGATACGGCGGGCAAGAACGTCCTTGGTAAAGCTCTTATAGCCGTGGGCGGAAGCATCCAGCGTGATCTCCTCCAGATACTTACGGTTCATAACGTAAATATTAAGGTTTACGTTGCAGAAAGCGGGCTCTTGGGAATTGTGCTCCGCTATATCGGTAACGTCACCGTTTTCATTATAAAACAGCTCTACGTTGTTACTGGTGCCGGTTTTGGATACCAGATAAGACTGCTTTGTTGCGATAGTACAGTCCGCGCCGCTCTCTATGTGATACTTGATGATTGCGGAAAAATCCATATTGCAGATAACGTCGCAATCCGAAAGTATAACGTATTCTTCCTTTGCACTCTGAATAAATGCGCTTATGCCCATAAGAGCTTCAAGACGGGTGGTGTATACCTCGGGTCTTGAGCTGGCGAAAGCGGTTATGTAGGGAGGAAGTATCTGTATACCGCCGCTTCTGCGGGCAAGGTCCCAGTCCTTACCGGAGCCGATATGGTCCATAAGGGACTGATAATTATAATGGGTAATAACGCCCACACGGGAAATTCCGCTGTTTACCATATTGGAAAGAGCGAAATCTATGAGTCTGTATCTGCATCCGTAAGGAACGGAAGCCATAGTACGAAGACGGGTAAGGTCAGCCACGTTTTCATCGTGAATATTGGAAAAGATTATACCGAGTACGCTCATTTCGCA
The DNA here is from genome assembly GCA_017381715.1 of Clostridia bacterium. GTDB lineage: Bacteria > Bacillota > Clostridia > Oscillospirales > CAG-382 > SFLA01. The sequence continues at coordinate 22,730 of JAFOBR010000066.1, forward strand.
CCTGCCTCTCCGCCGATATCGGCGAGTGTTTTTTGGGAGATCAATTCTCCGTCGGGAACGGAAATACCGTCCGCTATGTTAAGACCGCTTCCTACCAGAGTAAGCTTGCCGCCTTCGTCCTTATCCTTGCCCACGGTGGAGTTTTTACCTACTACCGTGCCGGAATCCACCATAGAATAATAAACGGAAGCGCCTTCGCTTACGGTTATGTTATCAAACAAAACGCTGTCCTTTACGGTGGCGCCTCTTGCAACGGTAACACCGCCGCCGATAACGGAATTTATAACCGTTCCGTAAATTTCACAGCCTTCGGTTATCTGGGAATTCTTGATAACTGCGCTCTCGCCCGCGTAATGAGGAGGATATGCGTTGCTTCTGGAATATATCTTCCAGGATCCGTCGTTAAGATCGAGCTGAGGATTTTCTCCCAGCAGATCCATATTTGCTTCCCAGAGAGAGGAAACGGTTCCAACGTCCTTCCAATATCCCTCAAAGCGGTATGCAAACATTCTCTCCCCTGCTTTAAGCATTGCGGGAATAACGTTTTTACCAAAGTCCTTATCGCTGTTTTCGTCATTTTCATCTGCGATAAGATAGCTGAACAGCTTTTCCTTGCTGAACACGTAAACGCCCATAGACGCCATAGTGCTCTTGGGTACTTTGGGTTTTTCTTCAAAATCGTATATGGACATATCCTCGCGGGCGCTCATAATACCGAAACGGCTTGCCTCTGCAAGGGGAACGTCTATAACCGCGATAGTGCAGTCTGCTTTATTGCGTTTGTGCTCTTTTATCATTTTGGCGTAATCCATACGGTATATATGGTCGCCGGAGAGGATGAGCACGTATTCGGGATCGTATTTTTCTATAAACTGCATATTCTGGTAAATAGCGTTTGCGGTGCCTTTATACCAGTCTGCACGCTTTAAGCCCTGATAGGGAGGAAGCATCATAACGCCGCCATAAACACGGTCAAGATCCCAAGGCTGGCCGTTGCCGATATATTCGTTAAGAGCCAGCGGCTGATACTGGGTAAGCACACCTACGGTATCTATGCCTGAATTTATACAGTTTGATATGGGGAAGTCTATAATGCGGTACTTACCGCCAAAGGGAACTGCAGGTTTGGCAAGACGCTCTGTAAGCAGGTAGAGACGACTTCCCTGTCCTCCTGCAAGCAACATTGCCACACATTCTTTTCTTTTGATCATTTCTTTTGCCCACTCCTTTTTTTAATATAAAGTGCGCCAAGCGGCGGTACTGATACTGTTATTTTATACCCGCCGTGTCCGTCCTTGACGGCACGGAGAGTTTTCTTTTTCATATAGCCGCATCCGCCGAATTCCGGGGAATCGGAATTAAGGAGAACGGAATAATATCCGCCGGATTCTACGGCAAAGGTTCTGTTATCGTGGGGGGAAGCGGAAAAATTGATTATTGCGTAAACTCGTTCTCCGTACTTGGAAAGGCGGGAGAAGATAAGCATATTTTCATCTCTCGCATCTGCGTCTACCCAGTTGAATCCGCCCCAATCTCTGTCCAGATCCCACAAAGCGGGGGTGTCTTTATAAACTCCGTTCAAAGCCCGCATATAATCCTTGAACTGTCTGTGCTTTTCGTATTCAAGCAAAAACCAATCTATCTGTCCTTTATAATCCCATTCGGCAAACTGGGCAATTTCGTTGCCCATAAAGGAAAGCTTTTTGCCGGGGTGCGCCATCATATATGCGAAATACGCTCGGAGCGTGGCGAACTGCTGCCAATAATCTCCGGAGCATCTTCCGATAATGGAATGCTTGCAATGCACCACCTCGTCGTGAGAAAGGGGAAGCACGTAGTTTTCCGCAAAATTATACATCATTGCGAAGGTAAGCTTGCCGTGGCTGCCGCTTCTGAAGTAAGGGTCAACGGGAAGATATGAAAGGGTATCGTTCATCCACCCCATATTCCATTTGAAGGTAAAGCCCAAACCGTGGCGTTTTGTAACGTCGGGATAAGCGGTGGATTCTTCGGCGATCATCATTCTGTCGGGGAAATTATCGTACACCACCTTGTTCAGATGCCGGAAGAAGGATATGGATTCCAGATTATGGTTGCCGCCGTGTACGTTGGGATGCCACTCTCCTGCCTTTCTGTCATAATCCAGATACAGCATTGAAGCTACCGCATCTATACGCAATCCGTCGATATGATATTTATCCAGCCAGAAGCAGGCGTTGGAGATAAGGAAGCTTCTTACCTCGTTTCTGCCGACGTCAAAGCATCTTGTGCCCCAGCCCTTGTTTTCCATACGGGTGGGGTCGGAATATTCGTAAAGCGGTCCGCCGTCAAATTCATACAGCCCGTGCTCATCCTTTGGAAAATGAGCAGGCACCCAGTCAAGAATTACGCCTATACCCTTTGAATGAAGCTTGTTTACGAAATACATAAAGTCTTCGGGAGTTCCGAAACGGGACGTGGGTGCGTAATATCCGCAAACCTGATACCCCCAGGAGCCGTCAAACGGGTGCTCCGCTATGGGCATGATCTCCACGTGGGTATAGTTCATATCCGAAACGTATTCCGCCAGTTTATCAGCCAACTCCCGATAAGAAAGATAACTGCCGTCTTCCTTCTTCACCCACGATCCCAGATGCATCTCGTATATATTTACGGGGGCAGAAGGCATTTCATCATGTTCGCGGCATAAAGCAAATATCTGTCTGCTCTTTATAAACTCTTCGTCCGTCCACTCAAAATCCTTTAACGTGTGGAAGACAGTGGCGGTCTGCATACCCGTTTCTGCGTAAAATCCGTAAGGGTCTGCTTTAAGATGGTCTCCATTATTACCGCAGACAAGATACTTATACCTTGTCCCTTCTTTGAATTCGGGAAGAGTGACCGACCATATACCGCTTATATTTTCACGGGTAAGAGGAGTATCCTTCGCCCAACCGTTGTGGTCGCCGCAAAGAAATATCTCTTTTGCATTAGGTGCCCAAACACGAAAAACCACACTTCCGTCCTCAAGACGGTGGGCACCCATATAATCGTATGCCCGTATATTTGTACCCTGATGAAAGAAATACTCTGCCTGAGACATCCAAAACCCTCCATTCAAAGTTAAAAACAGTTAATCTACATTATTATATCATATCAAACCCGACTTTTCAATAGTACTTTTTCCAATTTGATCTCTGTTATACCCAAAAAAGGGAGCCTTTAAGACTCCCTTTAACGATAAAATTTATTTCTTTACAAAAACCAACCTGGTATATCCGCTTCCCCGCTTGTATACCGTAATACCGCTTCCGTCCATATCCCCTATTTCATCAAAAACAGCGGGGATAACAAGGTTGCCCTCGGTGTCCACGGCGCCGTATCTGCCGTTGTATTTCACCACTGCAATACCGCCGGAAAATCTGTATGCTTCCCCGTATTCGGGCTGGGTGAGCCAGCGTCCCGTTTCCAGAAAATACCCGTATTTTCCGCCGCGGTTAAGGAGCAGCACGCCGTTTTCCGCTCCGGTGCAGGAATAGCCTGCAGGTATGGAATATTCCTGCTGGGGGGCGGGCATTTTTGTATTTGAAGTTTGCTCGAAATTTTCGTATTCTTTGTCCACCGCAATCAGAGTCTCACCGGGGATAAAGACATCCGCAGTTTCTTCGCCCGAAACAGGAAGAGCGGAAATGTATTTTTCGTATTCGTTTTGTTGGATTGCGGAAACGTCCCCTTCGTTAAGCAGATCTTCCAGAATCTTATCTTCCGTTTCGTATTCAAATTCTTCTCTTGCGGGAGCATCCTTGGAAACGAAACCGAAAATATCGCCCTTTACCGCCCACACGGCGCCGAACGCCAAAAGCAAAGCGGCAAGGCAAAATGCAGTATATTTTATGGCATTACCGTATTTTTTCATAAACATGTCCTTTCGGGATAACACTTTCAACAGAATTTTACCATTAAAACTGTAATAAATCAAGCAAAACGAGAAAAAATAAAAAAACTTAAAAAAACTATTTACAAATCTGTTTTTTTGTGGTAGAATTCGTTGTATGCCAAATTGGGGAGGCTCGGTTTAAGGGCACAGGGCGGTAGTTTTCCGCCGTTTTCACACACCTTTTACTCAGTCTTGCCTGTAGGGCAAATAATAACGGAGGTGAAACAAGCATGATCAACAAGGATCTTAAGCAGCAGATCATCAAGGAGTACGCAGTTCACGAAGGTGACACCGGTTCTCCCGAAGTACAGATCGCAGTTCTCTCTCAGAGAATCAGCGAGCTTACCGCACATCTTAAGGCAAACCCCAAGGATAACCACTCCCGCAGAGGTATGCTTATCATGGTAGGTAAGAGAAGAAAGTACCTTAACTATCTGCAGAAGAAGGATATCGAGCGTTACCGTTCCATCGTTGCACGTCTCGGTCTGCGTAAGTAAAGTCCACCCCTAAAATCCTTCGGATTTTTGGGGACCCCGAGAAGACACCCCTAAAACGCGTTGCGTTTTTGGGGACCCCGAAAGAGCACACCGCCACAAGTGTGCGTTGGGTATTTATCCAAGCAAAACGCAAAGGCGGGAGCGAATCAAACTCCCGCCTTTATTTCCGTCCACAAGCAAGGTCAGGGTTTAGCAGTTAAAAATGCTTCGAAAATATTTCGGCGTGTTTTTAAGTGTTAAACCTATGCCTTGAAAAAAATATATTAATTTTAGAAAGGTGAAGTTTAACTATGTTTCCCAATTACAGAACGTTTAAAACTACTCTTGCGGGAAGAGAACTGGTTGTAGAAACCGGCAAGATCGCACAGCTGGCTTCCGGCTCCTGCCTTGTACGCTACGGCGAAACCGTTATCCTCTGTAACGCAACCGCATCCGCAGCTCCCAGAGATGGTATTGATTTTCTCCCCCTCTCTGTAGATTTTGAAGAAAGACTTTATTCCGTTGGTAAGATCCCCGGCTCCTTCCTTAAGAGAGAAGGCAGACCCAGCGAAAAGGCTATCCTTACCTCCAGAGTTATCGACAGACCTATCCGTCCCCTTTTCCCCAAGGATCTTCGTAACGACGTAGTTCTGTCTCTTACCGTTATGTCCGTTGACCCCGATAATTCTCCCGAAATCGCGGCTATGCTGGGTGCTTCTATCGCACTTACCATTTCCGATATTCCCTGGAACGGTCCTATCGCAGGCGTTTTCATGGGTCTGGTAGACGGAAGAATCGTTGTTAACCCCACCGAAGAACAGCGCGGCAGAAGCGAACTTGAGCTTACCGTTGCAGGCACCAAGGAAAAGGTCGTTATGATCGAAGCAGGTGCAAAGGAAGTTGACGACGACACTATGCTTGAGGCTATCCTCAAGGCTCACGAAGCTATTAAGCCCCTTATAGAGTTTATCGAATCTATCCGCGAAGCAGTAGGTAAGCCCAAGTTTGAGTATCCCTCCTGCGAAGTTGACCACGATCTCTTTGACAAGATCGAAGCAATGGTTGGCGCAGACGTGGAAAAGGCTCTCTATACCGATGACAAGCGTGTTCGTGACGCGGCGCTCAAGCCTATTTACGACAGAGTTTTCGAAGAGCTCGGCGAAGAATATGCAGACAAGACCGCTATGATCAACGAATGTCTGTACAAGCTTCAGAAGAAGATCGTACGCCGCTGGCTGCTGGAAGAGCAAAAGCGTGTTGACGGCAGAAGAATGGACGAGATCCGTCCTCTCGCCGCAGAAGTTTCCATACTTCCCAGAACCCACGGTTCAGGTATGTTCACCCGCGGTCAAACTCAGGTTCTCACCACCGCAACCCTCGCTCCCGTAAGAGAAGCACAGCTTCTTGACGGTATCGATAACGAAGAAGAAAAGCGCTATATGCACCACTACAATATGCCCGGCTATTCCGTAGGCGAAGCAAAGGCGGCAAGAAGCCCCGGACGCCGCGAGATCGGCCACGGCGCACTTGCAGAGCGCTCTCTTGAACCCGTACTTCCCTCCAAGGAAGAGTTCCCCTATGCTATCCGTCTGGTTTCCGAAGTAGTTTCCTCCAACGGTTCTACCAGCCAGGCTTCCGTTTGCGGTTCCACCCTCGCTCTTATGGACGCAGGCGTTCCCATTACCGCACCCGTTGCAGGTATTTCCTGCGGTCTTATTACCGATGAAGATAAGTGGATGACCATGATCGACATTCAGGGTCTTGAAGACTTCTTCGGCGATATGGACTTTAAGGTTGCAGGTACCAAGAAGGGTATCACCTCCATTCAGATGGACCTTAAGATCGACGGTCTTACCCCCGAAATTATCAAAAACGCATTTGAAGTTACCCGCAAGGGACGTTTCCAGATAATCGACGAAGTTATCCTCCCCTGCATCGCAGCTCCCAGAGATGACGTTTCCAAGTACGCTCCCAAGATGATCTCCCTTAAGATCCCCGTAGATAAGATCCGTGAGGTTATCGGTACCGGCGGTAAGGTTATTCAGAAGATCTGCGCAGATACCGGCGCGAAGATCGATATCGAGGACGACGGCAGCGTATTTATCGCAGCAGTTGATAAGGAAAACGGCTACAAGGCTCTTAACATTATCAACGCTATCGTTAACGATCCCGAACCCGGCGATCTGTTTATCGGTAAAGTAACCCGTATCCTTTCCAACGTAGGCGCGTTTGTTGAGATCGCTCCCGGTAAGGAAGGTATGGTTCATATCAGCAAGCTGGATAAAAAGCGTGTTGCAAAGGTAGAGGATGTTGTTTCCGTAGGCGACGAAATTAAGGTTATGTCCCTTGGTATCGACGAAAAGGGCAGACTCAATTTCTCCCGCAAGGACGCACTCTCCATAGTTGAAGACTAAGACCACCCCAAGAAAACTTCGTTTTCTCGGGGACCCCGAATAAAGTTATACAAAAAGCTCCCGAAAAATCGGGAGCTTTTGGTTTTGTATAGGGTTGATTTCTATTCGGTTTCTTCGGGAACGTAAGGCTCGGTTTTAATTTCCATAAGCTGTTCCAAGGTGTATCTTTCAGCGGGGTAAGCGATTAACACACGATAATATGTGCCGTTATCGTTAACATACATAGAAACAAATTCAGGTGCCTCTGCATTTATATCCGTGTACTGCTCTTGCACATATATTCTTCTGCCGTTTTCCTCGTGTTCATAATACACATTTTTATAGTTTATACCAGGAAAAACTTGCAAAGTTGCTTCAATTCCGTCAATTTTAAACAGGTCGTTAGTGTTATTGTCGGAATAACGAGCTTTCTTATATTTTTCAACCAATTTTATAAAACTTTCTTCTGTATGCATCTTGAGCGAAATGCCTTCATTATCGTTTTCAGCTTCAAATTTGTAATTTGAACCATACCAGATCACATCATATGAACTAAAACTATCCGGAAAAACCGGAAGTTGAACACTATCAACATCGAATAATTCTACAATATCATGCTCTTCCGATATCAAAAACTCCGAACGCATGCATTTGTTATAAGTATTAGAAAACTCCGTATCAAAAAGAAACTCCATCAATTCGTCCATAGAGCTATACCTAAAGAACCCAACTTCGTGGTTTTCGACACATTCTCTATCGCCGTATACTGGTTCGGAAAGCTTCATATAATACTTTCCGTCCTCTTTGTAAATTGTATGAGAGTCCATTTCGACAATTATTTCTTTTCCGGAACAGCCCGTAAGACACAAAATGGTTGAACACACAATGCCCGCAAATAAAAGGGAAATTAATCTGCTTTTCAATCAAAATCACTCTCCTTGATATCTTTTTATGGGTTCGTTGGATGTAAGCAGGACATCCGATTCCTTTATTCACATTATACCACACACTAAAATCATAATCAATTATACAATATGTAGAAATAGATACGTGGGTTTTGTGCAACTTACAAAATTGCATTTAATATTGACTACTGCGTAAGGTTTTGATATAATTGATTTACAGTATTTTTATTGAGGAAAAACCGATGAAAGAATATATATCCAATTCCCCTGCAGAGACGGAAGAAATAGCTTACCGAATTGCAAAAGATCTTTGCCCCGGAGATTTCGTGGCGTTTTTCGGGGATCTGGGCGCGGGGAAGACCGCTTTTTCCAGAGGAATAGTAAAATGTCTTGCCCCCGAATGTCTTGAACTTGTTCACTCCCCCACCTTTGCCATTGTAAACGAATACGTGGGCAAAAAAATAAGCATATTCCATTTTGATATGTACCGCATAAAGGACGAAGACGACCTTGTTTCCACCGGATTTTACGATTACGAGGAGCGGGGCGGTATAATAATTACCGAATGGAGCGAAAATATCCCCTTCGCCATACCCGAAAAGGCTGTGCGGGTGAATATTGAGAAAATATCCGAAACCGCAAGGAGGTTTACAATATGTTAGTTCTTGCAGTAGATACCACCGCCCTTACCGCTTCTGCGGCTGTGGTGGCTTTTGAAAACGGCGTGCCGGACAGATATTCCCTTATAACCGTTAAAAACCGTCTTACCCACAGTGAAAATTTAATGCCTATGGTGGAAAAAGCCCTTTCCGCCATGGAAGCAAGCATTAACGATATAGGTCTTATTGCCGTTTGCGCAGGCCCCGGCTCCTTTACGGGAGTGCGTATCGGCGTGGCAACGGTAAAGGGACTTGCTTTCACAAACGATATCCCCTGCGTGGGAGTTTCCACACTGGAGGCTATTGCGGAAAATCTTGCGGGCACGGGAAATATTATCTGCCCCGTAATGGACGCACGCAGAAACCAGCTATACAACGCACTTTTTAAAGACGGCAACCGTCTGTGCGAGGACAGATTGGTGAGCGCGGAAGACCTGCTTAACCAGCTTATTTCCACAGGTGAACGGGTAACCGTTTGCGGTGACGGCGCAAAGGTATTTATGAAAGCGGTGGGAGATACCCCCAATATCTTTTGTGCATCCTTTGCCGCTACCGACCAGAACGCCCTTTCCGTAGCTTACGCAGGCTACAAGGCATATACACAAGGAAAAGCAATTTCAAGCGATAAATTACAGCCCGTATATCTCCGCGCAAGCCAGGCGGAGCGGGAACGAGAGGAGAAAAACAAATGAAAATTTCAATAGGCTGCGACCACGGCGCATACGATCTTAAAGAAACTCTTAAAAACCACCTCACCGCAAAGGGATATGAGGTTGCCGACGAAGGCACATATTCCAAGGATTCCTGCGATTACCCTGTTTTCGCTCACAAGGTTGCAAACAAGGTTGCCGCAGGGGACGTGGATTTCGGTATTCTGTGCTGCACCACGGGTATCGGTATGTCTATCGCCCCAAACAAGATAAAGGGCGCGAGAGCAGCGCTTTTACACGATGAATTTTCTGCGGAAATGACCCGCCGCCACAATAATTCCAATATTCTTTGCATCGGCGCAAAGATAGTGGAGAGCGAGGAAAAGGCTTGCCGTCTGGCAGACATTTTCCTTTCCACCGAGTTCGAGGGCGGCCGCCACGAACGCAGAGTAAATATGTTTGAATAGCTTATCAAAAATCCTGCGATAATATCGCAGGATTTACATTTTGTTAACATTTGGCGGAAAACGGTGTGTTAATATAATGATAAGGAGGGGTGAAAATGAAGAAAGCAAGATTCATTTCGGCTTTGCTGGCGTTACTTTTTGTTACGCTGTCCTTTGCGGGATGTTATCAACCCACACTGGATGCGGACGAGATCATCGCAAGGACGGATAAGCATATAGTTTACCGTGTGGGCAATCTGTATTATATGGAGTTTTTCCACGATTTTTCCAAGGGATATTCATATTTATCGTGTCAGGACCAAAGCGTTGAATTCGAGTCATTGAGTGATATGAGAAGCACCATACTGGAAGACGGTTTTTCCGATTTCACAAGATGGTATATGTGGCATACCGACAAAGACGGTATTATCGAGATCACGGACACGGAGCATCTGTGGCAGCCCGTATACCCCGAGGACGTTTCCGTGGAAAGTCTGAAATGGTTTAAATTCAATTACGATTTTGAGCTGACGTCTTCAAAGGATGAAAACATAAAGATCGAAGTTACGGTCTGCACAAACGATACCACACCCTCCGACACAGCGGAAGCCTTTGAAGCTAAGGGAGCAACACGGGACGACAGCCTGAAGGTTCCGTTGATGAACGTGGAAAATTCAAAGCAATATATTGAAAGATTTGATATTTTGACATACGATGCCTTCGTACGGGTATATTACACGCTGCAACGGGGTGAATTGACGTATAACGTTATAGAGTACTATTCTTACTCTTCCTCGGAAGCACATCCCGAAGTCCCCGCAGAAGACGTGCCCGGATCCGTTGCCATGTGGATAACCGGCGAAAATCTGGCGGCATATATAAGTATATCCGGTTTCGAAACCCGCCCCACCGAGGAATGGCTGCTTTCCTTCGGAATGGAGCCGTACGTTTCCGATTGAGGGGGAGCGTTTCCCAAAAACTATAATAAAAGGAGGAAATCATTATGAAACGAAGCATTGTTTTTTTACTCGTCTTTTTACTTACCGCGGTGATCGTCTTAAGCTCCTGCGAGCCCGAAAACAGCGCGTCGGTATCGGAAAATATTTCTTCCGAAGTTTCAAATGAAGAAGTTTCAGACGAAATTAAAGATGACACTTCGGTAGATGTTTCCGACATAATAATGAATTCGCAATCCCCAATAACCGTTTCGCAAAGACGTTCCGAAGAAATACTCTTCACTCTTTCCGGCGAAGATTCGGATTTTGTAAAAGATTTGTGGCGAGGTGAATGGGAACCCGCCATTGCGGAATGTATCTGCGATTACGAATTCAAACTTGACGGAATGATTATTGAATATTCCGACGAATGCGGACTATTCAACGATTACCCAAATCAGCGGAGTATGACACTCACCGAGGAGCAAACGCAAGCCGTAAACAAAATGCTGGGCATAGAATAACGTTTTTTGCACAAAAAACGCAAAAAACTCCCGAAAAACCGCAATAAATATTAAAAAAGACCTTGACAAGAGGGTGAAAATTTGGTATA
>JAFOBR010000067.1 GCA_017381715.1 Clostridia bacterium
AAATGGGTACCGTAACTCCTCCCGAAGGATGGGTTAAGGTAATAAAATAACTGAATAATTTTTCAAAAAAACAGAGTATCATATACATTTTCACTTGACACATTATAGGTTTAGTGGTATAATCTTTCAATACTATATAATGCAGGAATTTTTAGTTTTCACGGCAAACAGAATGGTATTGACTGTTTATTAATTATCAGCTCCCTCTCTCTTTGCACAAGAGAGAGGGCGTTTTTTATAGTTTAAGAATTCTGCTTGAAAGGATTTTTTATACATATGGTTACGATCGATAAAATATTTCACGCATCTACAGTGCTTAAAAAAATCATACGTCCCACACCGCTTGCAAAGGCATACGGTATAGCTCCTCAGTGCGATCTGTATTTCAAGCCTGAAAATCTGCAGAATACCGGCTCCTTCAAGCTGCGCGGTTCGGGATATAAAATAGCAATGCTATCCGAAGAAGAAAAGGCAAAAGGCGTTATCGCCTGCTCTGCGGGCAACCACGCTCAAGGCGTTGCGCTGGCGGCTTCCAAATGCGGAATTTCCTCGCTTATCTGCCTGCCCGACAATGCACCCATTTCCAAGATAGAGGCTACCAAGAACTACGGCGCAAAGGTATGTCTTGTGGAAGGCTGTTATGATGATGCGTATAATAAAGCAATGTCTTTAAAGGACGAGCTGGGACTAACCTTTGTTCATCCTTTTGATGATGAAAACGTAATTGCGGGGCAGGGTACTATCGGTCTTGAGATAGTAAACGATATTGACAATATAGATGCGGTTATCGTTCCCATCGGCGGCGGCGGACTTATTTCCGGCGTTGCATACGCAATAAAAGCCATTAATCCTCGCATAAAGGTTTACGGTGTTCAGGCGGCAGGAGCTCCCAGTATGTATAATTCCGTAAACAGCGGTTCAATACAGACTTTGCCTTCTGTTTCCACCATTGCAGACGGTATCGCAGTAAAGCGTCCCGGCGATAACACCTTCGATATGGTAAGCAAATATGTGGATGATATCGCTCTTGTTACCGAAGATGAAATTTCTTCCGCTATCCTTGCTTTGATCGAAAAGCAAAAAATGATTGCCGAAGGTGCGGGCGCAGTCTCCGTTGCGGCGGCTATGTTCAATAAATTCCCCGTAGAGGGCAAGAAGGTAGTAAGCGTAGTTTCCGGCGGTAATATAGACGTTACAAGCCTTTCGCGTGTAATAGAGCGTGGTCTTATGAAATCGGGCAGAAGCTCCAGCTTGCTTATCGAACTTGTTGATAAACCCGGCCAGCTTAAGGATGTTTCCCGTATTATCGCAGATTGCGGTGGTAATGTAACCAGCGTTCATCATGAGCGCAACGGAAATACCGAAAGCATTAACGGCTGTTATCTACGTATCGTTATGGAGACCCGTGATTACGATCACGTTCAGCAGATAACCGAAGCATTAAAGAGCGAAGGCTTTAAAATCGTGTCAAAGGAGTAAATTTTTATGAATTACATATACACAAAAAATGCGCCGGACGCTATCGGTCCTTATTCTCAGGCCACGGTAGTCGGTAATATAGTATTTACCTCAGGTCAAATAGCTATAAACCCCGCCAGCGGCGCTGTTGAAGCAACCGATATCCGTGAACAGACCGAGCAGGTATGTAAAAATCTTTCCGCAGTCCTTGAAGCGGCGGGAAGCAGTATTGAAAAGGTTGTAAAAACCACCTGCTTTTTGAGTGATATGGGTGATTTTGCCGTTTTTAACGAAGTATACGGCAAATATTTCGTAAGCAAGCCCGCTCGTTCCTGCGTTGCCGCAAAAACTTTGCCCAAGAATGTTTTGGTAGAAGTAGAGGCGATTGCAGAGATCGGCACCTCGGATTCCAAGGAGTAAATAATGGATAACAGCAAATACAGTGTAGGCTATTTTCCGCCTCCCGGTTCACATTTTAAATGGGTGAGTAAGGATCATATAGAAAAAGCGCCCCGTTGGTGCAGCGTTGACCTGCGTGACGGTAATCAATCCCTTGTAATTCCCATGAGCCTTGAGGAAAAACTGGAATTTTATAAACTTTTACTTGAAGTAGGCTTCAAAGAGATAGAAGTGGGATTTCCAGCCGCATCAGAAACCGAATACGAATTTCTGCGCACTCTCATAGAGAAAGATATGATTCCTGCGGACGTTACCGTTCAGGTGCTTACCCAGTGCAGAGAGCATATTATCCGCAAGACTTTTGATGCCTGCAAGGGCGCTCCCAATGCAATTATCCATTTTTATAATTCCGTGAGCGTTGCTCAAAGAGAGCAGGTTTTCAAAAAATCCAAAGAAGAGATAAAACAGATTGCAGTTGACGGTGCAAAGCTTGTTAAACGTCTTGCTTCCGAATACGAGGGTAATGTCCGCTTTGAATACTCTCCCGAAAGCTTTACGGGCACGGAACCTGAATATGCTTTGGAAGTGTGCAACGCTGTTTTGGACGTTCTTGAGCCTTCCGAAACCAACAATGTTATTATAAACCTTCCCGTTACCGTAGAAATGAGCTTGCCGCACGTTTATGCGAATCAGGTTGAGTATATGAGCGAAAACCTGAAATACCGTGAATTCGTGACCCTTTCGCTTCATCCTCATAACGATAGAGGTACAGGCGTTGCGGATACGGAGCTTGCTCTCCTTGCAGGAGCAGACCGTGTTGAGGGTACCTTGTTCGGCAACGGCGAGCGTACTGGAAATGTTGATATAATCACACTTGCAATGAATATGTATTCCCACGGTGTTGATCCCGAGCTTGATTTTTCAAATATGCCCGAAATAGTGGCAACTTATGAAAAGTGCACTCGTATGCACGTGTACGAAAGAAGCCCCTATGCAGGCTCTTTGGTATTTGCCGCTTTTTCCGGCAGCCATCAGGATGCAATCGCAAAGGGTATGAAATGGCGTGAAGAAAAGGGACTTAACATCTGGTCGGTGCCTTATATTCCTATCGACCCCAAGGATATAAGCCGTACTTACGATGCTGACGTTATCCGTGTGAATTCCCAAAGCGGAAAAGGCGGTATCGGATATCTGATTGAGCAGACGTACGGTTATGATCTTCCCGCAAAAATGCGTGAGCATTTTAGCTATGCTTGTAAAAATGTATCTGATCACGACCACCGAGAGCTTAAACCTCACGACGTTTTAAAGGTGTTTACCGATAATTACCTGAATCTTGAAAGCCCTGTGGCGATTTCCAATATGAGCTTTGTTCAGAAGGACGGTGGGGTGGACGCATACGTTACCTTTGTGCGTGACGGCAAGAAAAATACCGTTCATACCCAGGGCAACGGCTCTCTTGACGCTGTCAGCAATGCTTTGAAGGAATACACGGAAGATAATTACAGTCTTAAGGTGTATACCGAGCACAGTCTTGAAGGCAAGAGCTCTGATGCAACTGCTGCCGCTTATATCGGCGTAGAAGATAAAAACGGTAAAACTTATTGGGGTGCGGGTACGGATACAGATATTATCCGTGCAAGTATCCACGCATTGTTAAGTGCTTATAACAATATGATCAGATAAGGAGTCGAAACTATGGGCATGACTATGACTCAAAAAATACTTGCCGCCCACGCGGGACTTGAAAGCGTTAAAGCCGGTCAGCTTATCAGCGCAAAGCTTGATATAGTTCTCGGCAACGATATTACCACCCCCGTAGCAGTAAATGAATTTAAAAAAGCCGGTTTTGATACCGTGTTCAATAAAGATAAGATCGCAATCGTTCTGGACCATTTTGTTCCCAATAAGGATATAAAAGCTGCAGAACAATCCAAGCAGTGCCGCGAATTCGCTCTTGCTCACAGCGTAAGTCATTTTTATGACGTGGGAAAAATGGGTATAGAACACGCGCTTCTTCCCGAGCAGGGTGTTGTTACCGCAGGTGATTGCATTATTGGTGCAGATAGCCATACTTGTACATACGGTGCGTTGGGTGCTTTTTCCACCGGCGTTGGCAGTACGGATATGGCGGCAGGAATGGCTACCGGGACTGCGTGGTTCAAGGTGCCTTCCGCTATCCGATTTGAGCTTAAGGGAAAACTTCCCGAGCATTGCAGTGGTAAGGACGTTATACTAACCATCATCGGTATGATCGGTGTTGACGGCGCATTGTACCGCAGTATGGAGTTTTCCGGTGAGGGCGTTGCCACTCTCAGTATGGATGACCGCTTGTGTATATGTAATATGGCTATTGAAGCAGGCGCAAAAAACGGTATTTTCCCTGTGGATGAAGTTACTAAGCAGTATATGGAAGGCAGATGTGAGCGCACTCCCGTCATTTACGAAGCTGACGAAGACGCTGAATACGAGCGCACGATCGAGATAGATCTCGGTGCGATCGTTCCTACCGTTGCTTGTCCTCATCTTCCCGAAAATACCCATCCCGCAGAGGGGCTTGGCGATATAAAGATAGATCAGGTGGTTATCGGAAGCTGTACCAACGGCAGAATGGAAGATATGGAGGCCGCCTACAATATACTTAAAGATAAAAAAATTGCAGATAACGTGCGTTGCATAATCATTCCCGGTACAATGCAGATACTCCGTGAATGTGTTCAGCGTGGATATGTTACTGCATTTATAGATGCGGGTGCAGTGGTGTCTACACCTACTTGCGGTCCTTGTCTTGGTGGTTATATGGGTATTCTTGCCGCAGGCGAACGTTGTATCGCCACCACCAACCGTAATTTCGTAGGCAGAATGGGACACGTGGAGAGTGAGGTTTATCTTGCTTCTCCCGCAACAGCCGCCGCAAGCGCACTAACTGGATATATTACAGACCCTCGGAGGAACAGTTAATGGAAACCAAAGGAAAAGTTTTTAAATATCCGGATAACGTTGATACAGACGTTATTATTCCTGCCCGTTATCTTAATACCTCCGATGCAAACGAGCTTGCCAAGCATTGTATGGAGGATATTGATAACACCTTCGTATCCCGTGTAAACAAGGGTGACATTATAGTTGCAGGTTGGAATTTCGGCTGCGGTTCTTCCCGTGAACACGCCCCTCTGGTTATTAAGACCTGCGGCACCGGTTGCGTTATTGCAAAAAGCTTTGCTCGTATTTTTTACCGCAATGCCATTAATATCGGTATGCCTATATTGGAATGTGAAGCGGCGGCGGAAGAGATCGAAGACGGAGACGAAGTCAGCGTTGATTTTGGCACAGGCGTGATAACCAATATCACCAAAGGAAAAACCTATAAAGCAGAGCCTTTCCCCTCGTTTATTCAGAATATAATTGGGAAGGGCGGCTTGCTCGCTTCGCTTAAGGAAGGTTGTTAGTATGCAAAAAAACATAGCAGTAATCCGCGGTGACGGTATAGGTCCCGAAATAGTGGAGCAGGCACTTAAGGTGCTTGATAAAATAGCAGAGCTTTTCTGCCATAACTTTGAATATACCGACGTGGATATGGGCGGTTGCGCCATAGATAAATGGGGAGATCCTCTTCCCGAAGAGATGCTTGCAAAGTGCCTTGCTTCCGATAGCGTTCTTCTTGGTGCCGTTGGCGGTCCCAAGTGGAACGATGTTCCCGGTAATATGCGGCCCGAAAAAGGTCTGTTAAGGCTCCGCGCGGGAATGGGAGTTTACAGTAACAACCGTCCTGCGAAGATATGGCGTCAGCTTTCCAGTGCATCTCCTTTAAAGGCATCTATTGTAAATAAAGGTATTGATTTTATTATCGTTCGTGAGCTTATCGGCGGAATTTATTTCGGTACTCACAAAACAGAATTTGCAGACGGTCAAAAGGTGGCTGTTGACGAGCTTAAGTATTCCGAAGCCGAGATAGAGCGTATCGGAAGAATTGGTTTTGAAACCGCTATGAAGCGTGGTAAAAAGCTTTGCTCGGTAGAAAAAAGCAACGTGCTGGATTCCAGCCGTCTTTGGAAATCCGTTATGCACCGTCTTGCCGATGAATATCCCGAAGTTGAGCTTTCCGATATGCTGGTGGATAACTGTGCAATGCAGATAGTGAAAGATCCTTCCCAGTTTGACGTTGTTGTTACCGAGAATATGTTCGGTGACATTTTGTCCGACGAAGCTTCTATGATCACCGGATCTATCGGTATGATACCTTCTTCCAGCCTTGGTGCTACCAAGTGCGGATTATACGAGCCTATACACGGCTCCGCCCCCGACATTGCGGGAAAGGATATAGCAAACCCCATCGGTACAATTCTTTCTGCGGCAATGATGCTTCGGTTCAGCTTTGATATGGAAAATGAAGCAGACGCTATAGAAGATGCGGTGTCCCGTGTGCTTGATGCAGGCTACCGTACGGGAGATATATTCTCTTCCGAAGAAGGTCTTACCCTTGTGGGATGCAGTGAGATGGGCAGACTTATTATAGAAAATATACAGAAAGGATAACGTGAATGTTACTTTCAGGCGCAGATATTATCGTACGCACGTTGATAGAGCAGGGGTGTGACGTAGTTTTCGGCTACCCCGGCGGTCAGATAATCAACGTTTACGATTCATTATACAAATACAGAGATGAGCTTAAGCACGTGCTTACCGCTCACGAACAGGGTGCGGCTCATGCAGCAGACGGATATGCGCGTTCCACGGGTAAGGTCGGCGTTGTTATCGCAACATCCGGTCCCGGTGCAACGAATCTTGTTACGGGTATCGCTACTGCTTACATAGATTCCGTTCCCCTTGTTGCCATAACGGGCAACGTACCTAATTCTGTTATCGGTACGGACGGATTTCAGGAAATAGATATTACCGGTATCACGCTTCCCATTACAAAGCACAACTACTTTGTAAGCTGTATAGAGGATCTGGCAGGTACCATACGCGAGGCGTTTAAGATAGCTTCTTCCGGCAGACCCGGTCCTGTGCTTATCGACGTTCCCAAGGACGTGCAGATAGCAAAATACGAGTACGAGCCTATGCCCAAGGTAGAAAAGGATGCAAAGAACGCTGCAAAGGACATTCGTGTTCAGCAGGCTGCAGAGTGTATAAATAACGCAGAAAAGCCTTTTATTTATTTTGGCGGCGGTGTTCTTTCCTCAGAAGCGAGAGAAGAAGTTCTTGAGCTGGCAGAGCTTATAGATGCTCCTATCGGATGCTCTATGATGGGTATTTCAGGTGTTCCCACAGACCATCCCCGTTTTCTCGGAATGCAGGGTATGCACGGACATTACGCATGCTCAATGTCGATGCACAACGCAGACTGCATTATAGCGTTGGGTGCAAGATTTAATGACAGAGTTACGGGAAACCGTGCAAAGTTTGCGAAAAAAGCAAAAATAGTCCATATAGATATAGACGGTGCAGAGCTTTCCAAAACAATTGAACCTGCTCACGGACTTCGCGGCGACGTAAAGCTTACGTTGCAAAAACTTATTCCCTTACTCAACAAAGTAAACCGTCCCGAAAGGCAGGCTGTTGTAGATAAATTCAGAGTTGAGGAAGAGGTAGGACTTGATAGCAGAGAGGGAATGACTCCCAGAAATGTTATCAATACGCTTAATAAATATCTTGATGCGGATACTCCCGTCGCTACAGACGTTGGTCAGCATCAGATGTGGTCGGCTCAGTATCTTAACTTTAAAAACAGCCGCAGATTTATAAGCAGCGGCGGTCTTGGTACTATGGGATTCGGACTCGGCGCAGCGATCGGCGCTCAATTGGGTACCAAGCAGAGAAGCGTTCTCGTAACGGGTGACGGAAGCTTCGGTATGTGTCTTAACGAAATGGCAACAGCAGTAAGCGAAAATCTGCCCGTAGTCATTCTTATAATGAATAACGGCGTTTTGGGCATGGTTCGCCAATGGCAGACCTTATTCTTCGATAAGCATTATTCAAATACCGTTCTTGACAGAAAGACCGATTTTGTAAAGTTGGCAGAGGCTTTCGGTGCAAAGGCAAGCAGTGCGTTTACGCTCGAAGAGCTTGATGCGGCTTTGAATCAAGCCTTTAATCACGACGGACCGTATCTTATTGATTGCGCTATTGATAAAGACGAGTTCGTTCTGCCTATGCTTCCTCCCGGCGGCTCTATGGATGATATCATTGTAAAGATAGGAGACTGATTATGGATAACAGATTTACAGTAGCAATTCTTGTTAACAACCAGTTCGGTGTCCTTAACCGAGTTACAAGTATGTTCAGACGCAGGCAGTTCAATATAAGCGCACTTACGGTAAGCGAAACCGAATCTGCAAAATATTCCCGTATCACCGTACTTTCCGAAGGTGACGAGATAAGCAAGCAGCAGCTGATAAACCAGCTGTACAAGCTTCCCGATGTTTGCTCTATCGTAGAGCTTAATCCTGCAGAAACGGTCAGCAGAGAGCTTTTGCTCGTAAAGGTGGCAAACTCTGGAGAAACGAGAAATGACGTACGCGCCGCCGTAGACGCGTTTGAGGGCAAGATTGTAGACTATACCCGCGAAACCACTATGATCCAGATGGTAGGGGATAGTCACAAAATAGATGCTTTTATAGATTTGCTCAGAGATTTCGAAATACTTGAAATATGCCGTACCGGCGCCGCATCCCTTGAACGGGGCAATACAACCATACGCAAAGTTACAAACTTATAATTTTTACAATACAGAAAGAGGTATATTGTTATGAATAGAATTTTTTATCAGCAGGATTGCGATCTTCAGAAATTAAACGGCAAGACCGTTGCTATTATCGGTTACGGCTCTCAGGGTCACGCACATGCACTTAACCTTAAGGACAGCGGTGTAAACGTTATCGTTGGTCTTTATAACGGAAGCAAGAGCTGGGCAAAGGCAGAGTCTCAGGGCCTCACCGTAATGACCGCTGCAGAAGCCGCAAAAGCTGCAGATATCATTATGATACTTATCAATGATGAAAAACAGGCAAAGCTTTACAAAGAAAGCATCGAGCCCAACCTTACCGAAGGCAAGACTTTGGCATTTGCTCATGGCTTTAATATTCACTTCGGCTGTATCAAGCCTCCCAAGTTTGTAAACGTTATAATGGTTGCTCCCAAGGGACCCGGTCATACCGTAAGAAGTGAATATCAGGCAGGTAAGGGCGTTCCTTGTCTTATCGCAGTTGAGCAAGACGCTACCGGCGACGCTCTTGAAATCGGTCTTGCATACGCTCTCGGTATCGGCGGCGCACGTGCAGGCGTACTTGAAACTAACTTCCGCACCGAAACCGAAACAGACCTGTTCGGTGAGCAGGCTGTTCTTTGCGGCGGTGTTTGCGCACTTATGCAGGCAGGCTTTGAAACTCTCGTTGAAGCAGGCTATGATCCCAGAAACGCATATTTTGAATGTATCCATGAAATGAAGCTGATCGTTGACCTTATTTATCAGAGCGGATTCTCCGGTATGAGATATTCTATCTCCAACACCGCAGAATACGGCGATTATGTCACCGGTCCCAAGATCATTACCGAAGATACCAAGAAGGCTATGAAGAAGGTGCTTAAGGACATTCAGGACGGTACCTTTGCAAAAGACTTCCTTCTCGATATGTCCGATGCTGGCTCTCAGGTTCACTTCAATGCAATGCGCAAGCTGGCTTCCGAGCATCCTTCCGAAATCGTTGGCGAAGATATCCGTAAGCTTTACAGCTGGAGCGACGAAGACAAGCTTATCAATAACTGATTATTGTGAATATCCCCGGAGAGAAATTTACTCTCCGGGATTTCCCGTTTAAACAAAAAGAGGAATTAATATGGAAAAAATAATTAAAGGCGTAGGTAACGCTCCTCACAGATCACTTTATCACGCTTTGGGCATGACAAACGAAGAATTGAATAAACCTATGATTGGTATTGTCAGCTCATATAATGAAATAGTTCCCGGTCATATGAATCTTGATAAGATCGTGGAAGCGGTTCGTATGGGTGTGGCAATGGCAGGAGGAAATCCCGTTGTGTTTCCTGCTATCGCCGTGTGCGACGGTATAGCTATGGGACACGAAGGAATGAAATACTCCCTTGTTACCCGTGATCTTATTGCAGATTCCACTGAAGCTATGGTTCGTGCTCACGGATTTGACGCTCTCGTTATGGTGCCCAACTGCGATAAAAACGTACCCGGTCTCCTTATGGCGGCGGCACGTCTTAATATACCCACCGTTTTCGTCAGCGGAGGTCCTATGCTTGCAGGCAGAGTTGGCGGCAAAAAAAGAAGTCTTTCCAGTATGTTCGAAGCTGTAGGTCAGTACAACGCAGGCAAAATAGGGGAATGTGAGCTTGAAGAATTCGAGTGTAAAGTGTGTCCCACTTGCGGTTCCTGCTCGGGTATGTATACCGCAAACTCCATGAATTGTCTTACCGAAGTTTTAGGTATGGGACTTAAGGGCAACGGAACTATTCCCGCTGTATACTCTTCCCGTATCGAGCTGGCAAAGCACGCAGGCATGGCGGTTATGGAAATGCTTGAAAAGAATATCCGCCCTCTGGATATTATGACAGAAAAAGCATTTATGAACGCTCTTGCCGTTGATATGGCATTGGGATGTTCTACCAACAGTATGCTTCATCTTCCCGCAATCGCCCACGAATGCGGAATAGATATAGATCTTGATATTGCAAACGGAATTAGCGCAAAAACTCCCAACCTCTGCCACCTTGCTCCCGCAGGACCTACCTATATGGAAGACCTTAACGAAGCTGGTGGTGTTTACGCCGTTATGAACGAGCTTACCAAAAAGGATCTGCTGTATACCGATTGCATTACCGTCAGCGGTAGAACCGTAGGAGAGAATATTAAAAACTGCGTTAATCTCGATCCTGAGGTTATCCGTCCCATTGAAAATCCCTACAGCGCGACGGGCGGTATCGCAGTACTTAAAGGCAACCTTGCCCCCGAAGGAAGCGTTGTAAAACGCTCTGCCGTACTTCCCGAAATGCTGGTACACGAAGGTCCCGCACGGGTATTCGATTGTGAAGAGGACGCACAGGCGGCAATAGACGCAGGTAAAATCAACACCGGTGACGTTGTTGTTATCCGCTACGAAGGACCCAAGGGAGGTCCCGGTATGCGTGAAATGCTTAACCCCACCTCCGCAATTATGGGAATGGGCTTGGGCAGCTCCGTGGCTCTTATTACTGACGGACGCTTCAGCGGTGCAACCAGAGGCGCTTGTATCGGTCACGTTTCTCCCGAAGCGGCTTCCGGCGGCGCTATCGGTATTGTAAAAGAAGGTGATATCATCAGTATAAATATCCCCGAAAACACGCTAGAGCTTAAAATCAGCGAAGAGGAATTTGCTTCCCGTATGGCATCCTTTGAGCCCAAAACAAAGCCTCTTTCCGGTTATCTCAAACGCTATGCCGCGTTGGTTTCCAGCGGTGCGAAAGGTGCGATACTTAACTGATGAGAGCAGTAAAATTAAAAGAAATATATACAAATCTTCTCTCTCTAGCGGTTTTTCCGAAATTGTTGGAAGATAGCGTTGTTCTCGCCCTTTGCGAATATCTCTGCGCAGAAGACGATACAGACATGCGTGTTTCAGAGTATGCAAACTTCGTTTCAAAGGTTTTTTCCTGCGGAAGCTCTTTTGCAAAGCATTTGCAAAATCTTGTTAATGACGATGAAAACGTGTATATCCGTACCATCGGTGCAGGGAAGACCCCGTCTGTTGCTTTGGAAAAAGCGGTTAACGCAGAGCTTGATATTCTCCAAAGTGTTTCGGAAATAACTCCGGAATTGCTTAAAGCAAATATCGATTACTGCGGTTATCTGCCTGATTTCGATGTTGAAAAGGTGAATATACCCGATGAATACAGATACCGTTGTAACAACGTAAACAGATTCGGATTTGGTATTTATTCCAAATACAAAATGTTTTATCTTGATGATGATCGGTGTATCGTTCCCGTTAAAAACCCTGATAGCATCACACTTTCCGAACTTGTGGATTACAAAAACGAGCAAAATGTGATTATAGAAAACACATTAGCTCTTCTTGAAGGAAAGCCTGCCGCAAATATTCTGCTTACGGGTGATGCGGGTACCGGTAAATCCTCCACCATTAAAGCCGTGGCAAATGAGCTGTACGGAAAAGGACTTCGTATCCTTGAGGTGCGTAAGGAACAGCTTTATGCCCTTCCCGAAATTTTGGATCAGTTAAGCGAAAATCCTTTGAAATTCATTATTTTCGTTGATGATCTTTCCTTCCGTGAGGATGACGATAACTTCGGCGCACTTAAAGCAATTCTGGAAGGCAGCGTTTCCGCACGTTCGGGCAACGTGGTTATATACGCCACCAGCAACCGCAGACATCTGGTTAAGGAAACCTTTTCCGGCAGAGAAGGGGACGATGTTCACCGTAACGATACTATGCAGGAAATACTCTCGCTTTCTGCCCGCTTCGGAATTCATCTTTCCTTCTACAAGCCCAACAGGGAAACATATCTGCACATTGTTACCCATCTTGCTAATGAAAAAGGAATTTCCGTTCCCAAGGACGAAATGTACGTTCTGGCAGAACGCTTCGCTCTTGAAAAGGGCGGCAGAAGCGCAAGAGCGGCAAAACAGTTTGTGGATAGCCTCATTACAAAACGATAAATAAAAAGCTTTTCCTTAATTACGGGGAAAAGCTTTGTTTTTTGTAATAACTATTGAAACAGCGGTATGTTAATGATATAATACCAATATAAAGGGGTTTGAAAATGAATCAAAATAGCGATAAAATTACATATACAACCTTTAAACACGATATAAAGCTTTCCGTCATCTTCGGAATCTGCTTTACTCATTTAATCGCGTTTACTTCGCTTATGCTGTACGTTTTGATCTTCATATTACCCGAAGAGATAAACCTTGCTCCGGGCAGAGCCGCTCTTGCGGTAGTTACTGTTTTTATAGGCGCTTTTCTCGTTGCGGTTACCGTATATTCGGGATGGCAGTTTGCGTATTATTGCGGCATATTAAGAACTGATTATATTTTTGATTCCGATGGAATTCACGCAAAAGGTCTGTTTAAAAGACAGTTTATGCCTTGGTCACAGATAAAGGATTTCGGATTTACATTTGTAATGTACCACAGAGAACTCAGACATTATTCCCGCTATTCAAAAGCAAAAGTGTTAAGAAAAACGGGCAGAATATTCAAAGCGTATTTTTCAGATACGGCTTGCGAGACCTTGACCAACGCGCAAAAGGAGATCAAGGGAAAACGCATAAACTTTTACATTATCTTTCCTTTGTCAACGCCGACAATCGAACACTACGAAGGTATGACATGGGTGCGTGAATTTGTTGATCTTACCGAAGAAAAGACAGGTATCAAGCCTCACGTTCCGGGGAAAATTCATTCGTTTCTGTATCCCGAAAAAATATATGATATTACCGAATAAAGGACGAATTTGATTTGAACAATAAAAAGGTTCTGTATTTAATAATTGCTGTGCTGTTTATTTTGGCAGCGGTACTTGCAATTATGCTTGTTTTACCCGAAAACGAAGAAAATTCAAAAGCGGAATCGGATATTTCACAAACGTTTGATATAAGCGAAATTTCCCGGGAAATAAGCGAAAGCAGCAGTGAAGAAATCTCCGAAAGTGTTTCGGCGGAAATTTCGGAAGAAAGTATACTTCCGGATATCTCTTTCGTTCCCGCTGTTTCCGATGAAGTCAGCGAACCTGCAGATACGCCTTCTTTACCGCCTGAAGAGGAAACGAGTACTCTCGACGAGGTTTCCGAAGAACCGCAGGTACTTATAACCGTTCCGCAGATCACCGTTCCGCAAGTTACAGGCAGTGCCTGGGACGGAAGCGTTTCCTCAGGATTTGAAAAGGGAAGCGGTACACAAAACGATCCGTACGTTATTTCCAATCCCGCACAGCTTGCTTTCTTTCGGGATAGCGTGAATTCGGGCAATGATTACGAGGGAAAATATATTTTGCTTTCACAAAGTATCAGAATTTCTGATATCGATGGCACAACAGTTCCCGATACATCTGATATACTCTGGGAAGGTATAGGCACAGAATTCAACCCCTTCCGCGGCAGCTTTGACGGTAGCGCAAACGCAGTTTTCGGTTTGTACGGTGACGGGCTGTTCGTTGTTATAGAAGGTAATGTAAAAGATGTAATTATTGCAGATTCATACATAACCTCCGGCGGCGCTGTGGTTGCAACCGCTATGAAAAACTACGAAATTTCCGATCACGACCCCATAATTTCGGGCTGCGCTGTTATTAACAGCACGGTCTGCGGCATTGGCGGTGTTGTCGGTTATGCCGACGGATACAGCATTATTTCATGTTCTAATTTTGCACCCGTTAACGGTAACAGCGAATGGGTAGGCGGAGTCGTGGGCGAATTTGCACACGGCACAATGAAAAATTGCTATAATGTCGGAAGTGTTTCCGGCGGTGCAATGTGCGGCGGTATCGTAGGTAACGGCTTTAATTGTAGCTTTGAAGATTGCTATAATGTCGGTACGGTAGAAGGCAAAAAGTTTTCCGGAGGCTTTGCTGCGGTTGATTACACAAGTACTTATAAATCCTGCGGATATCTTGAAACTGTTTCCGAATACGCATATTCTTCGGCAGATGGCGCTTTTGTAAAAAACGTAAAAGGTATACTTATTTTTTCAAACAATGATATTGGATAATAGTATGGCAGGATTAATCCTGCCGTATTTTTTGAATACATATTGACAAAACGTGTTTAATGTGTTAGACTAATGTTGTCGATTGGATTAGACAAAATAGAAAGGGGTATCATTATGGAAAACACACCAAAAGTTTTTGAAAGCGAATACAGATTTTGCCTTATTCTTTGGGAAAACGAGCCTATCTCTTGCTCTGCGCTTGCCGCTATATGCAAGGAAAAACTGGAATGGTCCCGTACAACCACATATACGGTTATAAAGCGTCTGTGCGAGCGTGGTGTTGCCATTAATGAAAATTCTATTGTCCGTTCTCTTGTAAGTAAGGACGAAGTTCAGGTTTCCGAACTTGACGAATTATTTGAAAAACGCTTTGAAGGTTCTTTGCCTGCGTTTATTGCCGCCTTTGCAAAGCATCAAAAGCTTTCTCAAAAGGATGTGGACGATATCCGCAAGATTATTGAACGTGGAGATAAGTAAAAATGTCAAAGTTTTTTCTTGATATATTAAATTTAAGCATTACCGCAAGCTGGCTTATAGTTGCGGTAATAGCTACGCGCTTTATTTTCAGAAAACGCGCCCCTAAATGGGTGAACTGCTTGCTTTGGTCTTTGGTAGGACTTCGTTTGCTCTTACCCTTTACAATCGAAAGTCCATTTTCTCTTTCCGTTAACAGGGAAGTGATCAACACAGATGCGGTTTACGGTGAGGCTCCTGAGGATACCGTTCCCCCTGTAGATGACACTATCGTTCCTCCCTCAGTTAACGAAGGAGGTCAATCACAGCAAAAACCCGAAACGGAGAACGATACCCAAAATCCGGATGTAGTTCCCGAACCCGCGCCCGAAACAGATAAGGATAAAGAATACATTCAAAGCGGTTTGGACGTTTTGGATGACCGTATTAATCCCGTTATTAACGGCGCCGTTTCTTCTGTTTCCAAAACAGAAAAAGACCCTGTACACAAGCTTGTAAGCGTGCTTTGCTATATTTGGCTTGCGGGTGTTGGGGCAATGCTTACCTATGCCGTTATCGTTTACTTTTTACTTAAGCGCCGTGTTTCCGCTTCCGTTCCTTGTGAAAATTCCGTAAGAAAGAGCGAAAGGGTGGATACCCCGTTTATTCTGGGCATATTCCGCCCCAGAATTTATCTTCCTTTCGGTCTGTCAGAACAAACGGAAGAGTGCGTAGTATCTCACGAGATTGCCCATCTCAAAAGAAAAGACCATTTAATAAAACCGCTTGGATATGCCATTCTTTCGGTTTATTGGTTTAATCCTCTGGTGTGGGTAGCCTATATCCTTCTGTGCCGTGATATCGAAAGTGCTTGCGACGAGAAGGTTATAAAGAATATGGACACTGAAGCAAGAAAGGCTTATGCAACCGCACTCCTTGAGTGCAGTTTGCGTAAAAACTATATATATGCTTGTCCTCTTGCCTTTGGTGAGACAGGAGTGAAAAACAGAGTGAAAAACACAATAAATTATAGAAAACCTGCATTCTGGGTCATTATTTCCGCCCTTTTGGTTTGTGTTACAGTTTCTGTATTGTTTCTTACAAGCCCTGGAAAAGCGGAAAATGATATTTCCGAAACCATTTCCGAAGATTCACGCCAAACCGAATCTTCAGATACTTCCGTCACCGATGTTTCCGATGATGTTACTTCATCAGACGTCAGCGAATACATCGGTGAGGTTTCGGTAAGTGATGAAGTTTCTTCCGAATCTTCGGATACCGACGTGAGCGAAGAAATATCCGATGAAGTGAGCGAGGAAGAATCTGGAGAAGAGTCAACGCCTGTAGAAGATGAAGATGTTTCCCACGAACATTCTTTTGAATTGGCGTACGATGAAACCGGGCATTGGCAGCAGTGTGGGTGCGGTGAGGAACAAGACTTTTCAGCACATTCCTATGCAACGGGCGAGCTTAATAGCGATGGTACGAAGAAACAGTGGTGTACGGTTTGTTATCTTTCGAAAATCGTAACATATGCATTCCCCGCGCCATCTACCTATATGAAATTTGAACTGAGTAGCGACGGATCCTATTATAGTATTGTTGAATATAATGGTGATGTTGTCGATCTTATTATACCTTCAGTTCATAATGGAAAGCCGGTGAAAAAAATTGGCTTTTCTGCTTTTAGAGAAAAAGGGTGGTTTAACAGCGTCTATATACCTGGCAGCATAACGCATATTGGTGCTCGTGCTTTTGAAAGTACCGAAATTGACAATCTTTATTTTTCTTTTGGATTAAAAGAGATTGGAGAAAGCGCTTTTGCATATTGCTACTTAAAAGAACTCAAATTACCTAATAGCTTAGAGAAAATTGGTCCGTATGCTTTCAGATCAAATTGGTTAATAACCCAATTATACATCCCCGGCAGTGTAGTTCAAATTGACACAGGAGCTTTTTACCAGATAGATAGCTTGAGATTGATTTACATATCTAAATCTGTTCAGATTATAGGAACTGATGCGTTTTTCTCACACATAGGTCTAACCAAAAGAATTCTGTGTGAAGCAGATGAAAAACCTGACGGGTGGCACGATGGCTGGAAGGCCGGTTGCTACGGAAACATTGAATGGAACTGTGCTTATTCAAGATATAAATATTTTGTAGATAATTTTGATTACTGGTTTTAAAGTAAAAAAAGACCACCGATTTTATTTCGGTGGTCTTTTTTTATACAAGTGTTGCTGCCATTACGGCTTTAATGGTGTGCATACGGTTTTCTGCTTCGTCGAAGACGATTGAATTTTCGCTTTCAAATACCTCGTCGGTAACCTCCATACAGTCGATACCGAACTTTTCGTATATTTCCTTGCCGGTGGTGGTCTTAAGATCGTGGAATGCGGGGAGGCAATGCATAAAGCGGCACTGCTTGCCTGCAATATTCATAAGTTCGGTTGTAACGCGGTATGGGGTAAGCTCCTCAATACGCTCTTTCCAGACTTCGTCGGGCTCACCCATAGAAACCCAAACGTCGGTATATATTACGTCTGCGTTTACAACAGCTTTTTTAGGGTCGGTGATAAACTCAAGCACCGCACCCGTTTCGGAAGCAATTCTTTTACATTCATCAACAAGTTCGGGGTTAGGGAAGTACTTCTCGGGTGCGCAGGCAACAAAATGCATACCCATCTTGGCACATCCCACCATAAGGGAATTACCCATATTATAGCGGGCGTCACCCATATAAACCAGCTTTTTTCCCTTAAGATCGCCGCAATGTTCTTGAATAGTAAGAAAATCCGCCAGTATCTGGGTGGGGTGGAATTCGTTGGTGAGTCCGTTCCAAACGGGCACTCCTGCGTAGCGCGCCAGTTCTTCAACGATCTCCTGTCCGTATCCGCGGTATTCGATACCGTCAAACATTCTGCCAAGCACTCTTGCCGTGTCTGCAATACTTTCCTTTTTGCCTATCTGGGAACCTTTAGGGTCAAGATAAACGGGGTGCATACCAAGATCAGCCGCCGCTACTTCAAAAGCACAGCGGGTTCTGGTGCTGGTTTTTTCAAAAACCAGAGCTATACTTTTTCCCTCACAAAGTCTGTGGGGAATACCTGCTTTTTTCTTTGCCTTAAGCTCTGCGCTTAATTTAAGCAGTTCGTTTATTTCTTCTGGTGTATAATCAAGTAATTTTAAAAAGCTTCTGTTTTTAAACTGTTCCATTATTTTTTCTCCTTGCATACGGATTTAATAACTTCAATAGCCTTTTTAAGGGAATCCATAGGAATATTAAGGGGAGGGAGCAAACGAACCTTGTCCTTTGCGGTAAGGCAAAGCACGCCTTGGTTTATACATTCGTTAACTATCTCTTTTGCGTTGCCGGTAGTTTTAATTCCTATCATAAGTCCCATACCGCTTACGCCTTCAACACCTTCCGCACCGCAGAGTTCGCCAAAAATATAAGCGCTTTTTTCCTTTACTTCGGAAAGAAAGCTTTCGTCCAGTCTGTTAATAACTGTCAAAGCGCCTGCACAGCATACGGGGTTTCCTCCGTATGTAGAGCCGTGGTCGGAGGGGCCAAGCACGTTCTGCATTTTTTCACTCATCATAGTGGCGCCGATAGGAAGTCCGCCACCCAAGCCCTTTGCGGTGGAAACTATATCGGGTGTGATTCCAAACTGCATATATGCATACAGAGAGCCGGTTCTTCCGTTTCCGGTCTGCACCTCGTCGATAATAAGGGGAATATTATTTTCTGTTGCAAGACGCTGTGCCGCCATAACAAATTCTTTGTCAAGGGGGATAACTCCGCCTTCGCCCTGCACCATTTCCAGCATTATTCCCGCAGGCTTAAGGGTTTCTACGGCATTAATAAGCTGGGCGGTATCATTCGCCGTTACGTGGGCAAAACCCGGTGTAAGGGGATTAAACAGCTTGTGGAACACGTCCTGTCCCGTAGCGGAAAGGGTGGTAAGAGTTCTGCCATGGAAGCTGTTTCTAAGGGTGATAATTGTATAGAATTCATCGCCCTTTTTCTCTGCGGAATATTTTCTCGCAACCTTTATGGCGCATTCGTTTGCTTCTGCGCCGGAGTTGGAAAAGAAAACCTTTTTCATTCCCGTCTTTTGGCACAAAGCCTCTGCAAGCAAAGCGCAAGGCTCGGTATAATAAAGATTAGAGGTGTGCTGTAATCTGCAGGCTTGGGCAGTAACAGCCTTTGCCCATTCTTCGTCGGCATAGCCGAAAGCGGTAACGCCGATTCCCGAACCCATATCAATATATTCTTTGCCGTTAATATCCTTAACGATACAGCCTTTTCCTTCTGTAAGTTCAAGGGGGAAGCGTCCGTAAGTTCCTGCAACATATTCTTTATCTTTTAAAAGAAAGCTGTTCATTTGGTTCAACCTTTCGTAACCATAGTACCGGCACCTTCGTCGGTAAGAAGCTCCATAAGTATGGAGTGGGGAATACGTCCGTCCATTATAACCACGTTGTTTACGCCGTGGTTAAGTGCATCTATACAGCAATCAACCTTGGGGATCATACCGCCGGAGATAACGTTTTGTTCATAAAGAGACTTTGCTTCTTCCACGGTTATCTTGGGAATAAGGGTGGAGGGATCGTCTTTATCACGAAGAATTCCCGCGATATCTGTCATCATTATAAGACGCTCTGCTTCAAGAGCGCCTGCAACACGTGCGGCAGCAGTATCGCCGTTAATATTATACGTGTTACCGTTTTCATCGCAGGCAACGGTGGAAACAACGGGAATATAGCCCTTTTCCAAAAGGTCGGTTACGGGCTGAATGTTAACGTTGGTAATATTTCCAACATATCCCAATCTTTCGTCCTTGAAATCGGCTTCTATCAATCTTCCGTCGATACCGGAAATACCCATGGCCTTTCCGCCCTTCATTTCCAGCATATTAACAAGAGACTTGTTTACTTTGCCCGCCAAAACCATTTGAACAATATCTACGGTTTCTTTGTCGGTAACACGCAATCCGTCCACAAATTCGGGCTTTTTGCCCAGTTTTGCCATGGTTTCGCTTATTTCGGGACCGCCGCCGTGTACCAATACCACCTTAACACCGATAAGCCATAAAAGAACTATATCTTCCATAACCTGTTCTTTTAACTGCTGGTTTATCATTGCGTTACCGCCGTATTTTACAACAACGCACTTTCCGTTATAACGGCGTATATAGGGCAGAGCCGCAGTAAGCACTTCGGCGCGCTGTGCATTGGAAAAAATATTATCGTTATTCATAAAAGCTCCTTATGTGCGGTAATCGCCGTTTATCTTAACGTAATCGTAGGTAAGGTCACAGCCCCAAGCTGTAGCTGAAAATTCTCCATCACCTACGGAAATAAGTATATCTATCTCTGTTTCAAGCAGGATTTCCATCGCCTTTTCTTCGGAGAAGGGCACGCCTGCACCGTTTTGGCAAACAGTTATTTCGCCCTTGTTGCTTTTAAAAGAAACGTCAATCTTAGTAACGTCAACAGAAGCGCCGCTGTAACCGATAGCGCACAGCACACGTCCCCAGTTTGCGTCTGCGCCGAACATAGCGGCTTTAAGCAGGCTGGAGCAAATAACGCTCTTTGCGCATATCTTTGCGGTTTCTTCATCCTCTGCGCCGGTTACAACGCATTCCAAAAGCTTTGTTGCGCCTTCGCCGTCCCCTGCGATCATTCTGCAGAGATTTACCGTAAGGGTGTTCAATGCCTTCATAAACACGGTGAAATCTTGGTTTTCTTCGGTAATAACTTCGTTACCCGCCATTCCGTTTGCAAGAACGGTTACCATATCGTTGGTGGAGGTGTCACCGTCAACGCTAACCATATTGAAGGTGTTTTTTATATCCCCGGAAAGTGCTTTCTGAAGCATATCGGGTGCAATAGCGCAGTCGGTGGTAATAAATACCAGCATTGTAGCCATATTGGGATGTATCATTCCGCTTCCCTTTGCAATACCGCCCATACGGCAGATTTTGCCGCCGATTTCAAATTCAACCGCAACTTCCTTGGAAACGGTGTCGGTGGTCATTATAGCGGTAGCGGCATCGTTGCCGCCTTCGTAGGAAAGCTCGGAAACAAGCTGTGTCATTCCGTTTGCAATAGGGGTAATATCCAAGGGCTGACCGATAACACCGGTGGAAGCAACCACAACGTCGTTTGCGGGAATACCCGTAGTCTTGGATACAAGTTCGCACATTTCTTTTGCTATCTGAATTCCGTTAGCGTTGCAGGTATTTGCGTTGCCGCTGTTGCAAATAACAGCCTGCGCCTTTCCATCGGAAAGGTTTCGCATATTAAGAAGCAGGGGAGCGCCTTTAACAAGGTTGGTAGTATATACAGCAGCGGCACTGGCGGGAACATCGCTCACAATAAGAGCAAGATCTTTCTTTGTACGGTTTTTGCGGATACCGCAGTGCACACCGCTTGCTTTAAATCCTTTTGCGGCACAAATACCGCCGGAAATAAGTTTCATTTATATAATCTCCTTAATCGTTTACACAAAGTCCGTGTTTTTCATCAATTCCCAACAGAATGTTCATATTCTGTATGGCGGCGCCGGAAGCGCCCTTGCCCAAATTATCAAATCTGGCAGTAAGAATAATTCTTTCATCGTTTCCGTGAACGCTTATGCACATATCGTCTCTGCCTGAAAAACGGTTGGCGGATAACATTCCCGTTTCGTCTTCGCTGTCGTCAACAAAAACAAGACCTTCGTTATAATACTCGGCGTAAAGTCTGCGGATATCGTCAATATTACCGTTTACGTCCTTTGCAAACAAAGAAACGGAAACCTCCATTCCGCTGTAAAAATCGCCTACAATGGGGCAGAACACGGGCATATTCTCAAGTCCGCACAGATGCGCCATCTCTTTTAAGTGCTTGTGCTGCTGTGAAAGAGCGTACTGTCTGGGAGCCTTAAGCAGGGGAGAACGGTTTTCGTCCTCGTATTCCGCAATCATCTTTTTTCCGCCGCCGGAATATCCGGTAAGAGAAAAGCAGGAAAGCTGTGCATCTTTACCGATCAAACCCCTCTGGGTAAGAGGTGCAACCAATGCTATAAATCCACTTGCGTGGCATCCGGGGTTTGCAATACGAGTGCTGCTTTTTATCTTGTCACGCTGACCTTTAAGCTCGGGAAAACCGTATGTCCAGCCCTCGGAAACTCTGTGGGCAGTGGAAGTGTCAATAATTTTTGCCTTTGAATCTTTTGCAAGCTCAACCGCTTCGATCGCCGCCGCATCGGGCAGGCAAAGGAAAACGATATCTGCATTTTGTATAGCTTCTTGTCTTGCGGTGGTGTCTTTTCTTTTGTCTTCGGAAAGGCGAATAAGCTCAATATCTTCTCTTTGCGAAAGTCTTTCCGCAATACGCAGACCGGTTGTGCCTGCGCTTCCGTCAATAAATACTTTTGTCATTTTTTTAATATCTCTTTCACGTAGTTTATCTGCGCCTTTACCGAATCAACGGATGTTCCGCCTTCGGATATGCGTTTTTCAACACAGACCATAAGGTCGATTTCGTTATATAAATCGGTTTCAAACAAGGGAGAATATTCCTTGTATACTTCAAGGGGAAGCTCTTCCAAAACCGTGTCGTTTTCAATACAGTGCGCCACCAACGAACCCGATATCTTATAAGCGCTTCTGAAAGGCATTCCTTTTTTAACCAGATAATCTGCAAGATCGGTAGCGTTTATAAAACCTTTTTGTGCGGCGCGCTTCATGTTTTCGGTATTTGCTTTAAGAGTTTTTATCATACCCGTAAACACCTTAAGGCACATTACAACCGTATCGGAGGCATCGAATACACTTTCTTTGTCCTCCTGCATATCCTTGTTATAGGCAAGGGGAAGCCCCTTCAAGGTGGTGAGCAACGCCAAAAGGTCGCCGTAAACTCTGCCCGTCTTACCTCTTACCAGCTCTGCCATATCGGGATTTTTCTTTTGGGGCATAATAGATGATCCGGTTGTATATGCGTCGGATAGCTCTACAAACTTAAACTCCCAGCTTGACCAAAGGATTATCTCTTCGGAAAAACGGGAAAGGTGCATCATAAGGATAGCAACCGCACTCATAAATTCAGCGCAGAAATCACGGTCGGAAACACCGTCAAGGCTGTTAAGGTAAATTCCGTCAAATCCAAGCTTTTCAGCTTCAAAGCATCTGTCGGTGTTATAAGTCGTTCCCGCAAGTGCGCAACAGCCGATAGGGGAAAGATTCATTCGCTTTCTGCAGTCATTAAATCTTTCAATATCACGTAAAAGCATCATAGCGTACGCCATAAGATGATGACCGAAGGTTATGGGTTGTGCTCTCTGCAAATGTGTATAACCTGGCATTATTGCGTCTTTGTAGGTGTTTGCTTTTTCGGTAATTTCGGAAACGAGCTCTTTAAGCAGAGAAACAATATCGTCAGTCTCTTCGCGAAGATACATGCGGATATCCAAAGCAACCTGATCGTTTCTGCTTCTAGCTGTGTGAAGCTTTTTGCCCGTGTCACCTATACGTTCTGTCAGTACCTGCTCAACAAACATATGTATGTCTTCGCAGGACATATCTATTTTCAAAGCGCCGGATTCAAGATCCGCAAGTATTTCTTCAAGTCCGTTTATAAGCATGTCAGCATCCGCTTTGGAGATTATGCCCTGTTTGGAAAGCATTTGAGCGTGAATTATACTACCGGTGATATCCTGTCTGTACATTCTGCTGTCAAAATGTATAGAAGAGTTGAAATCATCAGCAATTTTTTCTGTTACACCGTCAGTACGGCCTGCCCACATTTTAGCCATTTGTCTGTTCTCCTTAAACTTGAATATATACGTAACATACGCCAAATACCGGCTGACCGTTTTTAAAGACGGTCATCCGGTATCTTAAATTATATATTATTTGCCGTCTACCATTGCCTGAACCTTTATGGGAAGACCATAGAGGTTTATAAAGCCCTTGGCATCTGTCTGGTCATAATCACTTTCACCGAAGGTTGCGATCTCTTCGCTGTAGAGAGAGTATTCGCTCCAAACACCTGCGTTGATCATATTGCCCTTATAAAGCTTTAACTTAACCTTACCGGTTACGCGCTCCTGGGTCTTATCAACAAAAGCGGAAAGAGCTTCACGGAGGGGAGTGAACCACTGACCGTTGTAAACCAGTTCTGCAAAGGTAATGGAAAGACGCTGTTTTTCGTGCAGAGTCATCTTGTCAAGACAGATGCTTTCAAGCACGCTGTGCGCTTTATAAAGAATTGTTCCGCCGGGAGTCTCGTATACACCGCGGCATTTCATACCTACAAGACGGTTTTCAACGATATCTATAATACCGATACCGTTCTTGCCGCCGATCTCGTTAAGCTTTAAGATAATGTTCTTTGCGCTCATTTTTTCATCGTTGAGAGCAACGGGAATACCCTGAACGAAATCAAGAGTTATGTAGGTAGGCTCATCGGGAGCCTGAATAGGGGAAACACCCATTTCAAGGAATCCCTCTTTTTCGTACATGGGCTCATTACCGGTATCCTCAAGATCCATGCCTTCGTGGGAAAGATGCCAGAGGTTCTTGTCTTTGGAGTAGTTGGTTTCACGGTTTATCTTCAAGGGGATGTTGTGAGCCTCTGCGTATTCGATCTCCTCTTCGCGGGATTTGATATCCCATTCACGCCAAGGAGCGATAATAGGCATATTGGGGCAGAAGTGCTTGAGCGCCAGTTCAAAACGAACCTGATCGTTACCCTTACCGGTACAACCGTGTGCAATGGCGTCTGCATTTTCTTTAATAGCTATTTCAGCAAGACCTTTTGCGATGCAGGGACGTGCGTGGCTGGTACCAAGCAGATATTCCTCGTAAACAGCGCCTGCCTTCATAGTGGGGATGATGTATTCATCAACATATTCGTCGGTCTGATCAAGAACGTAAAGCTTGGAAGCTCCGGTCTTGAGTGCTTTTTCCTCAAGTCCTTCAAGCTCGTCTGCCTGGCCTACATTGCCGGAAACCGCAACAACTTCACAGTTGTTGTAGTTTTCCTTAAGCCAGGGAATGATGATAGATGTATCAAGACCGCCGGAATAGGCGAGTACTACCTTTTTGATATTTTCTTTGTTCATAATTAATGCCTCCGAAAAATTACTGTAAATTTGTGAAATATTATACAATAAAGAGGCTGATTTGTCAATTATTATTCGGCTTTATATCCACTTTTTTACTTTTTATATAATAAAACCTGTGTTTTTAATGTTTAGTTATGCAAATGCACAATAAATGAGACGAGTCTGTAAAAAATCTGTTAAAATGATTGATTTTCCTTAATATTACTGTTATATTATATGTGAGGTATTTTTGGCTAAAACACATACGTTTTTTTGCTTTGTGTGAATTTTTTTGCTTTTTACTTCTTTATGTTAATTTTTGGTTTATAAACTGTGCATAATATGTCAGTACGAAAAAGCATAAAGAGGTAAAAGCTTTGAAAGAAGTAAAAAGACCCCGCAAACAAATAATTTTATTTTATGCGGTTGCCATTACGGTGTTACTGTTATTTAATCTTATTGCAATGCCGCGCATTACGGAAAACCGTATTACAGAGGTTGATTACGGTACCTTTATGACCATGACCGCCGCAGGCGATATAGGAAAAGTGGAAATTAGCCCTAGCTATATTGTATTCACTGATAAAGCCGAAGAAAATATATACAAGACCGGTGCACTTAACGATCCCGAGCTCATACAGCGTCTGCACGAATCAAACGCCGTGTTTTCCGGTGAAATATCCGAAGAAGCATCACCAATTCTGTCCTTTGTGCTGTCTTGGGTATTTCCCATCCTCTTTTTCATAATTCTGGGTAATATACTGTCCAAAGCGTTTATGAAAAAAGCGGGCGGAAATAATTCCATGATGTTCAACATGGGAAAAAGCAACGCAAAGATATACGTCAAATCCTCGGGCGGTATCAGATTTTCCGACGTTGCGGGAGTGGACGAAGCAAAGGAAAGTCTGAAAGAAGTAGTGGATTATCTGGATAATCCCGAAAAATATTCTAAAATCGGCGCATCAATGCCTAAAGGCGTATTGCTTGTAGGACCTCCGGGCACGGGAAAGACAATGATAGCTAAAGCTGTGGCGGGAGAAGCTAACGTGCCCTTCTTTTCAATGTCAGGCTCCGAATTTGTGGAAATGTTTGTCGGAATGGGTGCTTCAAAGGTAAGAGACCTTTTTAAACAAGCAAAAGAAAAAGCACCGTGTATAATTTTTATTGATGAGATCGATGCAATCGGTCAACGGCGCGACGGTCGTGCAGGCAGTAATGACGAAAGAGAGCAGACTCTTAACCAGCTTTTAACCGAAATGGACGGTTTTGAGGGAAACGCAGGAGTTATTATACTTGCCGCCACAAACAGACCCGAAACCCTTGATCCGGCACTCACACGTCCCGGCAGGTTTGACCGCCGCATTCCCGTTGAATTACCGGATCTGAAGGGCAGAGAAGCCATACTGAAGGTTCATTCACAAAAGATAAAAAACGATGGCAAGATAAACTATCTTTCCATAGCAAGAATGGCATCCGGTGCTTCGGGTGCAGAGCTTGCGAATATTGTCAATGAGGGTGCTTTGCGTGCTGTCAGAGCAGGAAGAGAAGAGGTTACGCAACCGGATCTGGAAGAAAGCATAGAAGTTGTTATTGCCGGATACCGTAAGAATAATTCACTCCTTACAGATAACGAAAAACTTGTGGTTGCATATCACGAAATGGGACACGCCATAGTTGCCGCTAAACTACCGGGCTCCGCACCGATACAAAAAATCACCATCGTTCCCCGCACCTCGGGCGCTTTGGGCTATACTCTGCAGGCTGAAAAAGACAACAGCTATCTCCTTACCAAAAGCGAAATTGAAAATAAAATTTCCATTCTGACAGCGGGACGCGCCGCAGAGCAGGTCGGGGTAGGTACCGTTACCACGGGTGCATCAAACGATATTGTGGAGGCTACCAAGCTTGCCCGTGCCGCAATTATGCGCTTTGGGATGAGCACTCATTTTGGTATGATGGCGTTGGAATCACAAACCAATGTTTATCTTGGCGGTGATTCCGTTTTGAATTGCTCTGCCGATACTATGGCTAAAGCAGATGCTCTTATATCCGATCTTATAAAAAATCAATTTGATAAGGCCTTGAAAATTTTAACTGCAAACCGCGAAAAGCTCGATGAGCTCGCCTTGCATTTATATCATAATGAAACTGTTAGCGGAAAAGAATTTTTGGAAATTCTGGAAAGCTGACATTATACAGAGGATAAAATGAACAGAATACTGAAAAAAGAACAGATTTTTACTTTGCCGAATTTATTAAGCATAATCCGGCTTTTGCTTATTCCCGTTATAGTTTATCTTTATTGCTTTGAGGAGCAATATATTGCGGCAGTTGCGATAATTCTTATTTCGGGGCTGACAGACGTTGTGGACGGTATAATTGCGCGAAACTTTAATATGGTTTCCGATTTTGGTAAAATACTTGATCCGATAGCCGATAAGCTTACCCAGATTACGGTCATATTTTGCATTGCCACCCGAATAAAACATGTTTGGTTGTTGGTGGGCATGTTCGTTATCAAAGAGATAGTAATGCTGATAATGGGAATGGTGGCTATTAAAAAATTTGATTCCGTTAACAGCGCAAAATGGTATGGAAAAGCCAATACCGTAATTCTCTATGCCGCCATGATACTGTTTATGATCTTTCCGGAGATGAACAGCGCTTTTTCTGCGTCGGTTGTGATCGTCTGCGCGGTTTCGTTGGTGTTCAGTCTCGGTCTTTATATCAGGTTTTATTATCGTTTGTTTATAAATTCCGCAGCGGAACATAATAAATAAACTGCACTCAATTTGAATTTAAAATTTCATATACATTTCCAGGAGGCTTGTATGCTTGAACTAAAAAGTATTAAAAAAGAATACTCCGCAGGCGATACTAAGGTCTTTGCCTTAAGAGGTGTGGATCTTCAGTTCCGCGATTGCGAATTCGTTTCCATACTCGGACCTTCGGGATGCGGTAAGACAACCATGCTGAACATTATCGGCGGCCTGGACCGTTATTCCTCGGGTGATCTGTTTATTAACGGTAAGAGTACAAAGGATTTCAACGCCCGTGATTGGGATACATACCGTAATCATTCTATCGGCTTTGTTTTCCAGAGTTACAACCTTATCCCTCACCAGAGCGTACTTCAAAACGTAGAACTTGCGTTATCTCTTTCCGGCGTTTCCAAGCGTGAACGCCGCAGAAGAGCAAAGGAAGCTTTGGAAAAGGTAGGTCTTGCAGACCATATCAAAAAGAAACCGGGTGAAATGTCCGGCGGTCAGATGCAGCGTGTTGCTATTGCCCGTGCAATCGTAAATAATCCCGATATTATCCTTGCGGATGAACCTACCGGTGCTTTGGATACCGAAACCAGCGTTCAGGTTATGGACATTCTGAAAGAAATTGCAAGAGACCGTCTTGTAATTATGGTTACCCATAACCCCGAGCTTGCTGAAACCTATTCAACCCGTATCATCAGAATGGTAGACGGTACCATTCTTGGAGATACCGCACCTCTTACCGAGGCTGAAATTGATAGAGAGCGCGCTAAGGAAA
The DNA here is from genome assembly GCA_017381715.1 of Clostridia bacterium. Lineage (GTDB taxonomy): Bacteria > Bacillota > Clostridia > Oscillospirales > CAG-382 > SFLA01. Next base: position 28,687 of record JAFOBR010000067.1, read on the forward strand.
AGGAAATGGCTAAAAAGAAAATTAAAATGCCCTCTCTTTCCTTTGCTACATCTTTTGTGCTTTCCCTTAAAAACCTTATCAGCAAAAAAGGACGTACTATGCTTACCTCGTTTGCAGGTAGTATAGGTATTATAGGTATTGCGCTTATATATGCTGTTTCCAACGGTATGACAGCGTATATAGACACCGTGCAGGAAGAAACCTTGTCATCTTATCCTCTTACCATTCAAGCACAGCATCTGGATATGAGTACTCTGCTTACCACCTTTATGGGTCAGGCGGAATCTATAGAAGAACACGATAAAGACGCAGTTTACCAAAAGGCAATGCTTGCTGCTTTAATAAATGCCGTTAATAACACCGAAGCCACCGAAAATGATCTTAAAGCCTTTAAAGAACATATAGAAAATGAGATGTCCGATGCTTCAGAAAACGAAAAACTTAAAGAAGCGCTTAACGGAGTTCAGTATACCTATAATCTCAACCTTTTGGTTTATACCAAAGACGAAACAGGAAAGATCATCGAGTCTGATACCCAAAAGCTTTTGGGCGAGCTTTTGCTTGAAAACTTCGGTATGGATATGTCCAATATGATGGGCGGCGGTATGTTTGGCGGTGCGTCGATTTCGTCTTCCAATACTATGTGGCAGGAGATGCTTCCCGGCGAAAAAGGTAAGCTCGTAAGCGAGCTTGTGGAAAAGCAATACGAGCTTGCGTACGGCACCTGGCCTACTGAATATAACGAGATAGTTCTGGTGCTTGACGAAAATAACGAGCTTGACGATATGACACTTTATGCCCTTGGTCTTCTTAGTAAAGAGGATATGGAGGCTGTATTTGATGCCGTTAAAAACGGTACCGAGCTTGAACTTCCCAACAACAGCTGGACCTATGAAGAAATATGCGATATGGAATTCCGCACCGTGCTTAATTCCTCTTGCTATACTATTGATAAAGACACAGGTCTGTATATAGACCTCAGAGATACCGATGCAGGTATGCGTTATCTTTACGATAACGGAATTTCCTTGAAGGTATCCGGTATCGTACGTCCCAACGAAGATTCCGTTTCCTCTATGCTTACCGGCGCTATCTGCTATACCAGCAAGCTTACAGAGCATATTATAGAGCAGGGCGTTAAATCCGAAGCTGTTCAAAACCAGATCAAAACACCGGACATTGATATTTTCACAGGTCTTCCCTTTAAGGATTCTTCCGCAGATATTTCTCCCGAGAAAAAGGAAGCGGCGTTCCGTGCCCATATCGAATCACTTGATGAAGCAGGAAAAGCAAAGGCATATATCACCATTATGTCTATCCCTTCCGATACGGAAATCGCTCTTACGGTTAACACCATGCTTGAATCCATGACAATGGAAGAAATGCGCGAAAATCTTATAAAAGGTCTTGCACAGCAGATGGGTATGAGTGAAGACGGCGTTGCGGACTATATTGACGTAATGAGCGATGAAGAGATAAGAGAGATATTCTACTCTTTGCTGGCAGAACAGTTTACCGCTCAATATGCCGCAAAAGTTCAGGCGCAGCTTGCAGGTATGGAAGCTTCCCAGCTTGCCGCTATGCTCGATGCTGCTATGCTTTCTTACACTACCGAACAGTGCGCAGATTATTACGAAGCGGTGCTTGAGTTTTCACAGTCCAATTACGAAGCAAATCTTCATAGACTGGGTTACGTTGATATAGAAACTCCTTCTTCCATAAATCTCTTTGCGTCTTCTTTTGAAAACAAGGATATTATTGAAGAAGCAATAGCGGAATACAACAATTCTGTTGACGAGCTTAAACGTATCGCATATACCGATTACGTTGGACTTATGATGTCCTCCATAACCACCATTATCAACGCAATTACCTATGTTCTTATCGCTTTTGTTGCGGTTTCCCTTATTGTATCTTCTATAATGATCGGTGTTATCACCCTTATTTCCGTTCAGGAGCGTACAAAAGAGATCGGTATTCTCCGCGCTTTGGGCGCATCAAAGCGTAATATTTCCACTATGTTTAATGCAGAAACAGTTATTATCGGTCTTGCATCCGGTTTGGTAGGCGTAATTGTTACCTACTTGCTTTGCATACCCATTAATATGATCCTGCATCATCTTACCGGTATCGGCAATCTCAGTGCGGCACTTCCCATACTTGCCGCTGTAATTCTGGTTGCTATCAGCGTTGTTTTAACAATGTTCTCCGGTATTATTCCCGCAATAAGTGCCGCAAGAAAAGACCCCGTTGTCGCTCTGCGCACAGAATAAAAACTAAACTTCAAAGGGACTCTTTACATAGAGTCCCTTGACATTTATTTTGCATAGATATATAATTTTAGAGTACAGGTGAAAATATGAAATATAAGACAATAATTACAGATCTTGACAGAACTTTGCTTCGTACGGACAAAAGCATATCTGAGCGTACTCTGGCAGTAATGGGCAGATGTAAAGAAGAAGGTATTTTGTTGGTTGCTGCTACGGCAAGACCTTTCAGAAGTGTTGTTGAATATAATAATCTTATCGGTTTTGATGCCTTGGTGTGCCTTAACGGTGCATACATTGCTTATAAGGATAAGATTATTGAGCGCTGCATTGACAAATCGGAAGGTGAAGAATTTTTGAGTAAGCTTTGTTCTGAATCTTCTCCCGTAATTTCTGTTGAATGCGGCGGTGTTTTGTATGCAAACACTGTGTTCGAGGAATGGGAATCCGTTTACTGGGATAAATTTCCCGCTTTACCGGAAGGACCTATACACAAAATTTTGATTACTTACAGCGAAAATGAAGAAATGCTGGTAAAGCGTTATCTGCCCAAATCTTTGTACTATACCGTTGCAAACGGTCAGCTTTTGCAGATAATGAGTAAAGATGCCGCGAAAATGAAAGGTATTTCCACTTTACTGGAAACTGTCGGTATTTCTGTGTCTGATTCCGTTTATTTCGGTGATGATAATGACGATATTGAGCCTATCCTTCAATGCGGATTGGGTATTGCCGTTGCAAACGGTATAGACAGAGTAAAAGCGTGTGCCGATATTGTTACCGAATCCAATGATTACGATGGCGTGGCAATAATTCTGGAAAAGCTTCTTTTAGGTGATATAAAATGACATTTATCGAATTTTTTGATAAAACATGTGTGGAGAATATTTGTGCTTGCCTTTCTGCGATACCTGAACGGGTTATATTTTTTGGGGATAAGAAAAAAGAGCTTGAGGCCCACGCAACCCGTTATGAAAAGCTGTTTGCGGAAAGGGGACTAACTGTTGATTTTATCTGCAAAAGCGTAAACAGAAATAACCTTAAAAGCATTGTTGCCTTGCTTTCCGATATAGTGGAAAAATATGGCGATTGCGCTTTTGGTCTTACGGGCGGCGACGGTCTTTTCCTCACTGCCGCAGGCATTGTTTACGAGCGGTATAAGGATAAAAAGCTACAGCTTCACAGATATAATATTCATAACAACAAAATATACGATTGCGATAACGACGGTAACGTGCTTTCTGTAAATGAAAATTCCCGTCTTTCCGTTAAAGAAAACGTGCGTATCTACGGCGGTGATGTTATTGAGGGAAAAAGCTTTGAAGCAGAGAATGTATCTGATATTCTCGGTGTCTGGGATATTTGCAGAAAAAACGTAAAGGCGTGGAATTCCGCTGTGAATAACCTTAAAACGGACAGCGGTATTTGCAAAGAACTTGTAAAAAGAGAACTTATCTCCTTCGACGGCGAAAAGATACTTTATAAAAACGAAACGGTAAAACACTGTCTTTCCAAAGCGGGAATGGCGCTGGAGATGATCGTCTTTCTTGCGGCAAAGCAGGCTGTTGATACTCAAGGCAATTTTGTTTACAACGACTGTATGAATGGCGTTTGCATTGATTGGGACGGGGCCGACGAAAAGTTCGATACAAAAAACGAAATTGACGTTATGCTTATGAGAGGAATGATGCCCATATTCATCTCTTGCAAAAACGGCGCTGTTGAAACGGAAGAGCTGTATAAGCTCAATTCCGTCGCCCAGAGATTCGGAGGTGCATATTCCAAAAAGGTTTTGTTCTCCAATGCTCTTTCGGGAAAAGGAGAGTTTTCAAAATATTTCAGGCAACGTGCAAAGGATATGGAGATAAGACTTATTGAAAATATTCAATATATGTCTTACGAAGAAATTAAAAATACGGTTAAAAACCTTTGGATAAGTTAAAGGAGTAATTATGGAACGAATTGCAAGCTTTACAGTAGACCATCTTAACTTAATGCCGGGACTTTACGTTTCCCGCAGGGATAAAAGGGGAGATGTGGTTATAACCACTTTCGATATGCGTATGACCGCACCTAACAGAGAACCGGTTATGGATATTCCCGCCCTTCATACTATCGAGCACCTTGGCGCTACTTATTTAAGAAATTCAAAATACAAAGAAGATATAGTTTATTTCGGACCCATGGGGTGCAGAACGGGTTGTTATATTCTCATGTTCGGCGATCTTACTTCCGAGGACATCGTTGATATGGTGCTGGATATGTGCGATTTTATTATTTCCTTTGAAGGTGATATCCCCGGTGCCGCTCCCGAACAATGCGGAAACTACAGTGAACAAAATCTTAATATGGCAAAATACTATATAAACAAGTATAAAAAACAGCTTTCGGAAAACAGATCTTTTGAGTACACTATGCTGTAATATACGTTAATGGTACGCCTTGTTAATTCAAGGCGTATTTTTATATGTACTTTTTGTTGAAAAACAGAGAAAAACGTGGTATACTTTATAGTATCAAGTTTAAGGGGATGTTTGTATGGACAGTCTTTCTGATATTATAGAACGGTTTATAAATTTTACCGCTTGGGAAATGACAAAACCCAAAGCATACGGACCTTTTCATCTGATCTTCACCTTTGTGGGTTTGGCTGTTCTTATATTTCTGGCGTGGAAGCTGAGGAATATCGGGGAGAGGGGAAACAAGATACTTCTTATAAGTGTCAGCGTTTTCCTTATGGTTACCGAGCTTTATAAACAGCTTTTTTATTACTACCATATGGAGGACCATAAATATAATTTCGGTATTTTCCCGTTCCAACTATGCAGCGTTCCAATGTACTTGTGTCTTATCGCCGCGCTGATAAAACCCGGAAAGATGCAAAACGGTATGTATGGGTTTATGACAACCTTCAACCTTTTGGGTGGAATTATGGCTTTTATTGAGCCTTCCGGTATTGTTCATGAGCATTTAACCTTGACTATACACGCATTTTTATGGCATCTCTCGCTCATTTTTATTGGCGCATATCTGCTTATGTCCGGCAGGTACGCCAAGACCATCAAGAATTATTTGGGTGCTGTTGCAACCTTTGTGTCTTTGTGTGCTTTGGCTTTTATTATAAATGTTTCCCTTTGGAAGGTTTCCGGAGGGGATATAAATATGTTTTTCGTCGGTCCCAGAAATTCTTCGCTTATAGTTTTTAAACAAATTTCCGAAATGTTCGGATGGTATGTAAGTACGTTGCTTTATATACCTACGGTATGTCTGGGTGCATATCTGATTTTCCTCCCCGCACATTTGCGGTATAAGAAAAAACAAAAAAGTCTTTAACGCATAATTCTTTTAGAGCATTTAATAATATTCTATGTAAATATCTAGAAAAATCGGAGTTAATTATGGATAAAAAACAGGAAGGGTTTCTTGATCTTGTAATATACCAAATATATCCTCGCAGCTTTATGGATAGCAACAATGACGGTATCGGCGATATTCGCGGTATCATTTCCAAGCTGGATTATATTTGCGAACTCGGTGCAAACGCTATATGGCTTTGCCCTTGCTATAAGAGTCCCAATAAGGATAACGGATATGACGTTGCTGATTACCGTGAAATAATGGATGAATTTGGCACCATGGACGATATGCGTGAGCTTATCCGTGAAATGCATTCCCGCGGTATGAAGCTTATTATGGATCTTGTACCCAATCATACTTCGGATCAGCATAAGTGGTTTGTGGAATCCAAAAAGTCCAAAGACAACCCTTACAGCGATTATTACTATTGGTTTGATAAGCCTATAAACGATTGGCGCGCGAGCTTTGGCGGTTCTGTTTGGGAATACGTGCCCGAAAGAAACCAGTACTATCTCCATTCATATACGATCGGTCAGCCCGACCTTAACTGGGATAATCCCAAGGTGGTAAAAGAAATGCAGGACGTTGTGGATTTCTGGGTGGATTTGGGAGCAGACGGCTTCAGAATAGATGTTATTGACCAGATATCCAAGGATTTTGAAAAAGGCAGAAACTGCTTTGGTCCCAATTTGCATAAATATATAAATCTTCTTTTCGGCAGGGAAAAGACAGCCCATCTCTTTACCGTAGGCGAATGCTGGGCAAACGATATTGAAGAGATAAAGCGCCATATAGATGCAGACAGAAACGAGCTTTCCACTCTGTTCCAGTTTGACCATCTTGAAGCGGGCAGAAGCGAAAAATTCACACCTATGGAAGATTCCCTCTGCACTGTAAGAGATGTTCTTGTGAAATGGCAGACGCTTACCGGACAGCACGGCCTTCTTTACTCTCTGTTTACCGATAATCATGATAATCCGCCCTTTATTTCCCGTGCGGGCAACGATAAAGAGCTTCGTTATGAATCCGCCACTTGTATCGCAACCATGTTCTATCTCCTTAAAGGAGTGCCCTTTATTTATCAGGGGCAGGAATTTGGTATCACATCCTCTTCCTATGATGATATGTCATGTTTTGATGATGTTGAAAGTTTTGATATGTTTAACCGTCTTGTAGAGCAGGGATATTCCAAAGAAGATGCGGTTAAGAAGATAAATTTCGGCGGCAGAGATAATGCGCGCCGTCCCGTTCCCTGGTCAAACGGTGTTGGCGGCGGATTTTCAGAGGCAAAAACGTGGATACCTTTGTCCACCCGTGTGAAGGAAATTAACCTTGAAAACGATCTCGCTTCCGAAAAATCAATTTTTCGTTTTTATAAGGATTTACTTTCTCTCCGCAAGGGAAGTAAAGCATTTATAAACGGAGAATTTGCTGTTGTTTCCAAAAATGAGGATAAATATTTCGTGTTTACACGGATTCTTGATGATGAAAAGTTTACGGTAGTATGTAATTTCGAATGTGTTTCGGATATCGACTGCACAAACTTCGGTACTCTTGTTCTTTCGAATTATAAGGACCGCTTTGGAACCGAAAAACTTTTCCGCCCCTATGAAATAGCTGTTTATAAAGGATGAATTATGGAACCGAAAGATTATACCTTAGTGCGTATAGAAGGCGAATACGCATATCTCCGTCCCGATGACGGAACGGAAGAGGTTTTTATTGCCCTTGCGCTTTTGCCTATGGGTGCAGATATCGGCACAAGACTGCACTGCGAAATGTTTGAGTACTCTATTATTTGACTATTGATATTGATTTTTAATTGTGCTATACTTTTCCCATGTTTTTTGAAAGGTTGTTTTGAATATGAGCATCAGAATCGGAATATTCGGTTACGGAAATCTTGGCAGGGGAGTGGAAGCTGCTATCAAGCAAAATCCCGATATGTCCCTTGTAGCGGTGTTTACCCGCCGCGATCCTTCTGCACTTAAAATTAATACGCCGGAGGTTCCCGTCGTTAACGCAGATAATGTGGAGGATTACAAAGACGATATCGATGTTATGGTGCTTTGCGGAGGAAGCGCAACGGATCTTCCCGTACAGACACCTGCACTCGCACGTATTTTTAACTGTGTTGACAGCTTTGATAACCATTCACGGATTCCACAGCATTTTGAAGCCGTGGATGCTGTAGCACAAGAAAGCGGCAAGGTTTGTCTTATTTCCTGCGGTTGGGATCCCGGTATGTTTTCTCTTAACCGCCTTTATGCGTCTGCCATTCTGCCGGAGGGGAAGGATTATACCTTCTGGGGAAAAGGCGTAAGTCAGGGCCATTCCGATGCTATCCGCCGTATAGAAGGTGTTGTTGACGCTCGTCAGTATACCGTTCCCGTCGAAAATGCTGTAAATGCAGTAAGAAACGGCGAATATCCCGAATTCACCGCAAGAGATAAGCACACCCGCGAGTGTTACGTTGTTGTTGAAGAAGGCGCAGATAAAGCCCGTATCGAAAATGAAATAAAGACAATGCCCGCGTATTTTGCGGATTATAATACCACTGTTCATTTTATTTCCTTTGAGGAATTAAAAAGAGATCATTCGGGAATTCCCCACGGCGGTGTGGTTATCCGTACCGGTAAGACGGGCAGCGGTAACGAACACGTTATAGAGTACAGCCTTAAATTGGATTCAAACCCCGAGTTTACTTCTTCTGTGTTGGTTGCTTTTGCACGCGCCGTATATCGCTTGAGTGAGCAGGGAATGTGTGGTTGTAAGACTGTTTTCGATATCCCTCCCGCGTATCTCAGTATGTATTCACCCGAAGAGCTTCGCAAAAATATGTTATAAAGATTTTTACCCTGCGTGATTTTTAGCAGGGTAATTTCTGTATGAGAGGTTTTAATGAACATTAAAAAATGGCTTGATTCCAACGCCGAGTCACTTAACGGAAAAACCGTTGTTATTACCGGATCGACCGGGGGTCTGGGAAAAGAAATATGCAAAATTCTGGCATCGCTCGGCGCAGATCTTGTTCTGGTCGACCGCAGTTTACAAAAGTCCTCGGCACACAGAGATTCTCTTGTATCGCTGTTTCCGGATATAAAAGTTACTCTTTTAACTGCCGATATGGAGGATATCGAGTCTGTAAAAATTGCCTGCGAAATACTTAAAACTACCACGTTTGATTATCTTATTCTCAATGCGGGCGCATACAGTATACCCCGCATAAAAACCGATATGGGGTACGATAACGTGTTTCAGATAAATTTTGTGTCCCAATATTATATGGCACGTGCTCTTGCACCGGCAATTAAAGCTCGGGGTGGAAGGATAATAACTGTCGGAAGTATTGCTCATAATTATTCCGTTATCGATAAAAACGATATTGATTTTTCTACCAGAAGAAAATCAAATCTTGTGTACGGAAATTCAAAACGATATCTTATGTGCGCAATGTATAAGCTAAGTAATGATACCGGAGTTGATATTTCGGTGGTTCATCCGGGGATTACGTTTACAAATATCACTGCTCATTATCCGCCCTTAATATTTGCGGTCATAAAACATCCAATGAAGGTGATTTTTATGCCTGCACGCAAAGCTTGCCTTTCCGTTATCAAAGGTGTTTTTGATACTTGCGAAAAATATGAGTGGATAGGCCCCCGGATTTTTGATGTATGGGGTTTGCCGAAGAAAACAAAGCTTAAGACTATATCGGAAGACGAATTTTTCTTCATTTCATCAGTGTGCGATACTCTTTTTTAATCTATTGCTCATTGACAATTTATACATAATGATGTAAAATATATGCAAAACAGTTAAGGAGGACAAAATATGCTTTCAAAAGCTTTATGCTCCGATATTATAGCAAAGGCTATGTCGACCGGAGCTGATTTCGCCGAAGTTTATCAGGAACTTACCCGCGGTAACGTGATCAAGCTTATCGGCGGTAAGATAGATGCTATCGACGATACAGTTATATCCGGTGTAGGCGTACGTGCTTTTCTCGGAACACGTACCGTTTATGCAACCACTACCGATCTTTCCCGTGAAGGTCTGCTTCGCTGTGCTTCTGCTGTGGCAGATACTATAGCACAGTCAAATGCTCAGGTTTCCATTAACCTTACAGAGCGCATTTTCCCCAATATCCACGGTATAAAGCGTCTTCCCGGTGACGCTCCCGTTAACGAGCGTATCGGAATACTTAAAGAAGCTTGCTTTGCCGCAAAGGAATATGACGAGCGTATCGCTCAGGTTCAGGGAAATCTTGTTTCTATTGATCATTCCATTCTTGTTGCAAACAGCGAAGAGCTTTATACTACCGACCGCCACGTACGTACCCGTCTTGCAATTTCCGCAATTGCGTCCAATGGTACAGAAAACCAGTACGGTTTCTTTGGCCCCGGCAGAGCTATGGGACTTGAAATGTTTGACACCGTAAATCCCGCCCAGACAGGTATACGTGCCGCTCGTCAGGCTATTGTAAATCTTGGTGCGGTTCCTTGTCCTGCGGGACAGATGCCCGTAGCCATTGATAACGGATTCGGCGGCGTTATATTCCACGAAGCCTGCGGACATTCGCTTGAAGCTACCTCGGTTGCTATCGGTGCATCCCAAATGTGCGGTAAGATGGGTCAGAAGATCGCCAACGAAAAGGTTACCGCTATAGATGATGGTACAATTCCCAACGCTTGGGGTTCTATTAATATTGACGATGAAGGACATCCTTCTCAGAAAAACGTTCTTATTGAAAACGGTGTACTTAAATCTTATATGGTTGACCGTCTCGGTTCCCGCCGTATGGGCGTTCCCTCCACCGGTTCGGGCAGAAGACAAGGCTATATGTACGAGCCCACTTCCCGTATGACAAACACTTATATCGCCAACGGACCCGATAAAAACGAAGATATCATCGCTTCTATCGAATACGGTCTGTATGCGGCAAGCATGGGCGGCGGAAGCGTAAATCCCGTAAACGGTGCCTTTAACTTTGCTGTAAACGAAGGATATATTATCCGCAACGGTAAGATCTGCGAGCCCGTACGCGGAGCATCTCTTATCGGTACCGGCAGCCAGATCATTCAGGATATAGATATGGTTGGTCAAAACCTTGAGCTCGGTCAAGGCATGTGCGGTTCAAGCTCCGGCAGCGTACCTACCAATGTCGGTCAGCCTCTTATCAGAGTATCCAAAATTACTGTCGGCGGCGTAGGTTAATAAGGGGGTAAAATACGATGACATTTGAACAAATTAAATCCGTTGTAGCAAACGCCGCAAAGCTATACGGCGTTACTCAGTACGAAGTATATTATTCCGAAAGCGAAGGAATGAGCACCGAGACCCTCAAGGACGAGATCAGCTCTTTCACCTCAGAAAATGCTTCTTCGGTAGATTTCCGTTGCATTATAAATGGCAGAGCAGGATATGCTTCCACCCAGCTTCTTGAAGAAGACGAAATAGCAGACCTTGTTAAAAAGGCTGCTGCAAATGCCGCTGTATGTGAAAGTGACGATGAGCTTGAATTCTTTGCGGGAAGCAATTCCTACGGCGAGGTGGATATGCCTGAACCCGTTATTCCTTCTGCATCCGAATTGCGTGAAGCTGCTCTTGCCCTTCAGAAAAAGACATATTCTCTTTCCGATAAAATTGCAGACGGTACCCAGTCCGCAGTAGGCGCCGCGATAAGCGGAAGCCATATGTACAATTCCCACGGACTTGAATTATCACAGCGTTACGGAGTAAACTACGGTTACGTTTCCGTTGTGGTACGTGACGGTGAAGAAAGCGTTTCCGCATTCAAGGGCGCTAACGGTTCCACCTTTGAGGAATTGGAAAGCGCATGCGATAAAGCTGTAAACAAGGCTCTTTCTCAGATAGGCGCAGAACCTGCACCTACCGGTGAATATCCCGTCATTATCGCAAGTGAAACTATGAGAAGCCTGCTTTCTACCTTCGCTCCCGTATTCTCCGCAAAGAATGCAGAAAAGGGACTTTCCCTTTTAAAGGGCAAAGAAGGGGAAGTGATCGCCGCTGATTGCGTTTCTATTGTCGACGATCCTTTCAGACCCGGCTCCGTTCAGTCTGCTTTTGACGGTGAGGGTGTTGCAACCTACACTAAGAACGTTGTTGAAAACGGCGTGCTCAACACCTTGCTTTACAATCTTTCTTCCGCAAAGAAAGCAGGGAAGACCACTACCGGTAACGGTAACCATTCCAACGGCATCAGATTCCATAGTTTTTATATTAAGCCCGGTTCATACACCCGTGATGAGCTCCTTAAAACGGCAGATGGCGGTATTTTCATTACCGAGTTCAAGGGATTGCACGCAGGCGCAAACGCCGCTACAGGCGATTTCTCGGTAGAGAGCGCAGGATATATGATCGAAAACGGTGCTTTAGGTAAGCCCGTTAAATCCTTTACCATTGCAGGTAATTTCTTTAATTTGCTTAAAGACGTTGCCGCTTTGGGTGATACGGTTGATTTTGGACTTTCCACTTCTCCCACAGTTTTCGCTTCACCCGATATTTATCTTCCCAAAATGCCCGTTGCAGGTAAATAAAATTTAAGCCCTCGATAAATTCGAGGGCTTTTTCATACTAAAAAAGTAACGGACGGGATATTTCCCGTCCGTTTAAATTATTAAGTTATATTATGCCTTTTTCTTTTTAAGGATAACTACAACTACTACGATAGCAATTATAGCTACAACGCCTGCAACGATACCGATGATAAGACCGGTGTTGCCGCCTTCGGAATCATCTGCGGTAGTAGAATCTTCTACAACAGGAGTGGATTCGGTAGCGGGAGCGGATTCATCTTCGGGTTCAGATTCTGCATCGGGATCCTCGGAAGGAGCTTCGGAGGGATCATCGGGTTCAACAACGGGGGGAACGTAGGAGGGATCAAGCTTAAAGGTGTTGAAAGTGATCTCTGCGCCGTCAACGGTGAATACGGTCATATCGGTAATAGCAACAAGACCGTCTTCGTTTGCACCGAGAAGCTCAACAAGCTGTTCATAAGAGATAGCGCCGGAGAAAGAACCGGGAAGAAGGTCATTAGTGTTGGCTTCGAGGTTGTCGCTCATAAATGTGTGAATGTAGTTTTCGCCGTTAAGACGTATGCTGGTCTTACCAACGTCAAAGGAGAGATCGTATACGAGATAGGTTCCTTCGCCAACATAGATGGTGTTGGGGAACACAGCCTTTGCAGAAGGATATTTACCTGCAGAACTGCCGTTGATAACGGTCTTGCCCTGAGAATATTCTATGTTAATAGAATCACCTTGATTGTCAGTCTTTACCCAGAGACCGTCAAGGGTGGGAAAGATATCGCAAACGGTGTCGATAGCTTCGGGAGCTGCGGGTTCGGTAGTGCTTTCTTCCTGGCTGGGATCCTTAGCAATGTCGGAAACGAGCTTGCAGTAAGCCATACCAACAACCTTCTTAGCGCCGGTAAAGTAATCGGAATAATAAACGTAATCGTTATAGTCGCCATCGGGACCTACGGTTGCATAGCCGGTACCATAATCAGAAAGACCGATCTGGAAGCCGAAACCGAAGAGAGAACCTACCTGGCCCTTAACGCCGTTGGGAGCTTCGGAAGTAGTCATCTTGGAAAGGGGAATCTTCTGTTCGTAAACGTCGAAGCCGCCTTCGGTAACTACTTTGTATTCATAGCCTTCAAGTCCGGACATACCGCAGAAGTGGTCAGCGATGTCGGACTCGGTTGTCTGAGAAGGATTGATGATGGTCCATTCATAAATGAACTGCTTGTTGTAAAGACCGACCCAAGACCAGGAACCGTCCTCGTTATCGCCTACGTAGCAATCCTTATAAGGATCGTCGGGGCAGATACAAGTCATCATGTGATGTGCGTTGAAGATGAAGTGCTCGCCTGCGTTGTCCATATAAGCAACGTGTTCGCCGTTACAAACAACCTTGATAGCGATGTAAAGGAAATCGCCCTTCCAGCAAGCCCAAAGCTCCATGGAATCGTCAACAGTACAGCCTTCCCAAGTGTTAAGGTATCCTGTAGTATCAGCGCCGGTCTTACAAACAAGTCTGTAGCCTTCGCTGTCTACAACACCGTCAACAACGGGATCTTTTGCAGCTTCGTAAATGGAAACGATACCTGCAGCAGAGCTTTCAAAAGCAAAAGCAGCGGTAAGACCAAGTACGAGGGTCAAAGTGATTAAAATGCTTAAGAGTTTTTTCATTTTTTTCCTCCTAAAATGGTTATTAACTCTGCGCTCATAATAACATCAAACTTTAAAAATGTCAATACTGTGAACAAATAATAAATATTATAAAATGAATTTGAGCAATACGCACAAAAAACACATATGCGGTTTGTTCATAAGTATCAAAGCCTTTGTGCAAAAAATACCATTGAAAAATTATAAATCTGTGTTATAATATGTTTAAAGGAGGCGATATTATGCTTTTACAGGAATCAGGCGAAATGTATCTCGAAACAATATACGTGCTTACGCTTAACAGCGCTTATGTCCGCGCCGTTGATGTGAGCGATAAGCTGGGGTATTCAAAGCCCAGCGTTTCCCGTGCAATGGGGCTTTTGAAAAACGGCGGATATATTAATATCGCACCTGACGGGAATATTACCCTTACCGAAATCGGTAAAGAAACGGCAGAGAAGATATATGACCGCCACAGCACTTTAACGGATTTTTTGTTGCATCTGGGCGTAGATAAAGATACCGCTTCTGCAGACGCCTGCCGTATAGAGCACGTTATAAGCGATACGGCTTTTGCCGCAGTAAAAGAATTTATAAAAAAACAATGTTAACATAAAGAAAAATTCCGCACACGTAAAGTGTACGGAATTTTTAAATATAAATGGAGCTGGTAATGTGACTCGAACACACGACCTGCTGATTACGAATCAGCTGCTCTACCGACTGAGCTACACCAGCGACGGCAGTAATTATAGCAAAAAAATTAAAGTATGTCAACTACCTTTTGAAGCAATATTTCTCTTTTGTTTTGCATTTTTTTGCTCATTACTTCATCTAACAATGTGTTAAGAATTTCGTGTATTCTCGTCTTGTCTTCAACCAAAGGCAAAAGGTCATTTCCGTTAATTGCAAGCATAGATACGGTATACGGAGTACCTTCCGAAATCACCGCTTCAAGCTCTTTCGCAATTCCTCTTTTTGCACAAATATACAAAGCATTTTCTTTCCCACAGTTTTTAAGCATTTCTATGGGTTTGCAATTATAATAGGTAAAATAATCTTTTGCAAGCTTTACGGATTTCTTGTCTGCTTTCAGGGTTTGCAAAGCGTTAACAGCATCTTGTGCGTTTTTAAATACGCTTTTTACCGGAGCGGCTAACGGAATAAACAGCTTAAAAATATCATAATATTTTTCATAAACTTTTGTAAAGTGGTTTCCCGCTGCGGCTTTTTTGAATTCGGTAAATATTCTCTCTGCGGAAACGGTGTTAATATCGAATGCGTGTCTTTCCATTGCGGCAAGCGTTTCGGGTTCGATTTCAAACCCCAGAACAGATGCAAACCTCAATCCGCGCAATATTCGTAATGCGTCTTCCGAAAATCTCTTCTCGGGATCTCCCACGGCACGTATTATACGGTTTTCGATATCTTGTATTCCGCCGTGGCGATCGATATATTTTTCGCCGTCATAGCAAATTGCGTTTATAGTGAAATCCCTGCGCACGAGATCATCTTCAAGTGTGGCGCCGAAAATCACTTTATCGGGATGTCTGTGGTCGGAATATCCCGTTTCTTTTCTGAATACAGTTATTTCAAAGGGGATATCTTTGTATAAAAGCGTAACCGTGCCGTGCTTTATTCCCGTTTCAAAAATCTTTTCTTCACTAAAAACCTTATATACTTCCTTTGGAAGGGAAGAGGTGCAGATATCGTAATCGAATATCTCGCGTCCCATTATCATATCTCTCACGCTTCCGCCCACGAGATAAGCTTGGTATCCCGCAGCGTTAAAGCGTTTTATTACTTCTCTGTACACAATTTTCCCTCCTTTTAATATATTTTAACATATAGGACACCGTAAATCAATCAAGGAGTTAAAAATGAAAAAAATTATTTTACTGTTGCTTATAATATTAATATTTTTGTGCTCCTGCGCAGCGGAAGACAGAGATTTTTCTTCTGTTACAGAAGTGTCCGAGGAATCTAAAGTTTTTGTGCCGTATCCTGATGATCTTGAATTAAAAGAGGAGGAATCCTTTGTGTATACACCCGATGCTTCGGAAAAATTAAAAGCCGTGTGGATCTCTCAATACGATATAACCAAGGCTATGTGCTCCAAGGAAGGGCAAAATCCCGCAGGAGATTATGCCGCATATATTGATAATATGTGTAAAGAGCTTAAAAATAAAGGATATAACGCCCTTTTCGTTCAGGTCCGTCCTTTTGGAGACAGCTTTTATCCCTCTGAATATTATCCTCCCTCCAAATATGCTGTCGGTGCTTACGGCAACAGCTTTGAATACGACCCTATTGAACTGTTGGTTTCCGCTGCCCGCACATACGGGTTGGAGTTTCACGCTTGGGTAAATCCTTTTCGTCTTATGGAAGAAAAAGAGCTTTCTTTGATTCCCGAAGATTCGCCTATCCGTCAGCTTCATTCTTGGGGTAAACTAAGCCTTCACGGCGGCAGATATTATCTCCGTCCTTCAGATGAAGCGGCCTGCGCTTTAATTCTTAACGGAATAGAGGAGATCATTCGTAAGTATGATGTGGACGGTATCCATTTTGATGATTACTTTTATCCCACAACGGACCCTGCTTTTGACAGCGAAGATTTTGCCGCTTCGGGCGAAACTCGTCTGCAGATGTGGAGAAGAAATAACGTAAGCGAATTTGTAAAACGTGTGTATGCTCTGGTGAAATCTTTGGATACCGAGTGCGTGTTCGGTATTTCTCCCGCCGGAAATATGCATTATACCTATGCAACCTGCTGTACCGACATATATAAATGGTGTTCAACCGATGGTTATGTGGATTACATAATGCCGCAAATATACTTTGGATATATTCACTCCACAGCGCCTTTTTCCCAAATGGTATCCAAATGGGCAGATGTTATCAAAACACCCTCTGTAAAGCTGTATATCGGGCTTGCCGCATATAAACAGGGCGCAACGGACAATAACGCAGGGGACGGAAAAAACGAATGGATAACGGATAAAGCGCTTTTGTCAAAGCAGGCGGAAGAATGCCTTGTAAGAAGCGATGGATATAATATGTTTTCCTATGCATATATAAATTAAATTGAAGGCTGTCTCTTTTTGGGACAGCCTTGATGTTTTATTCGATGCAGGGTTGGGTTTGTATGCCTTTTACTGCGTTTTCAGCCGAAACCGTTATCAGTTTAAAATCGCATACCAGCGAATCCGGCTTCTTTATATAATCGTCCTGAGCGAGAGGAACAAAATATACGTTTTTTCTTACCGCAAGGGTTCCGATATTTTTCAATGTCATACCCAGAGCATCGTTGGTTGCAAGTGCGATAAGCACCGCTTTTCTGTTTCTGAAAAATATTTTCGCTGTCATTGTTACCGTGGAATCGGTAATTCCGTTTGCTATCTTTGCCAATGTGTTTCCCGTGCAGGGACAGATGATAAGCAGATCGTATTGTCCGGGCGTGAGTATTTCTTCGGCTTCTTTTATAGAGGTTATTACTTTTTTACCGCACATAGCTTCAATATTAAGAATAAAAGCATCCTTGTTTCCGAAGCGAGTGTCGGTGTTGCAAACAATTTCGGAAAGCACGGGAGTAACTTCGTGCCCTTTGCTTATAATCTCTTTCAGTGCATTAAGTGCATTTTTGTGGTTGCAAAAGGAACCGCACACGGCAAATACTATTTTCATACTATTACTCCTTTCTCGTTTAAAAGAGAAACAACCGTATTATAAATAATTCTTCCCGCAGTAACAGGTGCAACCTTTCCGGGTAACGAGAGCGCCCAGATTATTCGCTTGCCCGTGTTTTTTCCATATTCAAAATCAACTCCACCCGGACGTGACGCAAGATCGATTATTACGCCTTTTTCGTTAAACACATCCAGCTCTGTCTTACCGACCACAAGAGCGGGAACTGTGTTGAACAGAATATCCGTTAAGGGGAGAATTTCTTTTAGCTTTTCAAAGTTACACACCTTAATACCCTGAGTTTCCCAATACGCTCTGTCAGATTTTTTTCTTGCGGCTACCGTAACTTCTGCGTTCAAGCCTTTTAATCTGGGTACCAATGCCTTTGATATCCTTCCACTTCCCAACACCGTGCAACGGGCTCCGTCCACGGTAAAGGGAGTTTCCTGCATTGCTATCATTATGGCGCCTTCGGCGGTAGGTACGGCGTTGCCCGTTTGCAGCAGTTCGTCTTTGTAATAATCTATACATTTGCAGAAGCTTTCGGTAATATCCGTCGGCAATAATCCTCCGCATATTATGGCGTCTTTTGGAGTTGCCGACATAAGATCGCTTATTTTTATTGCCATATCGCAAAGCGGTGCGGCGATAACCTTACCGTCGGGAGAGCAGGGAAGTCCCAATAACACAATATCCGCATTTTTTACCGCATCTTCCAATCTTCCGCATGGCATTATATTATCGCAAACATCGGGACAGTTATCCCAACCGTAGCACAACACGGTATTATCACGGGCAAACCGCCGTGCCGCTTCTACCAAACGTCTGTCGCCGCCTATTGCGGCAATTATCTTTTTTTCCGACATAAAACCCTCCTTTGTCTTTTTATCAGTATATGACAAAGGAGGGCGTATGTTTTATTTTTTTATAATTATAGGCAAACGGCTGGTGAGTTCACCTATAGCGTTGAAAGTCTCAGGATTATCGTTTCGCAACGCATCGGGATTTACAAAATATCTTTTTGCAATATTCCACAGATCGTCTTTGCCGGAAGGGTAACAAAAAATAAGATTATAACCGTCTTTTTCCTCGTCATCGTCAGCTATTATGTCTGTTACGGCAGAAAAAGAAACATATGCATTGGGTGTTAATTTCATACTACATACTACCTTTGCTTCGATTTTTCCGTCTGTGGAAAAATTGACATTCGTTTCCAACGCACTGCAGTCTATGTCCCATATATCAAAATTTGAGTCAATATCGGGAATTGCCTCTTCAAAGCTTTCTGTCAGATCAATATTCTCGTACCTTTCATCTGACCTGCATAACAGAGAAACCGTATAAGTACCGTAAAGTATAACGGCTCTGTCATCTTTTTTTAATCTGCATTCGTTAATTTTTGAAGTGTGGTCTATTATTTCTGCAATTTTTGTGTCGGTAGCAAACTTTCCTTCCAAAGAAAAAATACGTGAAACTGTATCTTTTGTTGTGAGTGTTGTGAATTTCTGTGAAACGGGATAATTTCTGCAACCGGAAGCAAAACCATCGGTTGCGAATTCTGTTTCGCAGTTTTTGTACTGTGTAATCTTTGCTTTTACTGTGAATCTGATATGAACCACTCTGTTTTCACCGTAGGAATCCACATCTATCGAAGTTTCTGCGGAAACTACCGAAGCCTCACAGCAAACGGTTACGTTATCCTCAATATCCGTATCGTCAAATGTCATACTAACGGGAAAGCTTTTCTTGGAGATTATACATTTTCCGTCTCCCCCTTCTCCCGTGTATAACATTTTACTTGTTACAGAGGTCTTTAATTCAGCTTTTCCGTTTGATAAAAAGCATTCCGGCTTTTCCGCACAAAAGTAATTCATTATTACGTCGTCAACGGGTACGGATTTTTCGTTTAAGTTGTAGCTTTCCTCAAAAGAAAATTCATTTGTTTTTTCATCAATCTTCCCTTTGTATGTATAGCTGTCTTTTTTAACGTGTACGTTTTGGGGCAATAGGGAAGTATCGCATATTTTCACTCTTTCGATACCTTGGACAGAAAGACTCAGTGCGGTTTTTATCCTAACCGAAAATTTTCTGGGATTAATTATTTTGCAGCCGATCCGTTTGATTTTTGCTTTGCAATTTACCGTGCCTTCCTTTACTGCGGTTTTTATTTCGATCCTTTCGGTAAAAGGAACGTTAAATGTTGCAAAAGATAAAGATACGCTTTCGCTGCGTTCATAAAGCATAGAGAATAAGTAAACGCCGTTTATTATACACTTGTCTCCGTTAATAATTGCGCTTTCCACGTAGGGGGTTGCGTCGAGCTTTATAAGCCTTGATATATCCGGGCTGTAATCCGCAAGTGATGTTTCCTTTTCAAATTCTCTGTCTACGTCTCCGCAAAATACGCTTTTGAACAAAGGTATTTCCTTTGTGTATATTTCCATGGCTTAGATCCTTTCTGTTTTTGATATACTTATATGCGGGTAATATAAATTTTAGTACCGTTTACAGCATTCGTGCATAAATTAATATCAAGAGGTGGTAGCTTGAAGTTAAAACATAGAAATAGATCATCGGGAGGCTGTGTTATCGCTTTTGGAATAGGGATAATAGTGGCCTGCCTGCTTCCGTGGGTAGCGGTCAGCTTTACTGTTGCTGCGGCAGCCGTCATCGCCGGTCTGCTCTTATATTTGAATTAGGAGGTAATGGGTTTTGAAAATAGTCGTATTAAAATCACCTAAGCTGTTACGTCCTCTTATGAGGCGTATTTTCGGAGCAAAAAACAGCAAGTAAAAAAATACTTGAATTTGATAAAAAGTACTTGACAAACAGCATCGTGTGTGATAGAATAACCAAGCTGTCTGCGAAAGCACAGTTAAAGGTTCTTTCAATGTGGGCCATTAGCTCAGTTGGTTAGAGCAACCGGCTCATAACCGGTCGGTCCGGGGTTCGAGTCCCTGATGGCCCACCACACATTTTAATATATATGCTGATGTGGCACAGTAGGTAGCGCACATCCTTGGTAAGGATGAGGTCACGGGTTCGACTCCCGTCATCAGCTCCATATAAAACCGTACTTCAAAGTACGGTTTTTGTTTTTCTGTGGCTGAATATAAAGAAAAAACGGCTTTTTCAAGCCGTTTTTTCCACTTTTTCAAAATTCAATCCGTTTTCGTCAACAGTAACCTTATATATTACCGTTTCGGTATATGGCACCGGATTGTCAGGAAGGTTGACACCGCTGTAATGATGCTTCCTGTATTTGATTTCGTCTACCTCTGCAAACAGCTCACCGTTTTCACTCTCGTAAAACCGTATTCCGCTTACAATGTTATCAAACGGAAGGAAAACAAAATGTTTTATTTCGCCGTTTTCCCATACGGCAACATTGATTTTGTACGGGGGAACCAACAAGTCTTCGATGCGTGAAACAATCCTTGATTTAAAATTCTTGAAACGGTGGAATGTAATTTGCTCTTGGATGCCGTCGCCGTTAAAATCAGCACGCCAAGTATCAAAGCATCCTGAATTTTGGTTAAGTATAGTATAATATTCGCCCGCTTTTTTCAAATCGTTTCCCGTGCCCACGGTAATATTTTCGCCGAAATTTATTTTTTCGGGTGATTCTGCGGTAAAATGCATATTGTCGCTATCTGTATGAACGGTTAATTTATATTTACCGTCATTGCTTTCCAACAAATAACCGTCAGTCGTTTCGGTAACTTTACCGTGTATTCCGCCGCTGTTGTTTTCCGCGCATTGCAGGAAAAACTCGGTTCTGTCGTTATAAAAACACAGTACGTTTTTTTTGAATACCATATATTCTTCTGCGGTACCGGATACAGAGAAGGTAAACACCTCAAACGAAGGTCTTTGTATATCTTCATAATAACTGATTTCCGTTTCTTCCAACAGAAAAATACTTTCGTTACTCCTTGAGCTTACAGAAAGATAAACTGTTTTATCCTTTAAAAATATAAGCTGTAATTTTACGTTATTGTCCTTGTTTATGGAATAGACACATTCAAGGTTATCTGTAATATGCTGGAATGAATGTCCGTTTTTCCAGTCGGAGTCCGAATTTATGATCTTTAAATCAAACGAATCTTTAATCAGGACACCCAATTCTTTCCAAACTGACTGAATGTCCTCCTCATATCTTACGGTTGAAAACAGGTGCATATCAGGAGTAACGTATAATGCTTCTTTTTTCTGACTAAGTAATACTGATTCTGTGAGCACATAGGATAAGTAAGGATCTACGCTGCTCAAAGCAAGTGTTTCACTGCATACAAACTCACCGCAGACGTATTGTCTGCCTTTTTTGTCCGTATTTTCCGTGCTCCCGCAGGAATACATGGGTACACAAACAGCAGTAATACAAAGGATTAATAAAACTAAGGATATTATTCTTTTCATTGTTTTATCCCTCCCATCTCGGAAAACGGCTTTTCTTCACCGGTTTCCGTGTTAGTGCAGATTATTCCTTCATCGGTAAGCCTGAAATCGTAATGTGTGTCTTCATTCCATAATTTAAGCCCTATGCTGCCGTCTGTGCCGATTTCAAATCGGACATCTTTAAATATTATTATTTCTTCAGCAACACGATCACATCCATCGTAAATTGCAAGCACGTTTGCTGGTACGTCGGATGTAGGTACGGGTAATATAACACACAATTCGTGTTGTCCGTCGCCGTCAACGTCTTTGAACACGTTTTCGGTAGATATACAAGAAGTAATGTGGGCGTAATTGTGGGTGGTGCTTTCTTTGTCTTTAACAAAGAGCGTGTTGCGAGTAAAGTATTCAATCTCGTTTTCGGGATTGTCTTCTGATTTAGGTAACGAAGAAGACAGATCGAATATGTAATTTAAGCCCTCATCGGTCCGTTCAAAAACATAAGTGTTTTTTCCGTCAGCCGTTTCAAGGTACAGCTTGTCGCCGTCATAGCGGTAAGAGCCGTAAGGGCAATATTGCTGTGCAGAGTAGGCGCGGTATCCGTATGTAAAATGATCACCTTCTTTTTCCAAGAATATCGCTGCTTCAAATTTTGGGTATGATCTATTACTTTCCCTGTTAAAAGTGTATACTTCGTACTTCATTAACGGCAGAGTATAACCTTTGTTTACACTGTCAACTACGGAATATTCGACTATTGCCCTTATTGACGTATGAATTTTGGATTGATATTCAAATTCATAACCAAATACCATCAAAGTTACGCCGTTATTAAGGTAAAGTATATAATATATGCTTTTTTCTTCACCTCTGCACAAATATGCTTGCCGAACGTTCCGTCGAACAAACTCGGCGCTATAATCGTGATACCAGCTTTCAGTTGGAAGGTATTCATAGAAATTATCTGGGTAAAACTGTATATCAACTGCTTCGCCTACTACATACCAGACTGGGTCTGAAGTCTTCGAAGTAAGCAGTTTGTTATCGGAAGTCAAGGCAAATTGTGGAAAGGTGTCATCGGTAAAGAATACAGATGAATAAAATGCGTTATCAAATACAATTCTCTCTCCGGTGAACTGCACAACGTGAGTACTGTCATCATCGGGATAACCGTTTGAAATGTTGCCTGAATTATCGTTTGGTTGGGTATCCAAAGGATCCGTAAGAAAGAATACCGATGTTGCTATACACGCCAAAACAGCAATAATTATTATCCAGAAAGCGGGCTTTTTGTAGTTAAGCACGCCCTTAATACGGCTTTTTACGGCGGTTTCCCCAAAGGCTACGGGACAAGCCGTTATCCACTTGCCCGAAGTGCTGCAGTTAAGTAATGCTTCGGAATACTGCTTTTTAATTTGTAGACCGTATTTTTTAATAACCTTTTCATCGCAGGCGGATTCAATATCCTTGCAAAACATAACGTACGCTACCCACAATAAAGGGTTAAACCAATATACGGTAAGCAATAAAAATCCAAAAGGTTTCCACAGATGGTCTTTGCGCTTGATATGCGCCTGCTCGTGAGCAATCACCATCTCCGCATCAGCTTCCGTAATAGAAGAGGGGAGATATATTTTCGGAAACAACACGCCCATAATAAACGGAGAAGTAACGTTATCGCATATAAATATGCTTTTTTCTTGCCTAACAGCTTCACGCACCTTGCGTTTTAACAAAACATAGCTTATTATACCGTAAACAGCCATAGCTGCTATTCCGCACAGCCATACTACAGTAGCAATATCGACAATTTCTTGTGCGGGCGTTTTTTCGGGTATATTGATACTGCCCGTAAGCGTACCTTCGATTAAAATTTCTTCGGGAAATGGAGGGGCAAGTACGTCGGATAAATATGGATTCACAAAGTGGTTGAAGGTTTCAAATCCTGTGTGGATTTTGGGAACATCCGTATAAACTATCTCCGGCGGTACGGTTTCCACGCTGGGAACTGCGCTTGTTTTGCTTTGAACCGAAACAGGGAGCAAAAGCCTTAAAGCAACAAGTGCCCAAAGTACACAGAAAATCCAGGCGGGAGCTTTTTTAAGCACAAGACGCAATAGCATAACCATAACCACAAGCCATCCTGCGACTATACTCATATTAAGAAGTTTTATAAAAATGTCTGTCATTATTGCTCCTCCTTATATTCGTCGATCATATTCCTTAAAAGCAAAATTTCCTCTTTGCTAAGCTTCTTTCGTGCCGTGAAAGCGGCGATAAACGCAGGTAAAGACCCGTCAAAGGTATCCTCCACAAATCTCTCGCTTTGCAGGGAATAAAAATCTTGTTTTGATATAAGGGAGGACACTACACCTTTTTCGTTTTTAAACAGACCTTTATCGCAAAGTCTGCGCAAAACAGTAAATGTGGTGGATTTTTTCCATGTCAGCCTTTCTTCGCACAGCTTTACAAGTGCGGAAGAGGATAAGGGCTCGTTTTCCCAAATAATATCCGCAAATTTGCTCTCGATAACTCCGAGCTGTATTTCATTCATTTTATTATCCTCCTTGGTTTACGTGTTGTAGACCCGTGTATAGTTTACAACATGTAAACCGATTTGTCAATAGCAAAGCGCACAAAAATTTGTGCGCTTAAACTTTTTATATTTTTTCGGATGTAACCTTGGTTTCAAGTCCGCCGCAAGAGTTGGCGAGAATGATCGCATCGATACTTACACGGGCGGCTGATTTGGGCTGTAAGATGGTTTCGTAAACAAGAGTACGTTCTTCAAGTAATTCGGGAAAAGGCTGTCCGTTTGCCATTACGGGCCAATATCTGCCGTGGGAAAGGACAAGTCCATCCTTGTTGATACCCGCAAAGGCTTCTTCGGGCTTGTTAAAGGAATAGGGCTGTACGTTCATAAAAGCACGTTTAACGTTACCTTCGGTATCTCTCACTATCGTCGCCAGAACACCGCTTATAGAGCCTTTTTTGTATATTCTGAACTTCTTTTCGGCATCGGATGAATTAACCAATGTCAGGTTATCGGTATACTGTATCATCCAGTTACCGGTGTTTGCGGGCTTACCTGCGCCGTCCGCACGGTCGTTGTCTATAATAATGGGCTTGCCATCGATATCCACACACTCAAACACCATCATATCCGTGCCGATATATTTATCGTTTCCGTTGGGGTTTATAGCGTAATGATATGCAGAACCGGTATAGGTAAACTTTTCTCTTTCATAAAGCTGGTAGGGTTGTTTCTTGCTTGCGCAGTTAACATCCGACCAGTAATCGTATGTAACGGGGATCGGTCCGTCAGCAGTGTTGTTACCGGAAACAAACACAGCCTCTGTTTCAATAAGACCTGCGGTGTGGTCGGTGCCCTTGTACTGTGCGGAATAATCTCTTCCGTCGCGGCTTACTATATATCCTTGCTGTACTTTTCCGTAAGGCACATTTTTAGGGTCGGTATAACAAAGGAAAGAGCCGGTCATTTCACCGTCGATATTAAACTTGACCACGCCGTTTCCGCATTTGCCGACTTTAAGGAATTTATCGCCCGTATCGCCTACAGTAAATCCGCCGTAAGAATCATCGCTGGTACCGCCCATTACGTATATGTACTTTCCGTCAGGTACGGTAATAGTTTGAGGAGTATAAAGGGTGGGTGTGTAATCGACAAAATCACAGCCGAAGTAGGCTTCGTGAACGCTTCCGTCCGCGTTGAAATAATCCTCGGGCAGATCGAATTTAAGAGAGTAATAGTCGCTCCATTCTTTCTGACCAAGCCATTCGCCCTCCCATTGTACACCGATATTTGTTACGGTAACTGTGGCATCCTTGCCGGAATCGTTGTAAAGTCTGTATCCCATACGAAGGTCCACGCCGGAATGATTGCTGTTTTCAAAGGTGAAAACAACGTCACCGCTTAAGTATTTATCCTCCATAAGCACGGTATCGATATCGGGGGAAGCAAGCATTTCGGGATTATTGCAGTATACGTATGTACCGCCCAAACGCTTTTTGCAGTCGATCTTAACAGGCTCTGTGCCCGCTTCGTCAACGACTACGGTATCGCTTGAAAAGGTGTTGTCAAAGGGCTGGTTGTTGAGCGAGTAACCATGTTTTTCAAAAGTAATGGTAGCTTTGCCGTTTTCAGAAACATATTTCATATTTATTTAACCTCCGGTTCTCCGTCATAATACCATCTTCCGCCAATCCTTACCGTGGCGCATTCTCTCGTATACATCTTAACACCGTCTACGTATACGTTAAGCTTCACGTAGCCTGTGTCACCGCTTACGTATTCGTCTACCACAGTAAAGCTTATCTTTCTGCCTTCGTATCCGCTGGGGACACCGTCGTAGCTTTTGTTAAGCGCTTTTATCAGTTCTCTTACAGTGGGAATCTCTCCCGTATTATATAATTGCTGTCTTACCTTATCGGAAGCAGTGTTTGCCATTCCTTTTGTATCGTACCGCATAGAAGCTTCCAGATATTCTCTTGCTGCTGATACAGAATCTCCAGCTCCTTTGTTGCCTATAAAAGCCATTACTGCGACCGAAACAACAAGAATAGCCGAAATACAAGACACTAAAATAATAGTTTTTTTGTTTTTCACTGTGCATTACCTCCTAAAGAATTATACCAAATGAGGTAAGTTTTGTCAATGTGAGGAAAATTTCAATTTTTTTTAAAAAAGGTATTGCAAAATGAAAAAAGATGTGTTATTATAAGCAAGCGCGCTGAGGCGCACAATGTGGTCCGGTAGTTCAGTTGGTTAGAACGCCAGCCTGTCACGCTGGAGGTCGTGGGTTCGAGCCCCATCCGGATCGCCATATTTTCTGCGGATTTAGCTCATTTGGTAGAGCGCGACCTTGCCAAGGTCGAGGTGGCGGGTTCGAGCCCCGTAATCCGCTCCAAATATGCCTCTGTAG
>JAFOBR010000007.1 GCA_017381715.1 Clostridia bacterium
TAGATGCTTCCCACATATCTTTAGGCTCAAAGCCCAGCAGTGTCACAACGGTAGCGGCTACGTTTGCAAGGCCGTACTGACCTTCCACACATTCGTAATCGTTTCTGCCGGTGTTATCATAGATAATGCAGGGAACGGGGTTAAGGGTATGGCTGGTCTTTGCTTTGGGAGTTCCGTCCTCGTTCAAAGAAACCGCACCCTTTTTCTTGTTGTATTCGTACATTTCGTCGGCGTTGCCGTGGTCTGCGGTAATAACAGCCACTGCGCCTGCCTTGTCAACTGCCTTAAGTATACGTGCAAGGCAGAGGTCCAGCGCTTCCATAGATATCTTGGTTGCGGCAAAGGAGCCGGTGTGTCCAACCATATCGCCGTTGGGGAAGTTCACACGAAGATATCCGTATTTACCGCTTTCAATAGCTTCGATAAGCAGGTCGGTGATCTCTGCGCACTTCATCCAGGGGCGCTGTTCAAAGGGAACCACGTCGGAGGGAACCTCAACGTAGGTTTCCAATTCTTCGTTAAACTTGCCGGATCTGTTTCCGTTCCAGAAATAGGTTACGTGGCCGTATTTCTGGGTTTCGCTGAGTGCGTACTGGTTAACGCCCAGAGAAGCAAGGTATTCACCCATGGTGTTGGAAATTTCGGGAGGAGAAACAAGGTACATAGAGGGTACGTGGGCATCTCCGTCATATTCAAGCATACCTGCGTAAACTACGTTGGGTACACGTACACGGTCGAATTTATCGAAATCCTTATCGTCAAATGCTTTGGAAATTTCAATAGCTCTGTCGCCGCGGAAGTTAAAGAATATTACGCTGTCCCCATCCTCAACGGTGCCGATAGGTTTGCCGTCTTCTGCAATAACGAAGGGGGGAAGATCCTGGTCGATCTTGCCGGTCTCTTCACGGTAGGTAACAACAGCTTCGTGAGCGGATGCAAAATATCTGCCCTCGCCCAGCACGTGGGTGTGCCAGCCCTTTTCAACCATAGACCAGTTAGCTTCGTATCTGTCCATGGTAATAACCATTCTTCCGCCGCCGGATGCAATGCGTGCGTCGAAGGATGTGTCGCAAAGGTCCTTAAGCCATGCTTCAAAGGGGTCAACGTATTCAAGCGCGCTTGTTTCGCCAACGTCGCGGCCGTCAAGAAGCACGTGTATACGAACCTTCTTAACTCCGTCTGCCTTGGCTCTTACGATCATAGCCTTAAGGTGGTCGATATGGGAGTGTACGTTACCGTCGGAAAACAGACCGATAAAATGCACGGTACCGGTTTCGCCAACGTTGGCAACAACCTTTTTCCAGCTTTCGCTGTTAAACAGCTTTTCGCTTTCAATAGCAGAGGAAACCAGCTTTGCGCCCTGAGCGAAAACCTGACCTGCGCCCAGCGCGTTGTGACCAACCTCGCTGTTGCCCATATCGTCATCGGAGGGAAGACCAACAGCGGTGCCGTGAGCCTTCAAAGAAAAGGTGGGGTATTTTGCCATAAGCATATCCAGAGTGGGTGTGCTTGCGGCGGCAACAGCGTTGCCCTCCGTGCGGGGACAGAGGCCTACGCCGTCCATAACTATAGTGATAACAGGTGTTTTTACGTTCATAACAATATATCTCCTTTTGGGTCTGCATCCAAATGCCTCGTGTCTATCGGATTTTATTTTTTCACACTATCTGTGTGCAGACTTCTTCATTATCTCTATGATTATACTCCATTTTTTCCTATTTATCAAGTAAAATTTAAAATTTGTTACAATATATATAATAAAACCGTGTCAAAAATATTGTTGCATTTTGTTGTTTTCGGTTGTATAATAACTCTATCCAAAGAAAAAGCGGAAAACAAGCGTAAGCTTGTGGCGGGAGCGGAGGTAGAAAAAACGTTCCCCGCCGTAAAGGAAAGCAGGGTGTAGATTCCCTCGCAACAGCCATTGCCGTGAAAGCCGGAATACTTTTCTTTCCGTAAAACGCGCATTTCTCTTGGGCAACGTGTGCCCCGAACACACGGAAGAGAGTATGTGATTTTTCTCCGGATAAAAACTTTTATTTTTAAGGAGAAAAAACAATGAAAAAAACAGCAATTTTAACACTTTTGGCACTTGTTGTCATTCTTTCCCTTGCTTCCTGCAAGACCGTCCCCGAAGGACTGTGGGACGATGCTATGTATACCGAGGATACATCCTTGGGTGAAGGAGCAAAAACCTTTACTTTAAAAGTAACCGCCGAGGAATATTCCGTAACCCTTACCATTTCTTCGGATATGGATACGCTGGGCGACGCCCTTACCGAGCACAGTCTTATGGACGGCACGCTGGGAGATTACGGACTTTATGTTACCGAAGTAAACGGAATGACTCTGGTTTACGAGGACACCGGTATGTACTGGGCGATCTACGAAAACGGAGCCTACGCTATGACCGGCGTTGACGGCATAAATATAACCGACGGCGGCGAATATGAATTCAAAGCGGAAAAATAAAACCTTTACAGTTTTATTCCGCCTCGTGCTGTACGCTATGCTGGGCGCGCTTTTGTTCGTTTCCAAAGAGGTGTTCGCGTTTTTGCCGAACATTCATCCCTTGGGGATGTTCATGCTGGCGTTTACTGCGGTGTACAGATGGGGCGCCCTCGTTCCCATATATATTTTCGTCTTACTTTGCGGCATCTACAACGGCTTCGGGACGTGGTGGGTAGCGTATCTTTACGTATGGGCGATCCTTTGGGGTGTGGGAATGCTTATTCCAAAAAAAATATATACTTCCCGTATGGGATATTTCGTTCTACCCATAGTAAACGGGTTATACGGCCTTTCCTTCGGGGCGCTTTGCGCCCCCTGGGAGGCGCTGGTGCGGGGCTTTGATTTCAAGCAGACTATGGTCTGGATAAGCGCGGGACTTTCTTTTGATATTTATCATTTGCTGGGAAATTTCGCCGCAGGACTTTTGGTTGTACCCTTGGTACTGCTTTTAACAAAGCTCGAGCGTATATACGTAAAATAAAAAAATGAGAGGTGCTTATGTCGGAATTACTTTCTCCCGCAGGGAATATGTCTTGTCTTGAAGCCGCTTTAAAAGCGGGGGCAGACGCGGTATATCTGGCAGGCACCTCTTTCGGTGCCCGTGCATTTGCGGGAAATTTTAATAACGAACAGTTAATAGAAGCCTCCGAAAAGGTGCATTTTCTCGGCAAAAAGCTGTACGTTACCGTAAACACCCTTATAACCGACCGCGAAATGGATCCCGCCCTTGAATTCGCCCGTTTTCTTTACGAAAACAAGGTGTGTGACGGGATCATTATTCAGGATATCGGTCTGGCAGGTCAGATAAAAAAGCACTTTCCCGCCCTTACGCTCCACGGCTCCACACAGATGTGCGTTCATTCCGCATCCGGCGTTTTAAAAGCGTCACAGCTTGGTATGGAACGGGTGGTTATCGCCCGTGAAGCAAGCAGAGAGGAAATAAAAAAATGTGTCTTAACGGGGGTGGAAATAGAAGCCTTCGTCCACGGCGCATACTGCGTAAGCCAATCGGGAGGATGTTTGATGTCATCCTTCATCGGCAAGCGAAGCGGAAACAGAGGGGAATGCGCCCAGCCCTGCCGCCTGCCCTATGAAGGGGGCTACCACCTTTCCTTAAAGGATATGTGCCTTGCTCAGTATATACACGAGCTTTTGGATATGGGTGTTGCCTCTTTTAAAATAGAGGGGCGTATGAAATCCCCCGAATACGTGTATTCGGTTACAAAAGCATACCGTGCTTTAATAGATGAGCACCGCCCCGCCACCAAGGAGGAATACGGCGCACTTGAGAAGATCTTTTCCCGCAGCGGATTTTCCGCAGGGTATTATCTTTCCCAAAGGGAAAAGAAATGTTCGGCGTCCGCAGGGAAAAGGATAAAGCGTTAACCAGAGAAGCGGTTACCGAAGTAGTGGGCGAAACAGAAAAAGATGTAGATATCTTCGGCTTTTTCGGCAAAGAAAAAGCATACGTTACCGCTTTGTGCGATTCCGTTTCCTTTACTGCGGAAGGAGAGTGCCTTACCGCCACGGGCAAGGGCACGGAAAAAGATGAGCTTATCCGCCGTCTTTCAAAAACGGGAGGAAGCGGCTTTAAGGCGGCAAACATAGAGGCTCACGCAGAGGAGGGCATATTTATGCCTGCATCCGCCGTGAACGACCTGCGCCGTAAAGCGCTGGAAGGCTTAAAAGGGGAGATATTAAACCAAAACGCCCCCGTTTCAAGCCAAAAAATACCCGAAATAAAAAAAGAAGATCTTTTGTTTTTACCCGTTAAAGGGGATATTTACCGTGTTTACGAACCGGAAAACGGCTTTGCCGTTCCTTCGGATGCTGTGCGTATAGATATTCCTCTTTGGAAGTTTAACGAAAATACCGTAAAGCGTTACGAGGTATCAAAAATATCCATCCTGCTTCCCAGAGTCATAACCACTGCGGAAGAAGAGGATATAAAAAAGCAGCTTGAAAAAGCAAAAAAGCTTGGTGTAAAACGGGTCACCGTAACCAATATAGGGCACATTTCTCTGTGCGCGGGCTTTGCCGTGTACGGGGACGGAAACTTGAACGCAACCAATACCCATACCGCAAAAATTTACGAGGAAATGGGATTTTCGGGGGTTTGCGTTTCACCCGAGGTCACGCCGCGGGCGGTCAAAACCGATATAGGCGAATACCCTGTTTACGGCAGGCAGGTTTTAATGCACACGGAAAACTGTATTATAAAAAACATTTCCGGCTGTGTAAAGGATTGTAAGGCAGTACTTACAGACCGCACCTCTGCCCGCTTTCCCGTGTGGGGCGAATACAACCACCGCAACCTTATCTTCAATTCTCTCCCCACCTATCTTTTGGATAAGGACGTAATTCATAACCGCCTGTTCGTGATAACGGACGAAAAGGAAATCCCCTCGGATAAGCCGAAGGAGTTTACAAGAGGATATTGGAAGTAACTGTGAACTATGGCAGATTTTTGCGTATACCGCAAAAAACTACCATCGTTCCTCGTTCCTCGTTCCTCGTTCCTCGTTCCTCGTTCCTCGTTCCTCGTTCCTCGTTCCTCGTTCATAGTTCATAGTTAAAAAGAGCAGATCACATCTGCTCTTTTTTTAATATTCTTTCTACTTCTTTTAAATCCTCTTCGGTGTTTACTCCCGCAAGCTCGGTTTCATCGGGGAGTATAAACGCTTCCACCTTATAACCTTCGGCAATCATAAGCTTGGGCACGTCGGTAAGATAATATTCGCCGGTTACGGGACTGGGAGTTATGCGGGAAAGAACGGAAAACAGCTTTTTGCTGTCAAACATATATATACCGCCGTTAAGCTCGGGAATAAGCTTTTGAGCTTCACTTGCGTCCTTGTGCTCCACAATTCCTGCCACAGAACCGGAAACGGTGCGTATTATGTGGCCGAACGGGGGGATTTCCCCTTTCGCAACAAAGGTGAGTATGGTGCAGTCCGCGCCCGCATCCTCGTGCTGCTTTTTAAGCGCCAGCACGCTTTCCTTTTTAAGCAGGGGCATATCTCCGTTTATAATAAGCAGGGTTCCGTCGTATCCATCAAAATGCTGTGCCGCACACATAACCGCGTGGCCCGTGCCCTTTTGCTCCTCCTGCACGGCGAAGGGATACTCGGGAAAAGCGTTCATAACCCGTTCTTTTTCGTAACCAACCAGTATAACCTTGTCTTTTTCGGGAATAAAATCCGTGTATTCCAGTACGTAGCCAAGCAGGGGCTTTCCCAAAGCCTCACGCATTACCTTGGGGATATGGGTTATATCGCTGCCCAGACGTTTTCCTTTACCGCCTGCAAGAATTAAAGCTTTCATTTTTTGGCAAACTACCTTTCAGTAACATATTATTACTAACAGTATATAACGGGTTTTAAATAATGTCAACCACGGGAGGAATATATGAACACAGAATTTTTTGCGGGAGTGAATACGGAAAACGGTTTTAAGGGGTATCTGGAGGAATATTTTCGGGATGCAGATAGGCTGTATATCATAAAAGGCACCCCCGGCAGCGGAAAATCCACTTTAATGAAAAGATTAGCTTCGGATTGCGAAAAAAAGGGATTTTTGGTTTGGCGCATACTCTGCTCCTCCGACCCCGCTTCCCTTGACGGCATATATCTGCCGGAAAAAAGGACGGGTATTGCAGACGGCACCTCCCCCCACGTGCTGGAGCCGAAATACCCCTTGGCAAAGGAGATCCTTTTTGATACGGGCAGGTTTATAGATGCAAAAAAGCTTGATAAAGAGGGGATAATTTCACTTTCCTGCCATAAAGCGGAGTGCTATAAAAAAGGCTACGGATATATAAAATCCGCCGTCTGTGCAGAAAGGGCGTGTAAAAAAACGCAAAAAAGGGAAACAGAGGGATTTTTTAAAGCCCGTCTTTTGTCCTCCTTAAAGGGCGGAGCGGATTACCGTGTTTCCGCCGCATTTACAAGAAAGGGAATAGTTTTGTGCAACCCGTTTCCCCAAGCCGAAGAAAGGGTAGTGGTGGATGAAGACGTATTGAACGAAATAATACTTTTAAGCAGGCGGTTTGAAGAGAGGGTAACGCTTTCTCCCCACCCCACCCACAGCGACCGATTTAACGGGGTGTATTTCCACGGAAAAAATATTTATATTACCGCAGAAAAAGAAGAGGGCGAACCCCAAGGTATCGAAACGGCGGCACGGGCATACGCTTTGGCACGCAAAGCCTTTGGGGAAGGGGCGGTATGCCACGGTAAATTAGAGGAAATATATTCTTCGGCTATGAACTTTTCCGCACTCGAGGAGGAATATCCCGTCCTTTTGCAGGGGCTCACGGAATAATTAAAGGCGTGTGCGCATATCTATTTTAAAAAAAGGAGATGTGCATAAAATGAAAAAAGAAGCACGGGTTCTCAACCCATTGGTAAGCGGAATTATCGGCGGTGCGGCGATCCCCGTTTTTTCCCTTTTGTTAATGCTGTGTCTTGCGGCGGTTTTTTCGGGAAGCGCCGACCCTGCCTCCCACGTTCTGTTATCGGCGTGTATTGCCATAGGCTTAAGCGGTATGGCAGGAGGATTTTTGGCGGTAAAGCTGGGGGGAGCGTTAATAAGCGGAGTTTACGCCGCAGTAACCACTCTTATTTTGCTGGGGGCGGTGTGCGCATTTTTCCCCGAAAGCGAAAGCCTGCTCGCCCGTGTTCTTCCTCCCGTTACGGCGGCACTTTCTCCCCTGCCGGGCGGATATTTAGCCGCAGGCAAAAAGCAAACCAAAGCGGATATTATTAAGAAAGCAGCAAAGAAACGATGAACGAGGGAGCGCGTTCATTCGGCGCAGAAGACACCCCTCAAAACCTGCGGTTTTGTGGGGACCCCGTGAACCAAAAACGCAAACCACACAAACGGCTATTCGAAAACCGTAGGGTACGACGTCCTCGTCGTACCGCCTCTAATGGTTCAGAGGTGGAAATTCTTACAGAATTTCTTTAAATTTAATTTATTTGCGTTTTTGTAGAAATTTTCGCGTTTCACCCCACAAATGCTGTTCGCATTCGCAGGGACCCCGAAACAGTCGCTCGCTGTAGTTTACTACAGCTACCGCTAACGAAAATTCCTTCTGCATCCAAATGCTCCGCGCCCTTCAGACTTTCTGCACTACAGACGGTAGATTTCGAAATTTTAATAAAAACTACCATCATTTCTCATTTTCAACAAAATATTGCTTTTTCCCCTTTCGTGTGTTAGAATTAAAAAAACACAGACACAAAGGGGGAAACGCTTTTATATGAAGGAATTTTTTAATTACTTTTTCGGAAAAGGGGAAACAGAGGAATTTACAAATTTTTCTCTTGCCCATTTTCTTCCCATACTCGTTGCGGTGGGGATAATTTTGCTTATATGGCGGTTCAAGGATAAAATACAGGCGTGCAAGCATGAAAAAGCATTCCGCTATACTCTTGCGTTTATGCTTATTGTTTCCGAAATGTCATATTACTGGCGGTTGGTGGGCATCCCCTCGCTGGACCCCAACCCCGTGGACCATCTTCCCATTACCGTGTGCGGCTGGGCGGTGATTTTCTGCAGCTTTATGGTTATCGGAAAAAGCCAAAGCCTTTTTAATATAGTATATTTCTGGCTGTTTGCAGGGTCTATATTCGCTCTCATAACTCCCACGGTAATTTCGTTTACCGGTCCCACCCGCTTCAGATACTACCAGTTCTGGCTGGAGCACACGCTGGGTTATATTTCCGTATTCTATATGGTGTTCGTACACAAGATGCGCCCCACAATAAAAGGTGCTTTTAAAGCCTACGGGCTGTTGGGAGTGCTTACCGCCGTTGCCTTTTTCGCAAACCGTATTATCGGCCCCGGCGCAAACTATCTGTTTATGGCGCGGCCCGAGGATACCCCCTCGATCCTTGATATCCTTCCTCCCAATTTCGCGCTCCGCTTCGCCGTAATGATGGCGGCGGTGACCACGCTGTTTGTGCTGTCCTACCTGCCGTGGTATTTTATGGATAGGAACCGTCTAAACTGCGCAGATCGAAACGCAAAAAATAAATAAACCGAAATAACTAATGCGAGAGATTATAGTTTGTCTCTCGCATTGTTGTTTTTTAGTATGTAAAAATCTGTAAACAGATTTCATTAAATTTTGCGTTTCTATAAATTTTCAGTCGGGGGGCAGTAGAATACTACAGCTCCCCGCGCCTGAAAATTCATTCTGCTTTGTTTATACAGTTCCTCGCTTCAATCAGACTTTCAGTTCTACAGACGGAATGTATCGAAAACAATTACACGGTTTTTTGCTCCGCAAAAAGCTTCCGAAGTTTCTCGTTCATCGTTCATCGTTCATCGTTAAAAACAAAAAAGCTCCGATCACTCGGAGCTTTTTATGTTATTTGTTATTATTTCTTCTTTTTAACGACAACGATAACTACAACTACTATTACAGCAA
>JAFOBR010000068.1 GCA_017381715.1 Clostridia bacterium
ATACTGGGCGCGGTTTTTGTGAAAAAAATCACCGCCAAGGGTGGTTTCGTCAACGTAAAGCCCTTCTTTTATACGTTCAAAAAGCTCATCATCCGTAAGGCTTTTATATTCCTCCGGCTCGATAACCTCATAAACGTACCCTCTCATTTCGCCTTTTCTTGTAACGTCGCTCCAGCGGGGCTGGACACCGTAACCACCCTCAAGACGGTACAATGCTATGGGAAGAGACAGCTTTTTTGCCAAGGAAACTATGGCGGGGTTCATATATTCGGTACGTCCGCTGTAAGTACGGTTGCCCTCCGGCGCAATAACTATACTGCCGCCCTCTCTGGCAACACGGAGACAAGTCATAACCGCTTTTATATCTGTCGTTTGTTTTTTAATGGGAATGGGTGCGGCAAGAAATTTGATCAGCTTGGAAACAAAGCCTTTGGAAAAGATATCCTCGGTAGCAAGATAATACATTGTCTTGCGGTTGAAGGACATGCCCACAAAAAACTGATCAAAGGGTGTCTGATGGTTCAACAGCACAAGACACTGCCTTTTCGGATCCGCAATTTTTTCTATTTTTATGCCGTACTTAATGCGGGAATAAGGATAAATGACAAGGAACAGCAAATTTGTAACAATGGTGTGCCTGAACCTTATCCATTTTTTATTTTTCTTTGCGCCCATTAAAAAACAACCCCGGATAAAATGTAGATATTTATATTATAATAACAGTTTGAAGTTGATTTGTCAAATATTAATATGTAAAATTTGTTAACTTTATTCAATTAAACATAAAAAAAGAGGCTGTAACCAACCTCTTTTTGCGTGTTTATTCAAATATGCAATCAAAAATTCAAAAACCTGAAAGGCAGATATTCCGAATTATTTTTGCCCGTGTCTGCATTTTCTACACTAAGCACCTTGGCATCTTCGGAAACGACTATATTATGCCATGCGCCTTTTTTAACTATATAAGAACGAAATTTTTCCATAACAACCTCCGTTGCGTTTTCCCCCATAAAAAGGGATGCTTCCCCTTCCAGAAGTATAAACACCTCGTCGGTTTCGTTATGCCGTTCCAGATAGGTAATTCCCTCTTTTGTAAACATAGGCGCGTGATTAAGATATGCTATGCGCCAAGCGCCGTATCTGAAATGGGAAAAATATCCTTTACCATCGTAATCCAATACTAAAAGTTCTTCCATTGTTACTGCTCTTTTCTTATAAGCTCGTTAAGATAATCGGGGTAAAGCTGGGATGCCATACCGCCGTCCACGATAAGCTCCGAACCCGTTACGTTTTTTGAAAGGTCGGTGCCGAAATACCATACTGCGTTTGCGATATCGTCGAAATCCGAAATATCACCTATGGGAGTAAGCTTTCCGCTTATGGCACTGCTTCCCATTGCTTCCCAACGGGCAGTTTTTATGGTGCCGGGAAGCACCACGTTGCTTCTTATGCCGTATTTGCCCAGATCCACCGCAATAGCTTTGGAAAGTGAGTTTATACCGCCTTTGGAGGCACAGTATGCGCTGCGGTTGGGAATTGCTCTGTATGCGGTATTGGAGGATATAAACACTATACTTCCCTTCCCTTTTTCACGCATACGCAAAGCCGCCTGCCGTACGATAGTAAAGTTCCACACCAGATTGGTTTCAAACACTCTGCCGAACTCTTCTACGGGAACGGAAAAGAAATCCATCCCCTTGGAAGGATCGGTGCCGAAGCCCAGATCTGCGGCGCACAGCACTACCGTTTCCACAAAAACGCCGTTTTTGTCTATATCGTTAAATATATCTATTACCTGCTGTTCGTTGCGGATATTGCATTCGTATCCCTTTGCAAAAACGCCATATGTGCTTTCAAGTTTTTTTGCCGCTTCAGCTGCATCGGTTCCGTTTCTGCCGGTAACGATAACGCTCCAGCAATTTTGTGCAAAAACCTCTGCTATTCTGTATCCGGTGCCTCTGCAGGCTCCGGTTATAAATACTGCGTTTTTCATAGGAAGCACTCCTTAGAAATAAAATTCGCTTTTTGCAGGGCGGA
>JAFOBR010000069.1 GCA_017381715.1 Clostridia bacterium
AAGAGGATGAATACTACGCTTTGTTAAAAAAGCTTCTTTCTCTGTTGCCCGAGGACACGGTCGTGCACCGTCTTACAGGAGACGGAAGCAAAAAGACCTTGCTCGCCCCTCTCTGGTGCGGGGACAAAAAAAGAGCGATTAACAAAATAAACGCTCTGTTAAATCACCCCTAAAATCCTGCGGATTTTTGGGGACCCCGAAAAATCACCCCAAGAAACACACATATAAGCAAAATCGGGACGCGTAAATGCGTCCCGATTGTTTTTTATTCATCCAATGTTTTGCAAACCAAAGCGAAAAATTCATCAAGCTCTTCTACCGTCATTCCGTTTTGGAAAAGAGGTCCGTCCAGATTAATGGTATCCTTAATATATTCATTGCCGGAAAGCAAAGCATCAAGATCATTATGATTTTGTACGGAAAACAGTTCTTCGGCTATGACAAGCTTATTTTCCTCCACGGGAATAACCAACGCACCTGCACCGCCTGAACGGATACCCAGATCGCCGCCCTCTTCAGATAAGATCATATCCACAAATATTAAATCTGTATTTCCTTCCGAAACAAAATCTGTGAGTCCTATAGGTATAAGGAATTTTTTGTATTCTCCAATCTTTTTTCCCAAGCCAAGATATTTACTTCCCAAAAACGTGCCTTCAAACACCTTAACAACCTCTGCTTCAATAAAAACATAGCCGTTAACGGCATCTGTCCGGTCTTCGACTTGCTTTCCCCATTTTACAATAACAGCCTGCAAATATCCGCATTCGGTGGTAAGAGGGGGATCATACTCATCTACTACGTCGTTATCATCGGGAGCGGATACGCTCTGTTCTGCATTATCCGCAACCGAAACGGTTTCCGAACAGTTTTCGCTTGGCTGCGTATTACATCCCCAAAGGAAAAGGGTTGTAAACAAGACAGCAGTTAAAAGCAACAAAGCAAAGATATTTTTGAATTTCATAGTATAATATCCTTTCTTATAATCAATAATAATACAATCCATTTAGGCGTACATATACACCTTTAACGTAATGAAGATAAGAGGCATATAACGATAAAACCAAAAAACTAATTTAAATTCTTTCACATCGGTTCCTACTTATTTTATAGTGTATTAATCACCCCGATAAAAAAGCG
This sequence comes from Clostridia bacterium, assembly GCA_017381715.1. Classification (GTDB taxonomy): domain Bacteria; phylum Bacillota; class Clostridia; order Oscillospirales; family CAG-382; genus SFLA01. Next base: position 1,141 of record JAFOBR010000069.1, read on the forward strand.
CATAACACCGCTGTGCAATAAGACACAAAGGCGTATGCGCTGTTTATGATTAGGTGGTATATAATTATGCCTGACAACAATTACGCTTGTGTGCCGAAAGCTTTTTATAATTATTACATACTTATTATAAAACACATAGCTTAATAATGCAATAGGAGTTTATTTATTATACTCTTCAAATACGGTGTAGTCTTCCACAAGCTGAATTTCATCCAGAACGAACTTGGTGCCGCTTGTTGTAGAGCCTGCGTAGTTCCAGAACATATACACGCCTGCGATCTCGTTAAGGGGATATGCTTCGCCGCCGGTGCCCGTGCCGGAGCCGGTGCCGTAGCGGTACGTGAAGTCCTTAACGGGGAACGCCATCCAGCCCTTGAAGCCCTTTACGGAGGAGGACTGCTCTTTGCCGAAGCATCCGTCACCGCCGTGCTTGTATTCTACCCATTCAGTACTGCCCTCTGCCAGATAATAGAAGAACAGGTTGGGAACGTTATCGCTTTCATCGGTAGTATACAGATCCCCCGTGGGAGAAACCAGACCGAAGTTTGCTTTGCGGAATTCCACATCCGTAAAATCTACCCATACACGGAGATATGCGGTAGAGGGGAAGGAAGCGGTGTTTTTGTTTTGCTCGGTAGCAAAGATATAAAGTCCTTGATTATCTCTGCCATCGCTCCATACGGAAAGGGCGTTGGATCCTTGATAACCGTTTTGAGTAAGCTCGAAACGGCTGTTTGCATCCGCCTCTGCGGAATTCCAGGTGCCCACGTAAATATCGCCGTTTACCTTACCGCCGTAAGCAAGATTGTTTTCGGATGCTGTAAGATCTTCCACGGAATCAAAGTTTGTGAAGGTGCCGGTAAAGTTTACCTCGTTTTCGGAAACGTAATCCACTACCTCTTTTGCATCGGTAGTAAAGGATGCGGAGATGCACTCGCCCTTTTTACCGAATACGTCAACGGGATATACCTCTACTTTATATTCGGTTTCGGAAGCAAGTCCCGCAAGAGTAAATGTAAGTGCTTCGGGCATAGGCTCGAAATAATATTCGGAGAAATAGTTATATTCCTTTTTTTCGCCATCATTGGGAGTGCAGACTATGTTATAGCTGTATACGCAATCGTCATCCGTTGCCTGAGGGAAGGTTATCTCTGCAGACATAGCGGTAACGGTGCCTACGGTTACAGCCGCATCCTGCGCAAATACGGGTGCTGCGCTCTTGTCTGCGCGGTTTTCCTTGGTATACGCCCACGTGGATTTATCCTTAAGATCGTTAATTTCGTAAACAAGCTGCTCTTTACCGTCGGCTGTTTTAAAGAAATCGTCTGTAAGCAGGTTGTAAGGAAGCACGCGGACACGGTTATCCACAGAAACCTCTACGATATAATACTGTCCCGCTTTGTCAGCTCCGGGAGGAACGGTGCCGTAGGTCATACCCGTGGTCATTTCAAAATAAGCCAAAGTACCCGTACCGAAAAGGGTATAATCCTTCTGGAAGCAGGAGGTGGGGTTGTTTATGGGACCGTGGGAGTGGCCGGAGAAATTGATAACCTGAGAATATTTGGAATAGGCATCGTTAAGCTCTTTTGAATGCATGGAATACCATTCTGCGCTTACGTACACCGTATCCTTTATATGGTGGTGCTGGAAAGTGATTATGGGCTTTTCGGGGTCGTCCTCTGCGGCAGAGGCAAGAGCATTTTCAAGCCACTGAATATCTGCGGAATAATCGCCTTCGCCGTATGTAGAAACGCCGATAAAGTGATAACCGTTTATAACCACGTGCTTGTTATCCTCTGCATCCATATTTTCCTTGTAGTTCTTTTCGCCTACGGAAAGATCATCAAGATTGCAGTAATATTCGTGGTTGCCCATTACAGTGATAAGCTGGGTCTCTTCCTTGATATTATCGCTTACAACCTTTTTCCACGCCTCAAACTCGTAGGGCTGACCGTAATTGGTAAGGTCGCCTGCCACCACAAGAGCGTCTACCTTTTTGTAATCCTGCGTCTGCGCATAAGCGTATGCGGAGGTGAGCAGATTTCCCAGACGGATAGCAGACGTGTCTGTTACCGAGGAAACGTGGGTATCCGACGTAACGAGGAAGCGAAGCGCTGTTTCGAATTCCCCGTATTCGGTAACGGGTGTGCTGCTTTCTGCAGAGGAGGATTCGTTGCCTGCACCGGTGCAAGCGGAGAAAATACAAGTGAGCGCCAACATAATTGCAATTACCACATTTCTTTTCATTTTTTACCTCTTGAGTTTATTTTTTATCTACAAAATAAAACTTGTCTTCTTTAAGCTTTTCCACAGCCGCCTCTCTTAGAGCGGACGCAGAAATAAGGGTGCAGTCTGCTTTGCATATTTTGCCCCGTCTTATATGGGGAAAGGACAAAATGTTTTCAAAGCGGGAATACTTTTGCTCGGCAATATCTTTGAAATCGTGTCCGTAAAGGTGCACTTCACGGCGGGTGCCATCATAATCCTCAAGAACGTATCTTGTGGTTTCCTTGTTAAGACAATAGGGAGCGTTTCCGATCTCCTCCATGCCGTGCATAAAGGTACAATGATCGTTAATATCCCCTACCATAAGAATTTTCCCCTCCACATCCGCAAGGATACGGAAAGGTGAATTTTCCCCTACGGGAGTTTTATCAAGGTGGTGGCGGCAGGTCATTTCCAAAGCTCTGTACCCCTTTGCCGCGCAAGAGTGGGTAGGATGCATACTGCGGACAACGCCTTGCATTTTTACAAACACACGGGGCAGTAAGCCGATACAAGGTTCGGTCTCTCTTACCGAAAAAACAGGCTGATGCTCCCCTACGTTTGAATATGTAAGGGCAGGCAAAAGCAAGGTGCCTTTTTCCCCCAGATATTCGCACAGTGCGTTTAAAAAGCTTTCCGGTGTTTCATCCGTGCCCAATGCTTTCATAGACGAATGCATAAGCACGGTATCGCCCGGAAGGATGCCCAAAGCCTCAAAATCTTTACCGAAATCGTACATTTTATTCCCTCCTGTCCTCCGAAATTATACTATATTTAAAGCAAAGTGTCAACTGTTGACAATCACCTTTTTTACGTGTATAATCTGTTATACGGAGGAACTTTGTATATGAAAAAAATAATTGCGGTTTTATCTGTTTTGCTCTGCTTTACCTTTATTATTAATATTCCTGCGGAGGCGTATGATATGAAATACGGAAAAAGCTTTTACGAAAAAGTAATTAAACTGGAATGCGAATATATAGAAAGCCTTGTTTTACCCAACGGTGCGGTGGGATACGATGTTCCCAAGGTAAACGCTTCCTTTGACCAAGCAAATCTTCCCACGGTGGACGGAGTAAAACCCGAAGAATACACAAAATGGGCTTGTACAAAAATTGTTCCTTATTTTTCTGCCTTTGCGGTATTGGGTATAATGGCGGCGGATTACGAAAACGCAAAAGACATTACCCTTAATTATATTAACTGGTACATATCCTCTATGAACACCGCCGAAAGCGACGTTAACGGCGTGGCCGGCACGGTATATGATTATTACGTGTTCGTTTCCCCCGAAGGGGACAAGGCGGTGCAGGTAAGCTATATAGATATTTACGGCGATAAGACCCGTAATTATGACAGCACGGATTCCTATGCATCCACATTTATGCAGATACTCAGCGCATATACTCAAAAGTATGACAGCACCTTCCTTAACGATAAAAAAGACCTTTTGGAAACTCTTAAAAACGTAATATATTCCACCTATTGCAAAAACGTTTCTCTTACCGGCGCAAAGCCCGATTATATGGTGTGCTATCTTATGGATAACTGCGAAGTTTACGCAGGATTCCGCGACCTTTCCGTTTTGTTCCCCGAATATAAAGAGGATGCGGAAAAATTCCTTAACGGAATAAAATCTTCCCTTTACTGCGGGGACGGATACTACTACCCCGCCGTGTTTGAAAACGGAAAGACCGCATATACCATAGACGATAAAACTTCTTTTGATTTTTATCCCCACGGCACAAGCCAGCTGTTCCCCATAACATTCGGTATTCTTGACCCGAATAGCGATGAGGCGAAGGCACAGTACGAACTGTTTAATTCCGTTTACGGACAAAACGGAAAAGCAGGCAAGGATTGGTCGGTGGCAGACTGCGGCGACGCATACCCTTGGGCGCTTAACCTCCGTGCCGCAATTAAAATGGGGGATTTTAAGCGGGCGGAAAAGTTTATCCACCACGTATACGTTAAATACATAGCTACGGCTCACAGCGGAAATTACTACTGCGGTGAAGCAGGCAATATGCTGCTTGCCGTTACCGAGCTTTTGGAAAAAGGGTTTAACGAAGCAGACGCTTCCCTGCCCGAAGGCTCACGCCCCGAAAACTCTGTTTCCGAAGTCCCTTCAAAACAAGGAAGCTTTAAAAAATATATTCCCTATATTGCCTTGGGCGCTTCCGTAGTGCTCGGTACGGCGGCAATTATTTGGGCGCTTAACAAAAAGAAAAAAGATAAATAAGGAGGTCGGGCGTTGAAGGATATTCTCATTTTCAAGCGTGTGGAAAAAAAGTACAGAATTGACGAAAGCAAAAAGAATATGCTTCTTGCTATGATAATAGACAACCTTAAAGCCGACCCTCACGGCAAAAGCACTGTTTGCTCCGTTTATCTTGACACGCCTGACAGATTGCTTATCCGAAATTCCATAGAAGCCCGTACATATAAAGAAAAGCTGCGCATACGCAGCTACGGCACACCAAAACCGGAAACGGACGTCTTTTTGGAAATAAAAAAGAAGTTTAAAGGCGTGGTGCATAAGAGGCGTGTAAAAATGCCCCTTGAAAAGGCTTTGGAATATGTTTCCACGGGAAAAACCGATATAAACAACCAGATAATGCGTGAAATTGATTACGCAATGCACTTTTACAGACATCCCGCCCCGTCTATGCTTATAGCATACGAAAGAGATGCTTATTTCGGCAAGGATGACGAAGGTCTGCGGTTAACCTTTGACCGTAATATTCGGTTCAGAGAGCAAGACACCGACCTTACCCAAGGAAGCTTTGGGGAACACATTTTGCCCGATGGTGAATACGTCCTTGAAATAAAAACAAACGGCGGTATGCCTTTGTGGCTTTCCTCCGCTTTGGACAAGCTTAAAATATATCCTACGGGTTTTTCCAAATATGCAAATGCCCACGATATATCCCTTGAAAAAACAAAAACGCTCTTATTGAAAGGAGAACAGTAAAATGCCTGCTATATTCGATTCCGTAATAAAAACCGAATTAACGGTTACCACTTTTCTTGTCTGCCTCGGCTGTTCCTTTTTGTGCGGTGTTATTGCCGCCTTTGCCGCAGGATTTAAAAACCGCAACAGCAAAAGCTTTTTGGCTTCCCTTATACTGCTTCCTATGATCGTGTTTACCGTTATCACCATGGTTAACGGAAATATCGGCACCGGCGTGGCGGTTATGGGCGCATTCTCTCTGGTGAGATTCCGTTCCGTGCCGGGAAAAGCAAAGGATATCGTTTCCATCTTTCTGGTAATGACGGCGGGCTTGGCTTGCGCATCGGGCTACGTGGCTCTGGCTGTGCTGTTTACTCTTATCGTAAGTATTATAACGGTGGTAATTTCCTTTATAAAGATAGGCGAGGATTCTTCCCTTTTGCTTAGCATAACCGTGCCCGAATCTTTGAATATCGCCCACGGGTTTGACGATCTGTTTAAGACTTATACAAAAAAATACCGCCTTATTGCAACCAAGACCACCAATATGGGAAGCCTTTATAAGCTTTCCTACCGCGTGGAATTAAAGGACACGGACAAAGCGCAGGAGTTTATTGACGCACTGCGCTGCAGAAACGGAAATCTGGAAATAATGCTTTCCGAACCGCCCGCGACAGAAGAACTATAAAAATCACCCCTAAAATGCTTGCGCATTTTTGGGGACCCCGAAAAAAATCACCCCCGAAAAATTATGAAATATGAACTATGGTAGATTTTTGCGTATAACGCAAAAATCTTCCGAACCTTTTAACTTTTCACTTTTACCTTTTACCTTAAAAAGCACCCCGCAGGGTGCTTTTTTTAATACATATAGTAAGGGAGCGCGTTTTTTTCGTGCTCTTTTAATTTTTTGTCGCATTCCTTTAAGTAGGACTGCGCGGAAAAATCGGGCAGGCGGATGATATCCGAGCCAAAGAGGAGGTCGATAAAGGAGCGTCCGTTATAAAGGGGTGCGAATTCGAATTCCGCGTTGTTTTTGCGGATAATATCCAAAAGAAGCAAAGCGGATTCAAAGGGGCGAAAGGCTGTTTTATTTGTTATATGGAAAAACACTCCGCCGCACACCTGCCCTGCATATTTTGAAAAGACGGGAGTGAAATAACAGCCGCGAAGCTTTACGCCCGCAAGACCAAGGGAATTAAATTCCTCTGCCGTTTTCTCACCGTCCAGCCAAGGGGCGCCGATAAATTCAAAGGGGCGGGTAGTTCCTCTGCCTTCGGAAAGGTTTGTCCCCTCAAAAAGGCAATTTCCCAGATAGCACAGCGCCGTATCCGGCGTGGGGATATTGGGGGACGGAGGGATCCACAAAAGGTCGGTGTCCGAAAAAAGCATACTTCTTTCCCATCCCTTTACGGGAATTACCTCTAATTTACAGCCAATTCCCTCTGTTTCGTTTATATACCGAGCGTATTCGCCCATAGTAAAGCCGTGTCTTGCGGGAAGAGCGTATCTGCCCACAAAGGAAGAAAAGGAAGTGTCCAGAATATTCCCATCCCCGTAACCGCCTACGGGATTTATACGGTCAAATACCACCATAGTCTTGCCCGAAGCGGCGCAATCCTCCATAGCATAAGAAAGGGTATACATATATGTATAGTACCTTGCGCCGATATCCTGAATATCGAAAGCAACTATATCCAAATTATCAAGCACTTCTTTGGAGATATGAGGCGCACTTCCGTAAAGACTGTATACGGGCAGGGAGGTTTTTTCATCGGTATAAGTATCTATATGCTTGCCTGCCTGAGCGTTGCCCCGCACGCCGTGCTCGGGGGAAAACATACAGCGTAGCACACCCAAATCAAAAAGAATATCCGCCGTGGAAACAAGCTGTCGGTTAACCCCCGTGGGGTTGGTTATTAGCCCCACACGGCGGTTTTCAAAAAGAGAAATGTATTCGTTTATATTATCTATACCGTTAAAAACAGTTTTTTTCATAATATCTGCTCCGAAAATACAGCATTGTAAAATTCTCTGCGGATGGGGTACAACAGTCCGTTTTCACGGGTGGGGTGAACACGGTTTGTAAGTAGTATTGCATACACACCCGTTTTGTTATCCACAAAAAGGGAGGTGCCGGTAAAGCCGGTATGACCGTAGCTGCCTAAGGACATATTGATTCCTCCGGGGAACGGCTTTCCCCCGTAAAGCTGGAAGCCCAGTCCGCGGCTTTCGTCAAAATCTTTAGTATAATCCGTAACAGCAAGAGAGAAGGTCTGTTCCGAAAGATAGCCTGCCCCTCTGTTTGAAAGCATTTTTGCGAACCTTACCGTATCGCCCAGTGTGCAGAACATCCCTGCGTTGCCCGAAATTCCGCCGAGAAACCGTGCGTTTTCATCGTGGACTACGCCGCACACCATTTCGCCGGTAAAAATATCCTTTTCCGTTGCGGCGCACATAGAATCTGACGGAGGATTGTAAAAGCTGTTGTGCATTCCCAAAGGAACAAAAACTCTTTCTTTTACTATTTCGTCCAAGAGCTTGCCTTCGATCTTTTCCAAGATCTTGCCAAGCAGTATATATCCCATGCAGCTATACACCGTTTTTGTACCCGTGGGGTATGCAAGGGGACGGGAAAGAATGGCGGATACCGCATCCTCCATATCCTTATCAAGATACAAAGGCATATGGGCGGAAATACCGGAAGTATGGGTCATAAGCATAAACACGGTTATATCCTCTTTGCCAAAGCAAAGGGGGAAATATTTGCTTATTTTATCGTTTATGGATATCTTCCCTTTCTCCATCATACGCAGGCACGCCATAGTGGTGCCCATAAGCTTGGAAAGAGAAGCCATATCAAACAAGGTATTCTCTGTTAAAGGCAGTTTTTCGGGAAAAAGAGCGCGGTGCCCTGCGGAAAAGCGAAAGAGCACCTCGTCCCCTTTGCCTACAGCGGCGGCACAGCAAGGGTATGCGCCCTGCTCCAAACCTTTTGAAAGTATGTTTTTTAAGTTTTCCGTATTCATGATTTTGATGTGAGTCTGCGGATATCCTCTTCCTTGCCCACGGTTACGATATGGTCACCGGCACCAAAGACGAAATCCGCGCTGAACATAGGACGTAAGTTTCCGCCCCGCTTTACACCAACGATATTTATGCGGTATTTTCTTAATACCTGCAGTTCGGCAATAGTTTTGTTTTCCCAGGAGCGAGGTATGGGAATTTCGTACATGGAATATTCCTCGGTAAGAGGAATGTAATCAAACACGTTGCGGGCGCTGAAACGGGTTGCCATACGGAACGCCATTTCTTTTTCGGGGTAAACCACCTCGTCTGCGCCGATCTTGTACAGTATCTCCGCCTGAATTTCACGGTTTGCCTTTGTGCATACGTATTTTGCCCCGTGCTTTTTTAAAAGAGATGTGATTATGAGAGAGGATTCAAAGTTTTCGCCAATGGTTACAAAGCAAAGGTCGAAATCGCTTACACCAAGAGAGGCGATAACCCCTTCATTGGTGCAATCACCTATACTTGAATCGGTATACCGAGGAGGAAGCTCCTCTATAAGCTTTTGATTGTTATCCACAACCATAACCTGATTTTTTAAAGCTATGAACTTTTCGGAAAGATGTCTGCCGAATCTTCCCATTCCGATTACGAGAATTGATTTCATTTTACTTTTCCTTTCTTTTAACCTATAAGCACCTTGCCCGAAGGACGCTCCACAAGAGGATGGGAACGCTTTTCCGCAAGGGAGAGAATGAAGGTGAGTCCGCCCAATCTGCCCGCAAACATTAAAACCATTAAGATAATGCGGCTGGCAAGGGTAAAGGAGGGGGTGAGCCCCATAGTAAGTCCCACAGTGCCCACAGCGGAAACCACCTCAAACAAAACCTCTTTTAACCCAAAAGGCTCTATGGCACATATTATCATTGTGGCAAATGCGGCGGCAAGAACGTATATAAGCACGATTGCGCTTGCCTGACGCACCGTATCGTCATCGATCCGTCTGCGGAAGACGTTTACGCTTCTGTCCTTTTTTGCGCAGGCGACGGTGGCAAATATAAGCACCGCCACGGTGGTGGTCTTTATACCGCCTGCGGTAGAACCGGAGCATCCGCCCACCAGCATAAGCAACATTGTGAGCAGTAATCCCGATTCCGACATTTCCCCAAAGCTGACCGCATTAAAGCCTGCGGTGCGGGGAGTAACGGCGGCGAAAAAGCTGTGATACAGTTTTTCGAACAAATTAAAATCCTTGAACGCCGCGGAGGAATATTCAAAAGCAAGCATTGCGGCGGTACCGCCCAAAACCAATACCAATGATACGCTTAAGGCGATCTTGGTATGAAGCAGGCATTTTGAAACACGGAAGCGGTTGCGGATAAGATCGTTCCAAACCAAAAATCCCGTGCCGCCGATAAGGATAAGGGATGCCAGGGTGAGAATTATAACAGGGTCGGTTGCAACGGTGGTGAGAGAGGAAAAGGCTTCTGTTCTGCCAAAAAGATCGAACCCTGCGTTGCAATATGCGGAAACGGAATGGAACACCGAATACCATATACCCTCGCCCCATCCCAGCATAGGTACAAATCTGAAGGCAAGCACCGCGGCGGCAACAAGCTCTACCAAAAGGGTGCCCAGAACTATATTGCGCACAAACGCACTCAAGCCTTCGTCCATACTGTCTGTGCCCGAAGACTGCATCATGATCTTACGGTCGTGAAGAGAAAGACGCTTCCCCGCAAACAAAAATCCAAGAGAAATAACTGTCATTAATCCCAAGCCGCCGATCTGTATCATACACAGTATAACAGCCTGCCCGAATCCCGACCAGCAGGAAAAGGTATCTCTTACAACAAGTCCCGTAACGCAGGTTGCGCTTACTGCGGTAAACAGCGCATCCCCGAAAGGAACGCTTCCCTCCCCTTTATGTGAAACGGGCAGGGACAAAAGCACGCTTCCCACAAGAATTACCAATATAAAGCTTATTGCGATAAGCTGTGTATGGGTAAATGACAGCTTTTTTATGCGCTTGCTTTGCATAAACGGTTACTACCTCCCGAAAAATCTGTGTTTTTATATTTACATTATACCCGTAATGCCTGCGTATGTCAACACATTTGCCTCGCAGGCAGCAATTAAGGGCTAAGATTTAACTTCATAACAACTCCCCGCCGAGCAATCGGTGGGGATTGATTTTTGGTGGACTTTGTGATAGTCTATGATTGATTTTACGTAAGGGCGGTATGTTATGATGATAGTTGTTGCGCAAATCATCGGTTTTGCGGGAGTTGGACTTTTTCTTTTAAGTTATCAGCTCAAAAAACGGCAACAAATCGTGTGGGTTTCATTTTTTTCCAATGTGTTTTATGTGCTGCAATATCTTTTATTAGGTGCATTTTCGGGTGCGATTATGGATACTCTGGCCACGGCGGCATCCTTTTTTGCCGCCAGAAAAAATGCCCCGCATTTAAAAAAGTACACAAAACAACTCGCCTTTTTGAGCGTGCTTATGATTGCTGTGATCGGTATCGCTATTGCAATGATTCGTAAAGATTTTATCGAGCTTCTTCCGATTGTGGAAGGAATTTTTCAAACCCTTGGTTTGTGGTGCGATGATGAACAGCTTATACGAAAATTAGGTTTATGCGGCGCACCTTTTTGGCTGGTATATAATTTTATTTCCCAAGCTTATGGCGCTACATTAGGCTCAGTGCTTGCAATTATTTCTATTATTGTTTCCTTGGTGCGATATCGTAAAAAATAAAAAAGAATATCCTATACCCTTTTGTTGAAAGCAATTATCGTATCCCTGTCACTTATGGGTTGATTTTGAATACAATCATTATTTGATTTCAAGAGATGGCAAAAGAGACAAAATTAAAAGAAGCACGAAATTTTCGTGCTTCTTTTTTCTATTTAAGTACTATATACATTTTTTCGTTTGTTTCGGTGAGGGGAGAAAAATCCTTTTCGCCGTAAACAAAAATTTGTGTAAAGCCTGCTTTGCGGGCGCAGGAAGCAAACGATTCTGCAGAAAAATATGTTTGAAGAGTGGTTTCGTCCTCTCTTGAATAAACCCCGTCTTCTTCGGCAAACATAGTAAGGTAAAAGGAACATTTTTCCGTTTTACTGTCCCAAGCGTTTTGCCACACCAGCATATCCTCTTCTACCTCGTAAACGAAAGCGTTGTCACCGTAAACCGTTTGGTAGCGGTAAAGACTGTTTATATCGCATACCATTACCCCGCCTTTTTCCATATAAAGACGGCAGAGGGAAAGAGTCTTTACAAGCTCTTCTTCCGAAGAAAGATAATTAAGGGTATCGAAAGAGCATATTATGCCCTGCACCGTTCCGTACAGCTCGAAAGAGCGCATATCCTGATTAAGGAGCAGCACGTCCTTGCCGTAGGTGTTTTCACGGGCACACATAAGCATTTCGGGAGAAATATCCACTCCCACCATATCGTAACCCATATCTGCAAGCAGGGCGGTTATTCCGCCCGTGCCGCAGCCAAGGTCAAGTACTTCTTTTACGGGAATATCCGAATGCTTTTCAAAGCATTTTTTTGCAAAGGAAGCATAGGGTGCATATTGGTCGCCGTTTACTGTATCGTATATGATCTCTATCATTATTCTACAGTAACGGTAATTCTGCCGTATTCGGAACGGCCTGCCATACCGTAATCCGCAACGACTTCGAACCAGTCTTCGCCGGTAAAGCCTTCATAAGGAGTATAGGTAAAGGTGCCGTCCGCACTAAGGGAAACGGAGCCGTTTGCAGCACTTACCGCAAGACGGATTCCTTCGGTAGGCATGGTGGATTCGGGAATGATCACGGTACCGGTTACAGTTTCGCCTGCTTTGCAGGTTACGTCTTCTGCATAAGGAGCTTCATCGGGAACGCCCAACTTGCCCTTGATAAACAGATAGGTTTCTTTATAGATGCAGTTAATAGCAGGGTTGTTGGAAACGTATGCGTTATAGATAGCGCCGGGCATACCTGCCAGATAGTACATATGTACGGAGTCTGTCATAAATCCGATCTCTGCGCCAACGTAGAGGTAGCTTCTGTATCTGTCTACCCACTTAACTTCGGAGGTGCTTTCGATCTCTATTTCGATACTCATACCGTAAAGCTCTGCCAGCTTTGCCGCATCGTAAATACGCTGCAAAGGAACGTCTTCGTTAAATGCGTAGTTGGGCTGGAGGCAAGCGGTATCGAAACCGAATTCGCGCCAACGGGTGTTACCGGAGGCGTTGAAATAAGGAATCCAGGTGGTCTGGTAGCCAAGGCTTCTTATGTAATCGCAAATGTAGTTACAAAGCTCCTGAACGTGGGGATCGGAACCGCTCATTTCTTCTACAAACCAATAGAAGCCGGAAAGACGTACGGAATCGTAGCCCTTTTCCTTAAAGCCCTTGAGCTGTTCATCAACAAACCATTTAAGAACTGCCTTTCTGTCCTCTATCTTGGTAAAGTCCATCTGCTTGCCGTTAAGTTCGCCAAAGTTTTTAGCGCCGTAAACGGGATAGAAGAGAGAAAGATATGTGCCAACGGAATAATCTTCGCCAACTTCGGGAAGAGCTTCTTTCATTTCGTCAACTGCGGCGTCAAGCGCATCGAAGTTGTAGTCTGCCATAAGCTGCCAATCGATCCAAGCCTGCCATTCTTCCTTGGTAAGCTCTTTCTTCTTGCCGCCGGCATAGAGATACTTAACGTAAGGCAGATACATAAAGCCATCGAAATAAGTATCCTTGATTTCGCCCTTTTCAAGGTATGCAACGTATGCCAGATACTGTTCCTTGGTAACCTTTACATCGTTGGGGCAAAGGTAGGAAAGAACAACGTCGTGCATTCCGTCATACTGGTCGGGAGTGCCGTAGCCGGAGCTTATAGCGGGAGTCTTTATGGGAGTTTCGGAGGGGTCTGCGGCGGTTTTACCGTTGCAGGTACCGAAAACTTCGATTTCATCAAGATAAATATGCGCGGCAATAGAGAAAGCTACCTTTACGTATCTTGCTTTATACGCTTTATCAAACTTACCGCCGAAGTTTACCTTTGCGCTGGATGCGGTAGAGGAATTGTTTTCTTCGTAAACGGCAAACCATTCCTTGCCATCAAGAGAAACGGAAACGGAAACTGTATCGGGAAGACGGATTCCGGGGCCGTGGGAAGCGAGGAAGCCTATCTTAACTTCGTCCACAGAGGCAATTCCGCCGAGATCAAACACAGCTACTCTGCCGGTGCCGTGAGTATTGCGGAACCAGGTTGAATCGCCCATTTCCGCACGGGAAGCATACTTACCGTCGGTAAGCTTGCCGGTATCGGGAGCGGTGTTATAATTGGAATTAACGTAATCGGTTCCTACGTCGGTAAGAGCTTCGTAGGTAACGGGCTTAAGACCGAGCAGCAAATTCTTGCGGTCGGTAAATCCTTCAAGATAAACCTCTTCGTCTATAACGGGAACGGACTGTGAGCCGTAATAGGTGTTGATACCGCTCGTCTGTTCAGAAGTGTTGGGACCGTAAGTATAAACGGAAACTTCATCAAGCAGCATAACTTCGTTTTTGATTCCCTCGAAGGTGAACTTAACGTATCTTGCGCTTACAACACCCTGAATGTTTACACAGATAAGGTGCTTTGCTTTGTCCTTCTCGGTGCCGGAGAACTGGTAAATACCTATGTTCTTCCAGTTTTCGCCGTCTTCGGAAATGCTTACGAATACTGCTTCGCAAAGATCTACGTTGTATTCTGTATTTTTGCAGGAGGACGCTTCGAAATCGCTTATATTTTCTTTAACTGCTCCAAGATCCACTACCACTTCAGCGCCTGCGCCGGTAACTGCCATCCAGCCCGTCTTTACAAACTTGTAGTGGGTGTCTTTGAATTCGCCGTCGGTAAGAAGATGTCCCTTGTTGGGGAACTTTTCGTTACTGCCGGAGGATACGGTATAATCCTTGGCTTTTGCAAGGTTGATACGCTCGCCGCCTCTGTCTGCTTCGCCTTTTATAGCGGAGGTACGGTCTGCAAGCATTTTATCTATACTTTCTTTGGTGAGAGTATAATCGATGCCCTGAGGACCTTGGTCTTCGGAAACGGTGCCGCTTATATCGGTAACGCTTTCTTCACCGCCGGTAGTGCAGGCAGTAAGAACAAAAAGCGCTGCGATAAAAACACACATAAGCTTTTTCATAATTGGTTCTCCTTTGTTTTTTGGATAATAATAGCGGGAGCGGCAGTGCACCGCCCCCGCATAACTTAAACTATATTACTCTTTGGGTGTTGCTTCCTTCGGGCAGGTATATCTTTTTTATATCTGCGCCTACACCTCTGAGCTTTTCCACAAGATGCTCGTAACCGCGCTCGATATGATAAATATTATCGATTATGGTTTCGCCCTCGGTTGCCAGTGCGGCAATAACCATTGCGGCGCCTGCGCGGAGGTCGGAGCATTTTACTGCGGCGGGCTTTAAGGGCTTTCCGCCCTCTATAACAGCCTTTCTGCCGTCCACCGTGATAACGGCGCCCATACGGGTAAGCTCTTCTACGTATTTAAAGCGGGTATCCCACACGCCCTCGGTAAGAATGCTGGTGCCCTGTGCAAGACAAAGCAAAACGCATATCTGAGGGTTCATATCCGTGGGGTAACCGGGATAAGGCATAGTTTTTACGTTTATTCTGCGGAGCGGCTCTGTTACAGCCTTTACACGCACCGCATCGCCGTAATCTTCTATCTCCACACCCATTTCCTCAAGCTTTGCGGTAATGGATTCGAGATGCTTGGGGATAACGTTTTCTATGGTGAGATCGCTTCCCGTTGCGGCGGCAGCCATCATAAAGGTGCCTGCTTCTATCATATCGGGAATTATTGCGTAAGTAACTCCGTGGAGCTCTTCCACACCGCGGATCTTTATAACGTCTGTTCCTGCGCCGGAAATATCCGCACCGCAGGTGTTAAGGAAGTTGGCTACGTCAACTATATGGGGCTCTTTTGCCGCGTTGTCGATAACTGTCATTCCCTTTGCCATTACAGCCGCCAGCATAATGTTTATGGTAGCGCCTACGGAAACGATATCCATATATATGGACGAACCGGTAAGGCCTTCGGGAGCGACGCAGTTTATACATCCGTCCACTACCTCTACCTTTGCGCCCAGCGCCTCAAATCCTTTGATATGCTGGTCAATAGGTCTTACACCGAAATCGCATCCGCCGGGGCAAGCGGCACGGGAGGTTCCGAACCTGCCGAGCTCTGCACCCACAACGTAATAAGACGCTCTCATACTGCGAGCCAGTTCATAAGGCGTGGTGCCGGGACGTACCCCTGCGGTGTCTATTTCCACCGTAGTGCGGTCAAGCATTTTAACCTTTGCGCCCAAAGCGGAAAGAATATCCAAAGCCGCCTTGATATCGCTTATTTCGGGAAGGTTTTCTATAACGCATTTATCCCCTACCAAAATGGTACCCAGCAGGATGGGGAGAGCGGCGTTTTTCATACCGCCAACAGTTATACTGCCGTGAAGACGTTTTCCGCCTGTGACAGAGATCTTTTCCATTTATATACACCTTTCGGATATGTTTTCATAAATACTCTATAATATAATATACGGAAAAATTGATTTTGTCAAGGGTTTAGCCGTTAATACATAATATGCGACATAAAATCAACTTGACAAAACAATTGTTTTGCTTCATAATATATAAAGGTAATTTTTGGAATTTGACGCTGTAGGCGTTACACATACATAAATTTTGTTAAAGAAAGGATAAAAAATGGCAAAGAAAAAAGAAAAAGAAGCAGCCAAAACAGAAAAGAAGATAAATAAAACAAATAAAAAAGACGTGGGCGAAAAGCTGAAAGTGATACCCATAGGCGGTGTTGACGGGATAGGAATGAACATGACCCTCCTTGAGCACGGCGAAGATCTGATCGCCGTGGACTGCGGTGTGGCGTTTCCCGAAGACGATATGCCGGGTGTAGATCTGGTAATACCCGATTTCACCTATATTTTACGAAATTCGGATAATTTCCGCGGGCTTATACTCACCCACGGACACGAAGACCATATCGGTGCGGTGCCCTACCTGCTTAAGCAGATAAACGTGCCCGTATACGGCACCCCTCTCACTCTGGGCATACTCCGCTTGAAGTTGGCGGAGCACGGAATCAAAAACCCCGACCTGCGTGAGGTTTTTCCCGGAGAAACGGTTATTTTCGGCGATGCGTTTGACGTGGAATTCATAAAGGTAAACCACTCTATTCCCGATGCGGTGGCATTGTGCATAACCACCCCCGTGGGAAGAGTTATCCACACGGGAGATTTTAAGATCGACCTTACCCCCACCAAGGGAGACGAGCCTATTGACCTTTACCGTCTGGCATCGCTGGGGCACAAGGGCGTAAAGCTGCTTATGGCAGATTCCACCAATGCGGAAAGAGAAGGCTACACCCCCTCCGAAAGCGTGGTGGGAAATTCCTTTGACAAGCTGTTTTACGGCTGTGAAAAGCGTATAGTTATTGCCACCTTTTCCTCCAACGTGCACCGCATACAGCAGGTTATAGATGCGGCGGTGAAATACGGCAGAAAGGTTGCGGTTACGGGCAGAAGCATGCTTAACGTGCTTAAAGCCGCCACGGAGCTGGGATATATGTCGGTGCCCGAAGGAACTATTATAGACCCTGCGGAAATGCGCCTTTATAAGGATAGCCAGCTTACCCTGCTTACTACGGGAAGCCAGGGCGAGCGTATGAGCGGTCTTTACCGTATGGCAAACGAAGAGCATTCACTTATTACGCTGGGTGCAAACGATATTGTTGTTTTATCCGCATCCGCTATTCCCGGCAATGAAAAGTTGATCGGAAACATTGTAAACGGATTATATAAATTGGGCGTTGAGGTTTTGACCGTGGACACGGAAGAATCGGTACACGTTTCCGGACACGCCTGCAGAGAAGAATTGAAATTGATGCACGCCCTTACCAAGCCGGAATTCTTTATTCCCCTTCACGGCGAATACAAGCATTTGTGCGCCCACGCATCTCTTGCCCGCGAAATGGGTATGAAGAGCAAAAATATAATGATTCCCGAAAACGGAAAGATTATAGAAGTGGGCAAACGCGGTCTTGCCTGGGGAAGCACCGTGCCTGCAGAGCAGGTGCTGGTGGACGGTTACGGCGTTGGCGACGTTGGCGCCACCGTTTTGAAGGACAGACTGCATATGGCAGAGGACGGTATTATTGTAGTATCCGCCACCGTGGATTTTACCATATCCGAAATGACCGCAGGCCCCGAAATTATAACACGAGGCTTTGTATATGCAAAGGAAAACGGACAGCTGCTTGAAGAACTTACGGACAAAGCGGCAGAGCTGATACGCAAAGCCGTATACAACGGCAAGCCGGATATGTTTGCACTTAAAGAACGGGAAAAAACCGCCCTTTCCTCTTATATTTACAGCAAAACAAAAAAGAAGCCCATAGTGCTTCCCGTATTTACGGAAAACGAAATATATTAACAGAGGTTTGAAAAATGAAAACCGTACTCATAACCGGCGCATCCCGCGGGATCGGTGAAGCCTGCGCAAGAATATTCGGCGAAAACGGCTGGAAGGTCTATCTTAACTGCCGCCATAACGTGGGGCTGCTTGAAGATATACAAAAGGATGTTCCGGACAGCGTGCTTTTACCCTTTGACGTTTCGGACAGAAAAGCTGTATACCAAGCTATCCAAGACCTGCAGATAGACTGTCTTGTAAACAATGCGGGAGTTTCTCTGGTTTCACCTTTTGATGCAGTTACGGAGGAGCAGGAAAAAGCCCTTTACGGCACAGACCTTTTCGGTGTTTTAAACTGCTCCCGCGCAGTGCTTCCGGGGATGATACGCCGCAAAAGCGGATGTATTATAAATATTTCTTCTATGTGGGGAGAAACGGGCGGAAGCTGTGAGGTGGACTATTCCGCCGCAAAGGGTGCGGTGATCGCCTTCACAAAGGCGCTGGCGAAGGAAGTCGGACCCTCCGATATCCGCGTCAACTGCGTTTGCCCCGGTGTTATTGATACGGATATGAACGCACACCTTTCCGTTGCGGATGTAAACGCCCTTGTTGAAGAGATCCCGCTGGAGCGTCTGGGCAGAGCCGAGGACGTGGCAGAGGCGGTGTACTTCCTCGCCTCCGAAAAAGCGTCCTATATAACCGGCGCCGTGCTGGACGTTAACGGCGGAATATTATAAACTCGACTCAAACCACCCTGCGGTTACCGTGCATCCGCAGAAACCTTTAAAACACAAAAGCTGTGGAGGTAATGATGAAAAAACATTTATTTTATGCTTTAACGTTTATATTATGCTTAACACTGTGTTCCTGCACATGGTCTGATATTCTGTTGCCTCCCTGCAACGTTTCGGATGCAAGCTCTTCCGAAAGTGTTTATGCCGATACTTCCGACGTTTCCATTGACAACAGCTATATCCCCCAATACGTATTAAGATTCGACAATTTCGGCAAATTAAAAGAATTTTTTGATCAAGAAACCAACACGGACTCCGAGGAAGTGCGCCAATTTCTTTCAGAAAACGAATATGATATAAACGGCGCAAAGTCTGCAGAAGATATTGCCAGAATAAAAAATGACTTGAGCGACGTTAAAGTTCCGTGGATAAACGAGAAACACGGTTATAAGGTTACAACCTTAACCTATCCCGAAGAAAACCGCATGATCGGAATGGGATACGAAAATGAATACGAAAGCATAACAGTGATAGTATGGCTGCCGGATTCTCCCTATATAGATATGTCGGTAATAGAAGAAGAAAGCTACCCTACCGAAGACGGCGGCTACATATACAGCACACTTACCGAAGTTGAGCCGTTTGATCTGGACGGAAAGAAAATAACAGTTTACAAACGCGAGCTTAACGGATTCCTGAGTTTGACGTTTCTCGTCGAAACCGACACCTCTGTTTTTCAAGTATGGTGGGATATAACCGATCCCGAAATCACAAGTTTCCCAAAAGATTTTACGGAGAACTTGGAAATTAAAACCGTATCGGAAATAATAGACGAAAATTCCTGAGCGAGCAAAACAAAATAGTTTTAAAAAAATGTTAAAAAACACTTGATTTTATGGAAAAAGCGTGATATAATTGCGTGTCAAGAAATCGGGCGGTCCTCTGCGGCTCGGCAAGAACGCCTGTAACTTTTATTATTTTTGAATTATTAAAAGGAGGAAAAGCTTTATGGATATGTTGAAAGCTTTTACAGACGAGCAGCTTAAGGCTGAGGTTCCTTCCTTCAAGGTGGGCGATACCGTTAAGGTTCACTGCCGTATAGTTGAAGGCACCAGAGTTAGAACTCAGCTTTTTGAGGGCACAGTTATTGCAAAGAAGAACGGTGGTATTTCCGAAACCTTTACAGTTCGCCGCGTTTCTTACGGCGTTGGTACCGAAAAGACCTTCCCTCTCCATTCCCCCAACGTGCTCAAGGTTGAAGTTGTTCGTAACGGTAAAGTTCGCAGAGCTAAGCTTTATTATCTGCGTGACCGCGTTGGTAAGGCTGCTAAGGTTAAGGAACAGATCTAACCTAAAGACTTATCGGCAATCAACCGAAAACAAGGCATGGCGTCCTTCGCCTGCCGGCGCAAGGCAGGTTTTTCGTTTCTGCCGGCGCGCCCAATACCAAGGTAAAAAATCCGGCGTCGCAACAGCACACCGGATTTTTTTGTTAGGTAATCATCCGGATGATTAGCCTTTTGTTTGTTTTTTAAAAAAAGAGGAGATATTATGGATAACAACACTATGCCCGCACATGACACGGAAAATGCCGTAAAGGTTAAAAAGAAAAAAACGTTTTTCGGCGAACTGTACGAATGGATAGAAACATTTTGCTTTGCCATTGCGCTTATGGTGGTGCTGTTCATTTTCGTTTTCCGCTACGTCACCGTGGACGGTAATTCTATGATGAACACCCTGCATGATCAGGATAAGCTCATAATATCGAATTTTAATTACACTCCCCAGACGGGAGATATAGTAGTTATATATATCGAAGGGCAGAACAAGCCCTATATCAAGCGTGTTATCGCCACCGAAGGACAGACCGTAAAGATAGACTTTGAAAAATGGCAGGTCTTCGTTGACGGAGAGCTTCTGGAAGAGGATTACGTGCTCCGCCGCGAGGGGGATATGCATTACGCCGCCTTTTACAACGGTGAATTCACCGTACCCGAAGGGCAGGTATACGTAATGGGTGATAACCGCAACGATTCTACGGACAGCCGCGTGATCGGCTGTCTGGACGAACACAACATTATCGGCAGAGTTATTGTAAGACTCGCGCCGGAGTTTGGAACGGTGGATTAAATTATGGCAGATCCTATAGTATGGTACCCCGGGCATATGGCGAAAGCCAAGCGCCAGTTAAAAGAAATGTCTTCTATGACCGATGCGGTTATAGAAATTCTTGACGCCCGTGTGCCTTATTCTTCGCAAAATCCGGATATAAAAGAGCTTTTTCCCCAAAAGCCCAGACTTACCTTAATAAACAAATGCTCTCTTGCAGACGAAACACAGACAAAAGCGTGGGTGGAAAAACTGCGCTCCGAAGGCAGAACGGTTATTCCCATAGACTGCAAAACGGGACTTAATATAAATTCCGTTGCCCCCAAGCTGCGCACGCTTATGGCGGAAAAGCTGGAAAAAGCCGCAAGCAAGGGTATGAACATTACTCTGCGTGCAATGGTGGTGGGAGTTACCAACGTAGGTAAATCCACCTTTATAAACAGCTTTACCAAAACCAGCAAGGCTGTGGCGGAGGACCGCCCCGGTGTTACCCGTAATCTTAAATGGATAGCATCCCCCTACGGAATCGACCTTTTGGACACCCCCGGTCTGCTTTGGCACAAGTTTGATGACCAGCAGGTAGGCATCAACCTTGCCTGCACGGGCGCTATAAGGGACGAAATATTGGATACCCTTACCCTTTCCGTAAAGCTTTGCGGAATTTTAAGAGATAAATACCCCCATTTACTGGCGGAAAGATATGGTATAACCCTTTCCGACGAGGATATGGATTTTGAAATTTTTGAAAAAATAGGCAGAAAACGCGGAATGCTTATAAGCGGCGGCGAGATAAACGAAGAGCGCTGTTCCGCCACTATACTTGATGAATTCCGCGGTGGTAAGATTGGCAAAATAACTTTGGATACGTTGGTATAAGATATGAATTGGGATATCGAAAATCAGGTCAAAAGCGAAGGCTATAATATCATTTGCGGTTGCGACGAGGCAGGCAGAGGTCCTCTTGCGGGTCCCGTGTTCGCCGCCGCAGTAATACTTCCCCACGGCATTGAAATATCCGGTCTGAACGATTCCAAAAAGCTTACGGAAAAGCAAAGAGATAAGCTGTTTGACGAAATCATATCCCTTGCAGTTGATTACGCAATTGCAAGCGCAAGCGTTGAAGAGATTGAGGAAATAAATATTCTTAACGCATCCATGCTGGCGATGAAGCGGGCGATAGAAAGCTTAAATACCAAGCCCGAATACGCTCTTATAGACGGAAATATTGCCAGAGGTTTTGAAATAGATGCCCGTCCCGTGATCAAGGGAGATGCGCTCAGCCCTTCCATTGCGGCGGCAAGCATACTTGCCAAGGTGAGCAGGGACAGACATTGTATGGAAATGGACAAAGAATATCCCGAATACGGCTTTGCAAAGCACAAGGGATATGCCACCAAGGACCACAGAGAAGCGGTGCTTAAGCACGGCGCTTCTCCCGTACACAGAAAAAGCTTTCTTAAAAAGCTGTTGGGTGAGTGACCGATGGCAGACATAGGAAGGCTGGGCGAAGACAAGGCGGCGGAATATCTGGTTTCCCAGGGCTACAAAATTCTGGCACGTAACTACCGTATACGGGGAGGCGAAGTGGATATTGTGGCGTTTCGCAGAGGGGTTTTGGCGTTCGTGGAGGTAAAGACCCGCACGGGAGACGCTTTCGGCACCCCTGCCCAAGCGGTGGACGAAGAAAAGATAAAAAGGTTTTTAAAAGCGAGAAAAGACCTTACCGAGCATTATTTAAAAAACGGGAAAATTCCCGTAAAGCACAAGTTTTTCACATTTAACAGAAGAGTTTTCTCTCTGCGTAACGATATTGTTGAGGTATACGCCTTTAAAAGCGGAGAGATTAAAAGCATAAATCACATAAAGGAAGCATTCTGATGAAATACTACAGCACGCGCGACAGCGAAAAAAAATACTACTCTGCCCCCGAGGCGATCTGCAAGGGTCTTGCACCTGACGGAGGATTGTTTATACCCGAAGAAATCCCCACCCTTACCAAAGAGGAAATAAACGCTTTTTACGGCTATGAATACAACCAAATAGCCGCAGAAATTCTGTATAAATTCTTCCCCGAGCTGGGCAAGGAAGAGATTGCGGAAGAATGTAAAAAAGCATACGCTTACCCCAATTTCGACCCCTCCCCCGCACCCGTAAAGGTTTGCGGCGATACTGCCTTCCTTGAGCTGTGGCACGGCCCCACATGCGCTTTTAAGGATATGGCTTTGCAGATAATGCCCAGACTTCTGCGTATGTCTATGAAAAAGTGCGGAGAAACCAGAACTGCCCATATCGTTACCGCTACATCCGGCGACACGGGCAAGGCGGCTATGGAAGGTTTTAAGGATCTTGAGCAGACCCGCATAACCGTATATTATCCTACCGACGGTGTTTCCGATACCCAGAAAAGACAGATGGCTACACAAGAAGGCAACAACGTAAACGTTATTGCCGTGCGCGGTAATTTGACGATGCACAGTCTGCGGTAAAGGCTATTTTTGCAGACGAGGATATTAAAAACACAGCCGCAGAGCAGGGCGAATTCCTTTCCTCTGCAAACTCCATAAATATTGCCCGTCTTGTGCCTCAGGTGGCTTATTACGTTTCTTCCTACATTGACCTTGTAAGACAGGGCTTTATTAAGGAAGGTGAAATTCTTAACGTATCCGTGCCCACCGGCAACTTCGGCGATATTCTTGCAGGCTGGATAGCAAAGAAAATGGGTATTCCTTTGGGAAGACTTGTTTGCGCATCCAACAAAAACCGTGTGCTTACCGATTTCTTTGTGACCGGCGTTTACGATATCCGCCGTCCCTTCTACGCAACAACTTCTCCTTCTATGGATATACTTATAGCTTCCAACCTTGAAAGACTGCTTTGCTTTGATTTTGGTCCCGCGCAGACAAAAGCGTTTATGGAAAGCCTTAAGGAAGACGGTATATTCTCCCTTACCAAAGAACAGCTTGATGTACTTGAAGCAGAGTTCGGCTGCTCCTGCTGTGATGACGAAAGCACGGCACAGATCATTGAACACGTATTCAAAGAATACGACTATACCATAGACACCCACACCGCCGCTGCGGTTATGGGCAGCACGGGAAAATGTATGGTGGTTTCCACCGCTTCGCCTTATAAATTCGCTCCTGCGGTTGCGCAGGCTTTGGGTGTGAAAGAAACCACCCACGAAGCGTTGAGCAAGTATACGGCAACCCAAATCCCCGCGCCCCTTGCAGATATATACAAAAAAGAGATCCGCTTCACCCGTGTAGTGGATAAAGCGGATATAAAGAAATCTCTTTACTTGCAGTGATGGCAGTCTTCCGCAGACTTAAAGGTGTTGCAAGCGGTCTGTGAAGAGCATTCCGCATGGGTAGGTCCCACGTTTATCTTGGGAGCTGTGCAAATGCGCTGTTCCGCATGGTAAATGCAATCGGTAACGTTGCAATCAATACCGTGGTTTACGTGTTTTTGTTCCATTAATTATCCCTCCGTTTCATATACAGTTTGCCCAAAACCATTAAAAATTATTCTTTATTTAGTTTAAAGGCGGTGAAGATCCTATGGCGGTATTCGTAATAGCAGACCTGCATCTTTCCCACGATGCGGACAAGCCTATGGACGTTTTCGGCGCAAAATGGGAAAATCACACCGAAAAATTAAGAGAAAATTGGCGCACTACCGTTAAGGACACCGACACGGTGGTGATCGTGGGAGATATTTCCTGGGGGTTACGGTTTGAAAATGCGGTGGAGGATCTGGCGTTTATCCACTCCCTTCCCGGAAAAAAGATAATTTCCAAGGGAAACCACGATCTTTGGTGGCAAAGCGCAAAAAAACTGAAAGAATATAAAGAAGCCTCCGGCGCAGACAGTATAGATTTTTTATATAATAACGCTTACCTTGCGGAAGATCTTATTATTTGCGGTACCCGCGGCTGGGTGGAAGAAAACGGGGCAAGCGAAAAAGACAAAAAAATTATTGCCCGTGAAGCAGGAAGGCTTAATCTTTCAATAAAAGAGGCGCTAAAGCTTAAAGAAGAAAACCCCCAAGCGGAAATAGTTTGTTTTATACATTATCCCCCCACAAGATCTCTTACCGAGGTAATGCGGGAAAACGGT
>JAFOBR010000070.1 GCA_017381715.1 Clostridia bacterium
AGACTATCTTTCCTGCGGCAAAATCCAGAGTGGCTGTGTCCCCGTTGGGGTAACGTATGGTGCCTGTCATTTCCTGACCGCCGGATGCTTTTCCGAAAAAACGGTAGCCTTCATCGGTGGAAACAAAGCGGTAGCCCATGGAAAAGAATACCACCACGGTGATTATCACCAACACCATAGCCAACAATATTATTTTAATAAAGGGGCTTTTTAATGCGCTTTTTACTTCGTTATTCAAAACAATTCACCCAAGCTGTCTAAAATTCCGGGCAGCAGATAAGATGCCACCGCACCCACAAGGATTATAAGGACTATTAATCCCAGCACGCCGATAAAAGGAATAGTTTCTGCGCGGTATTTTTTGCCGGCAAGAGAAGAATACTCTTCGGGAATATAATATTTCCCGTTCTCATCGGCCTTTACCATTTTGGACATACCGCCGTTTTGTTCAAGCTGTTTTTTAAGATAACCATCGGGGTTTTTTATGCCCAGCTCTTCGCAGCTTTTGGCGTTTTCTGCGCCAAAGCAGCCGTTATCCGTAAGAGCTTTAATAAAGCTTCCGCAGGTGCGTTTTATAAAATAAAGGTAAAGGGTAGCCGCGCACAGTCCTGCGGTGATTCCCCAAACAAGGTAGGTTACAGTCATTTGCATGGCTCCTATCTTATTTCGGTCATGCCGCCCATATAGGGACGGAGAGGTTCGGGAATAGCAATACTGCCGTCCTCTCTAAGGTTATTTTCAAGGAATGCGATAAGCATTCTGGGAGGTGCAACAACGGTGTTGTTAAGGGTATGAGCAAGATATTTGCCGTTTTTGCCATTAACACGTATCTTAAGGCGTCTTGCCTGAGCATCGCCCAGATTGGAGCAAGAACCAACCTCAAAGTATTTTTGCTGTCTGGGGGACCAAGCCTCAATATCCACGCTCTTAACCTTAAGATCTGCAAGGTCGCCGGAGCAGCATTCAAGAGTTCTTACGGGGATATCCATGCTTCTGAACAGGTCAACGGTGTTCTGCCAAAGCTTATCAAACCACATGGGGCTTTCCTCGGGCTTGCACACAACTATCATTTCCTGCTTTTCAAACTGGTGTATACGGTAAACGCCTCTTTCCTCTATACCGTGAGCGCCCTTTTCCTTACGGAAGCAGGGAGAATAGCTGGTGAGAGTGTAGGGGAGCTTTTCTTCGGGCACGATGCTGTCTATAAATCTGCCGATCATAGAGTGCTCGCTGGTACCGATCAGGAACAGATCCTCGCCTTCTATCTTATACATCATAGCTTCCATTTCAGCAAAGCTCATAACGCCGGTAACAACGGAAGAACGGATCATATAAGGAGGAATACAGTAGGTAAATCCTCTGTCGATCATAAAATCTCTTGCATAGGAAAGCACTGCGGAATGGAGACGGGCAATGTTTCCGGTAAGATAATAAAAGCCGTTGCCCGCAACCTTGCGTGCGGCATCAAGGTCGATACCGTTAAGGCGCTCCATAATATCGGTGTGGTAGGGGATCTCGAAATCGGGGGTAACGGGTTCGCCGAATCTCTGCAGTTCAACGTTTTCGCTGTCATCCTTGCCGATAGGAACGGAAGGATCGATAATGTTGGGAATAACCATCATTATCTTGTTTATCTTTTCAGCGTATTCTTCTTCCAGCTTTTCAAGCTCTGCAAGTCTCTGGGCCTGAGCGTTTACGGTTGCTTTTGCAGCCTCTGCTTCTTCCTTCTTGCCCTGACCGTACAAAGCGCCTATCTGCTTGGAAAGACGGTTTCTTTCGCTGCGGAGATTATCTGCCTCCTGCTGTGCTGCGCGGGAAGCGGCGTCAAGTTCTATAACCTCGTCAACGAGAGGGAGCTTGTTTTCCTGAAACTTGTTTTTAATGTTCTGTTTTACGATATCGGGGTTGTTTCTTAAAAATTTAATATCAAGCATTTTATTTTACTCCTCAAAGAAAGTGCTTCCGCACAAAGATTTTATAAGTTGCTCCAGGTCTTCCGTTCCGGAATACGCAATGGAGAGCTTGTTTCCGTTAATAGATACTCTTCTGCCCACCTGCTCGCTTACCTTGCTTTCCAGACGCTTGTAATATTCGGTCTCTACGGGGCTTTTTACGGGAAGGGGCTTGTTTTCCATTATCCGTTTTACCAACGCTTCGGTCTCTCTTACCGAAAGCATACCGGATATTATGTTGTTTGCGTGGGCGAATATCGCCTGTTCTGTAAGCTTGTCCGTAAGGGGAAGTAAGGCGCGGGCGTGGCCGTAGGTGAGCTTATCCTCTCTAACCAGCTCAAGCACCGATTCGGGAAGCTTTAAAAGACGCAGTATGTTCGCCACGGCAGCACGGGATTTTCCCACCTTTTGCGCCGCCTGCTCCTGAGTAAGAGAATAATTTTCTATCAGATCCTTATACCCGTAGGCTTCTTCAACGGGATTAAGATTTTCTCTTTGCAGGTTTTCTATAAGAGATATTTCCGCGGCGGAAACCTCGTCGGTATCCTTAACCAAAACGGGCACCTCCGTGAGTCCCGCTATCCGTGCGGCGCGCCAACGGCGTTCACCGGCAATAATGCCGTAATATCCGTTGCCCATATCCCGAACTACGATAGGCTGTATAATACCGTGTTCCTTTATAGATTCCGCCAGCTCTTCCAGCAAAACGGGGTCAAACTTTTTTCTTGCCTGGGCGGGGTTGGGCTCTATATTTGTAAGCCGAACCATGGTAACACCGCTTCCGCCGGGGGATGATATTTCGTATTCGTTATCAAACATAAGGGCGTCAAGCCCTCTGCCGAGTCTTTGTCTGTCTGCAGATTTTGCCATAATTTATCACTTGCACCTTTCTGTAAATTCTTCTGCCAGAGCAGAGTATGCCGCCGCACCCTTTGATGAACGGTCGTAATCTACAATGGCAAGACCGTAGCTGGGCGCTTCGGAAAGCTTTACGTTTCTCGGCACAGGTGTGGAAAACAGCTTGTCCGCAAAATATTTTTTAATCTCGTTCATTACCTGAGCGGTAAGATTAAGCCTGCCGTCATACATATTCACAAGTACTCCGATAAGCTCCAATGACGGGTTATAAAGCTTTCTTACGGATTTTATGGTAAGAGTGAGCTGTGATAATCCTTCAAGTGAGTAATATTCGCACAGCAGGGGTATCACAACGCCGTCGGATGCGGTAAGCGCGTTAAGCGTGGTAAGTCCAAGAGAGGGCGGGCAGTCTATGATTATGTAATCGAATTGATCGCTCACCGTGTCCAAAGCGATCTTTAAACGGGATTCTCTGCGGTGGATATCCGCCAATTCCAGCTCTGCCGCTACCAGGTCTATGCTGGAAGGTATAACGTAAAGATTTTGGGCGGAGGAACGGCAAATACATTCGGATGCCGTTTTTCTGCCGATCAGAACGTCATAAACGCTGCCGGGGGCTGTGCGCTTGTTAATTCCCAGACCGCTTGTGGCGTTGCCCTGAGGGTCTGCATCCACCAACAGCACCTTATTACCCTTTGCTGCTACGCAGGCGGCAATATTTACGGCGCTGGTAGTCTTTCCCACGCCGCCTTTTTGGTTTGCAAAGCTTATTATCTTCCGTCTGCTCATACCGGCAAAAACCTCATACCTTATAATTAAAATAATTCTTCATATAAGTATATCAATTTTTGCGCCCGATGTCAATATTAAACCTCAATATCCTCTGCCAGTTCCTTTGCTGTTTTTGGGGTAGCCCTCGCCGCCCACAGCATACCGCACAGCTTTCGCAGCTTTTCTCCCTCCAAACGGGTGAAAACCACCTCGCATTCGCTTTTTCCATCCTCATACCGTTTGGTTACGGCTATTATATTTCCGCATAATCTGTATTCCAGAACAAAATCATCGCAATCGGATATAAGTATATCTCCGTTATCCATTTTTTTCGGTCCTTTCTTTCCTTGGTGGTTTTGGCTAAACATTATATACCTTATTTTACTTTGGTAAACCTGCCGAAAAATGCCGCATTACAGGGGCGAAACAAAGGGGATATTAAGTTTTTTTGATTTTAACCCCCGTTTTTTGCAAAAATACGGTGAAAATTGTAAATTTTGTGAACAGTTGTTTCAAAGAATCCCCGGAACTTTGCGACCGGATTCGTTGCGGTCGCAAAACATACAAAGGTGTTTCGCAAAGAAGGAAATTTTTTGTCTAAAAAGCTCTCGTGTTTTTGATTTTTGTATATTGACAAGGTGGAAATCTTCATATATAATATGTAGCATGCAAGCTATGGGCATTTTTAGGAAGGTCCGCTTGCAAACAATAAATAAACGGCAAAAAGCCGTAAAAATATAAGGAGAAATGAATATGAACGTTACTCTCGTCCTTGGCATTGTAATAGTTGCTGCTATCTGTGGTCTCGGCTACGCTGCATTCAACTATTTCTCTGTTAAGAAGCTCGATGAAGGTACCGACAGAATGCGTGAGATCGCTTCCGCTATCCGCGTTGGTGCAAATGCCTTCATTACCTACGAGTACAAGATAGTTGCTATCGTAGCAGTTGTTGTTGCGGTTCTTCTTGCTCTCGTTATCTCTTGGTCTTCTGCTGTTGCATTCCTCGTTGGTGCAACCATGTCCGCTTCCGCAGGCTGGGTTGGTATGAAGATCGCTACTTTCGCAAACGTTCGCGTTACCAACACCGCACGTACCACCAAATCTCTGTCCAATACCTTGAAGGTAGCCTTCAAAGGCGGCTCCGTAATGGGTCTCTGCGTTTCCGGCTGCGCACTTTTGGGTATATTCATCGTATTCCTCGTATTCGGCGTAGGACTCGGTCAGATCGACGCTTCCGTTGCAGGCACTCAGGCAGCTTCCTGCAAGAGCATTCTCGGTCTTATCAATCCTTCTCTTAACTTCGGTGCAGGCTTTACCATGACCCTTTCCGGTTATGCTCTCGGCTGCTCTATTATCGCAATCTTCGCACGTATCGGCGGCGGTATCTACACCAAGGCTGCAGATATGGGTGCTGACCTTGTTGGTAAGACCGAAGCACACATTCCCGAAGACGATCCCCGTAACCCCGCTACTATCGCAGACAACGTTGGCGATAACGTAGGTGACGTTGCAGGTCTCGGCTCCGACCTTCTTGAAAGTTACGTTGGCGCACTTCTTTCCGGCGCTATTCTCGCTATCGAGCTTTTTGCAAAGCACGTTTTCGACAACACCGAAATGCTTGAAGCAATGCTTTACTTCCCCCTCGCATTCGCAGGCGCAGGTCTTATCTCCTGTGTAATCGGTATCGCATCTCTCTTCATCCGTAAGAAGCTTTCCGATAACCCCCACAAAGAGCTTAACGGCGCTACATATATCTCCGCGATCCTTACTATGGTTCTCGGCGGCGTTATCGCTTATTTCTCCTTCAACAAGTTCACCGGTCTTATGATCGAAGGTTACGATAACCTTTCCGTATTCGATTCCGTTGAATTCCACATCGGCTGGATATCTCCCTGGGTTGCTGCTGCTATCGGTATCATTGCAGGTATCGTTATCGGTAAGATCGCAGAGTACTACACCAGCTATGATTACAAGCCTACCAAAGAGCTTTCCGCTTCTTCTATCGAAGGCTCCGCACTCACCATCACTCAGGGTCTTGCACTCGGTATGATCTCCTGTATGCTTCCCTGCGTAGTTCTTGGTATTGCAATTTACGGTTCTTATCTCCTTTCCGGTATGTACGGCGTTGCAGCTGCCGCTATCGGTATGCTTTCCTTCGTTGCTACCACCGTTTCCGTTGACTCTTACGGTCCTATCTCCGATAACGCAGGCGGTATCGCAGAAATGTCCTACCTCGAACCCGAAGTTCGTGAAATCACTGACGAGCTTGACGCAGTAGGTAACACCACCGCAGCTATCGGTAAGGGCTTTGCAATCGGCTCCGCTGCTCTTGCAACCCTTTCTATGATGACCTCTTACATCTTCGCATACACTGCAGCTCCCGAAGTTCCCAACTTTGCAGAAGGCGCTCTCGATAAGATCACTCTTAACGTTATCGAACCCGCAGCTCTCGTTGGTGCTATCGTTGGTGCGGCTCTTCCCTTCATGTTCTCCGGTATGCTTATCAACGCTGTTGCTAAGGCTGCTCGTAAGATGGTTGAAGAAGTTCGCCGTCAGTTCAGAGAAATCGACGGTCTGCTTGAAGGTAAGGTTCTTCCCGACTACAAGACTTGTATCGAAATCTCCTCTCAGGGCGCTCTTAAGGAAATGCGCGTTCCCGCAGTATTTGCTATCGCATTCCCCGTTGTTTGCGGCTTTATCTTCGGTGCAGAATTCGTTGGCGGCGTTCTCGTAGGCGCTACCATCTCCGCTATCATGCTTGCTCTGTTCACCGGTAATGCCGGCGGCGCATGGGATAACGCAAAGAAATATATCGAAGTTGGCGGCGTTGCCGGCCACAAGAAGGGCGGCGATGCTCACAGCGCAGCAGTTGTGGGTGACACCGTAGGCGATCCTCTTAAGGATACCGTTGGTCCTTCTTTGGATATTCTTATCAAGATCATGTCCACCATTTCTTTGATCACCGTTACCGTGTTTGCAAAGTACAACCTTATGGGCTTGCTCGAAGGTCTCTTCAAATAAGATAACATAACAAAGTGTGTATCGGCTCCGCTTAAAACGGAGCCGATATTTTTGTGGTTATTTTTATGTTGACAATGTGACATTTGTGTGTTATAATATCCTTGTAAGTGGAGTCCGCCGTAGGTTGATTTTGCTGTAAAAACATAAAGCTTGGCGCAGGCTCCGTAAATTTATTACGGGTAAGTCTGTGCTTTTTTATTATGACAGGAGGCTTGTTATGAAGAAAATAAGTATTATTATTGTTGCTTTGTTGGTTGTTTGCCTTGTTGCGGCGTGCAATTCTCCCGTTCCCCCTGCAGGCGTGGGCGGGGAAAATTCCACACCTATAGCAGACAGAGGCGAAGAGAGTGTTGAAATCGGAACGGAGATTTCGGAAGAGCCGAAGGATGACGGTATCGAAACCTCGGGAATACCCGATGACGAGGAAAACGCAGATTCTTCAAGGGACGAGGTTTCCTTTGAAGAAAGCGGAGATTACAACCCCGATACAGAGGT
This sequence comes from Clostridia bacterium, assembly GCA_017381715.1. Lineage (GTDB taxonomy): Bacteria > Bacillota > Clostridia > Oscillospirales > CAG-382 > SFLA01. The sequence continues at coordinate 7,098 of JAFOBR010000070.1, forward strand.
TTCGGCAGAGGAAAGCGCGCCCTATGATCCTGATGCAGAGGCTTCAACCGAGCCCGAACCCGAGCCCGAACCTGAACCCGAACCTGATGACGATATTGTAATATCCGCTCCCGTGGTAAAACGTCCCGTACTTAACATTCCTCAGATAACGGGTGATGCTTGGGACGGAACCGTTGCGGAAGGATTTGAATCCGGCACGGGAACGGAAAACGATCCGTTTATTATAAAAACTCCCGCACAGCTTGCGTTTTTCGCCCAGTCTGTTAACAGCGGTAACTCTTATGAAGGTCAGTTTATCGCCCTCGGCGCTTCCATAAAGCTTAACGAAGGCACTCCTTCTCCCGAATCGGATGCGTCTTACAACAAATGGACTTCCATAGCCACAGCAAAGAATTATTTTGACGGCACCTTTGACGGCAAGGGATATGTTGTTGCCGGTGTGTACGAAGGCAGTCTGTTCGGTTACGTGCGCGGTAATATTAAAAATCTTGGCGTTGTATATTCCTACGTGCGTAACGGCGGAATCGTCAACACTACCGTGAGAAAAGATTCACCCGAAATGCCTACCATATCCAACTGCTATTTTGCCGAAGGCACCGTTGTGGGCGGCGGCGGAATTGCAGCTGCTATCGGCGGCTCAATTATAGACGGCTGCGCTAACTGGGGCACAATAATATGCGAAGCGGATTGGTGCGGCGGTATCGTGGGATTTGCTCAATTCTCTTACGTTAAAAACTGCTATAACGGCGGTACCGTAAAGGGGGATTCCACCTTGGCGGGTATCGTAGGCAATTTCCTTACCGGCGAGGTAAGCCGTTGCTTTAACGAAGGCGAGGTTACCGGCGGTATGTTTGTCGGCGGTATTATCGGTAACAGTATGGACGGAATCTATTACCGGTTGGTAAACGCAGGAAAGCTTACAGGGCAGACCTGTGCGGGCATAGTTATTGATATGATGGAAGCAAACCCTCTGGATGATTGTTACTATCTCGAAGGCACCGCAGAGCAGGGAAGTGCTTGCATTTCTCCCAAGGATGATTTCCCTCAGTTTGCCATTGCCGTAACCGAAGGACAACTTGATAAACTGGTTGACTAAACAAAACAGAGCTTCGGAGCTGTTGCAAGAAATTTGCAACAGCTCTTTTCACATTTACAGGGTATTTTTTACTTGCAATATATCTTTTTTCGTGGTACAATATTCTGTAAAATTGTTTAAAGCAGTAAAGAAGGGTTTGTTATGGCGAATACAGGCTTTTTGCCCGTGCTTTTGGGCAGTGACCAAAATGTATACGGAATGGCAAGATGCTTTCACGAAAAATACGGTATATCCTCTATGGCGATAGGCAAGGGAAGACTCCCCGCTACCGCAGACAGCCGTATCGTGCAGGTGGTAAAGGTTGAGCCGAATATAGAGGATGACGATATCTTCGTTTCGGTAATGACGGAATTTTATAATTCCCACAAGGAAAAAACTCTTATACTCGTTCCCTGCGGCGATAATTATACCAAGCTCGTAAGCCGTAATTGCGAAAGAATTAAGGATATGTACCGCTTTGCAGTGCCGGATTACGAACTGCTTATGAAGCTTTCATTAAAAGAAAACTTTTATAAAATGTGCGAAGAATACGGTTTTCTTTACCCCCGCACCGCAGAAATGACCTTTGAAACCAAGGATACCTTTACCCCCGAATTCGGTTTTCCCGTGGTGGTAAAGGCTTCTAACAGCGTGGCGTATTGGAACTGCTCCTTTAAGGGCAAGAAAAAGGTGTTCGTAATTCAGAGCGAAGAAGAATTCAAGGCGGTAGTTCAGGCGATATACTCTTCCTCTTACCGTGATACCCTTATTATTCAGGAGTTTATCCCGGGGGACGACAGCGCAATGCGTGTTGTAAACGCCTACGTGGGTAATGATGGGAAGTGCCGTATGATCTGTATGGGTAACGTGCTTTTGGAAGAGCACACTCCCGAAGGTATCGGCTCTTATGCCGCCATAATCTCCGGCAGCGACGAAATTATGGAAAAACGCCTTGTTAAATTCTTTGAAGAAATCGGCTACCACGGATTTATAAATATAGATATGAAAAAAGACCCCCGCGACGGGCAGTACAAGCTTTTTGAAACCAACCCCCGTCAGGGCAGAAGCAGCTTTTTCGTTTGCGCCGCAGGCTATAATCTGGCGGAATTTCTGGTAAAGGACGTATACGAAAACGCTCCTCACGATTGCGTTTATGCCCGCAACGAATGCTTGTGGACAACCGTTCCCAAGGGTATAATATATAAATACGTTTCGGATCAAAGCCTTGTAAAAAAGGCAAAACAGCTTGTAAAGCAAAAAAAGTGTCTGCGTCAATCCTGGTACGGCCCCGATATGGGCTTAAAGCGCACTATGCGTTTTGTGGTCGGTCAGTACCATTACTATGAAAAATACAAAAAACACTTCGGTAAAAGAGGCTATAATGACTGATATTCTCGGCGTTATCGGCGGAATGGGCCCTATGGCGGGCGTATATTTCTGCGAACTAATAACCAAAAAAACCTCCGCTTTTTCGGATACGGAGCATATAGATATGGTGCTTGCCAGCTTTCCCCGCGTGCCGGACAGGACAGCTTACCTTCTGGATAAAAGCAACCCTTCTCCCGTGGACGCTATTCTGCGTATGGGCAACCTTCTGGTTTCCCAAGGCTGTACCGTAATTGCGGTGCCCTGCGTTACCTCCTTCGCTTTGTACGATGAATACGCGCCCCGTCTTGATGCAAACGTCATCCATATGCCCGATGAGGTGGCGAAAAAACTTTGCGCTCAGGGCGTAAAAACCGCAGGTATTCTTGCAACCGACGGTACGGTAAAAACGGGAGTTTTGCAGTATTCCTTGGAAAAACAGGGGATAAAGGCTGTCATTCCCGATACAGAGCATCAGAAAATGGTAATGTCCGTAATTTACGATCAGGTTAAAAAAGGCGTTTCAGTGGATAAAGAAATGTTTTTAAGAATATGCGATCATATGTTATCCTTGGGGGCGGAAAAAATAATTTTGGGCTGTACAGAGCTTTCTCTCGTTTTCAGAGGCGAGCATCCTGAATCTTGTGTGGATGCTATGGAAGTGCTTGCTGAAGCCTGCATAAAAACTATGGGAAAACAGGTCAGGTAAAAAATATGTGCGGATTTGTTGGATATAAAATAACAGAAAAGCGCGATAACGATGGAAATATTATAAAATCCATGGCAGATACCATCGTTCACCGCGGCCCCGATGACGAAGGATATTACGTGGATGAGGGCGTGGCTTTGGGCTTTCGCCGCCTTTCCATTATAGATATCGCCTCGGGCGCACAGCCTATGCAGAACGAAGACGGCACAAAGGTGCTGGTTTTTAACGGCGAGGTATATAATTTCCGCGAAATACGTGAAAAGCTCGTAGCGGCGGGACACACATTCGTTTCCGGTTCGGACAGCGAGGTGGTGCTTCACGGATACGAGGAATACGGCGAAAAAATATGCGAAAAACTGCGTGGCATGTACGCTTTCGTTATTTGGGATAAAAAAGAAAACTCCCTTTTCGGCTGCAGAGATATTTTCGGAATAAAGCCTTTTTATTATTACAAAGATGAAAAAAGCTTTATCTTCGGCAGCGAGATAAAGTCATTCCTGCCCCATCCCGATTTTGTTAAGGAGCTTAACACAGATAAGCTTGCACAGTATCTCACCTACGAATACACGGTAGGGGAGGATACCATGTTTAAAAACGTGTTCCGCCTCCAGGGAGGACACTTTTTCACATACAAAAACGGTGTCCTGAATATAAAGAAATATTACGATATAAAGTGGAATATCAAAAACGAAGGCAGTATAGATGAATGGGCGGATAAGATAAATTCCGTGTTTGCGGAAAGTGTGGAAGCTCACCGTATTGCCGACGTAGAGGTTGGCTGCTTCCTTTCCTCCGGCGTGGATTCCTCTATGGTTGCAAAGGCGGTTTCCGCCCGCAACGAGGAAATTACCGGTGAACCGGTAAAAACCTTCTCTATCGGCTATGAAAGAGAAAAGGTAAGCGAACTGCAGGATGCCTCCATATTCGCATCCGCTGTGGGACTTCCCAATATCCCCACGGTTATGAAGGACGAGCAGTTTTTCACCCGTGCTCACGACATTCAGTATTATCTGGATGAGCCTCTTTCCAACCCTTCGGAAATCCCGCTGTTTTTCCTTGCGGAAACCGCATCCAAATACGTTAAGGTAGTGCTTTCCGGCGAAGGAGCGGACGAACTGTTCGGCGGTTATCCTCTCTACCAGAGCGAATGGCATTTTGGTAAATACCAAAAGGTTCCCCGCTTCATACGCAAAGCCTTGGCAGGGATTGCAAACGTTCTTCCCGATTTTAAGGGCAAGCATTTTATCACCGCAGGGGCAATGGAGCCTTGGGAAAGATATGCAAGAGCAAATTACGTGTTTAATGCACAGTCTGCAAGCGTAGTTTTAAAGGGACATCCCAAAGTGGATTCTCCCGCGTTGGCGTCCAAGCCCGTGTTCGATAAGGTCGAAAAACTGGACCCCGCCTCCCAGACCCAGTACGCAGATATTCACGTGTGGATGGCGTACGATATTCTGGTAAAGGCAGACAGAATGAGTATGGCTCACTCTCTTGAGCTTCGCGTTCCCTTCCTTGATAAAGAGGTGCTGGAAACCGCAATGCAGATCCCCGCAAAATACAGGGCTACCAAGGAACAGACAAAAACGGCTCTCCGTTATGCGGCGGCTAAGCATATTCCCGAACGAAGCGCGAAAATGGTAAAAAGAGGATTTCCCGTACCTTTGGACGAGCTTTTGCGTCAGGATGAGTATTATAATACCGTTAAGGAAGAGTTCGAGAGCGAAAACGCAAACCTCTTCTTCGATACGAAGGAGCTTATGAAGCTTTTGGATTCCCACAAGGCGGGAAAACACAATATGCGCAAGATATGGATGATCTATTCCTTCTTGCTTTGGTATAAAGAATTTTTTGTTAAAAGGTAAAATTTATCGCACTTGACAATAAACGGTTTGTGCAGTATAATATAATTTGCTAAAAAGCAAACGCAAACAGGGGTACCCCTGTTTCAATAGGATACTTTTCAGTATCCTATTAAAAACATACCTGTGAAAAGGAGAGAAAAATGAAAAAGACTATTTGCATTCTTTTGGTACTCATTTCCTTGTTAACAATGGCTTTGGCTTCTTGTAACGATGCATCCAATGCATCCGATGCTGAAGTATCAGCAGGACCCCAGGCATACGTTCCTCACCTTGGTGAGACCGATGCTTATAATGGAAAGGTGCTTACCATACTTTCCAGCCATGAAAATAACAATTATTCCAAAGAAGCATTCAGCGCTATCGAAATCACCAACGAGCCTATTAACGACGCCTCTTATGAACGCAATCTGCAGCTTGAGGCAAACTATGGCTTTACTATCGAAACAGTATGGCAGGATGCAGGCGGATATCTCGCACGTGTGCGTGATGACAAGGCAGCCGGTATTGATAATTACGACGTTATGGTTACCGGTCTTCAAATGCTTTCTACCCTTGCGGCAGAAGGCTTCTTCCTTGACCTTAATTCTATCGAAAACTCTAATCTCCATTTGGATCAGCCTTGGTGGGACCAGCCCTTTAACGATGATATGTCCGTAGCAGGTAAATTGTATTTCGCTACCGGCGATATCGTTATGCTGGATGACGATTATCCCCGTTGCATCCTTTACAACAAGGATATTATAGAGGATAACAATCTCGAAAATCCCGCACAGCTTGTTTATGATCACATGTGGACTCTCGATGCGCTTTATGAAATGGCAAAGGTTGCCTCTCATGAAGGCGACGGCGACGGTAAGATGACTGTTACCGGCGGCGACGTTTGGGGTCTCGTTCAGGCAAGCTTTGAAAGCTATACTCTTATTCTCGGTTCCGACTGTCCTCTCGTTTCCAAGGACGAAGATGATATCCCCCGTCTTGCAATGATGGACGCCAGAAACGTTGAAGCCTTTGAAAAGGTTTGGGAAATCTGTACAGACAGAGAAACCACTGCATATACCGAACAGTGGTATTCCTGGGACGCTTCTGATGCATATAAAGTATGCGAAAACTTCCAAAAAGGTCAGTCTCTGTTCTATACCATCACTATTAACGCAGTAAGCGGCAAGGGCTTGCGTGAAGCTGATATCCGCTACGGTATCCTTCCCATTCCTATGTACGATGAAGAGCAGGAAGCTTATTGCACCACTATCAACCCCTACCACTTCCACGCAATATCCATTAAAGAAAACTGCAAGGATGTAGATTTCGTTACCTTCGCTCTTGAAGCTTTGGCTTGGACAGGTAAAGAATACATAACCCCCGAATATTACGAAAGAACTCTTAAGAACAAGCGTATTCTGGATGACGATGATTCCGCAGAAATGCTTGATATAATCTTCTCCAACCGTATTGCAGACGTTTCCATTTGCTATAACTGGGACGATTGTATACAGTACTACAACCGCATCTTCTCCGCAGGTGACGGAGGACTTGCAAGCTTGGTTGAATCCGAACAGGACCAGTTCAATTTTGAAATGGAAAAGACCTTGGAATTCTTTACCAAGGACTAATAACGGCTCTTAATAAAATTACATACAAGGAGAAAACACATGAAAAAAACAGTATGCTTGCTTATGGTCGTACTGATGCTGCTTTCTGTTCTGCTTTGCGCGTGCAACCAGAACGATGGCAACACCTCTGAGACAGCGAGCGTAGACCCCAACGCCTACGTTCCTCATCTGGGCGCGACCGATAAGTACAACGGCAAGACTCTTAAAATTCTTGCCAGCGCAGGTGACACCGCAGAAAGCTGGCACGCATTCTGTAAGGAAGCACTTGATCCCGATGTAAACACCGGTGAACCCGTAAATGATGCTGCTTTCGAACGTAACCAGAAGATCAAGGAATGCTACGGCATTACTATCGAAACCATCTGGTCTGCCGCTTGGGATCCTTTTATTCAGAAGGTTCAGAACGACAAAGCTTCCGGTATTGATGATTATGATGTTATAGTAACCGGTCTTTCCACCCTCGGTACTCTCGCAGCAGAAGGCTTCTTCGCAGACCTTTATTCTATCGAAGGTTCACATCTCAGCCTTGACCAGTCCTGGTGGGATGTTGCTGCAAACGAAGATATGTCTATCGCAAATAAGCTTTATTTCTCTACCGGCGATATTCTTATGATGGACGACGAAAACACCCGTTGCGTTGTTTACAACATAGAAATGCTGAGAAATAACAAGCTCGAGAGCCCCGCGCAGTTGGTTCGTGACGGCGAATGGACTCTTGATAAGTTCTGCGAAATGGCAAAGACTGCCGCTGTTCCCGATAGCGACGGCAATATGACTCACAATAAGGATGCTATCTGGGGCAGCGTAATGGCAGCTTTCGATACATATACCCTTGTTGTTGGCGCAAACTGCCCCATGGTAACCAAGGATGAAAACGATATTCCCGTTCTTTCCGTTATGGAAGAGCGCAACTTCGATGCTTTCTCTCAGGTTTACGATAAGGTTATCAGCGCTGTTGATTCCTGCGCTTATACCGAGCGTTTCACCACTTGGTCCGATTCTACTCTCGTAGCTAACTTTGCAAAGGGTCAGTCTCTCTTCCGTATCACTACTATTGACGTGGTTAACAGCGCAGAGATCCGTGATTCCGAAGTAGCATACGGTATCCTTCCCGTTCCCAAGCTTAACAAGGAACAGGAAACCTACGCTTCCGCAGCTAACCCCTACTGGTTCCAGTGTGTTGCTATCAAGGAAAACTGCAAGGATATGGATTTCGTAACCTTCACTCTTGAAGCAATGGCTTGGTCCGCAGAAAAGTACATTACTCCCGAATACTACGAAAGAACTCTTAAGAACAAGCGTGCTCTCCAGGATGATGACGCAGCAGAAATGCTTGACGTACTCTTCTCCAACCGTATTGTTGATATCTCTATCGTATTTAACTGGGATGACTGTATCCAGTGGTACAACAACTGCCTTAAGACCGGCGGCGCAGGCCTCACCAGCTACGTTGAATCTCACCAGTCTGCATTTGAAACAGCAATGACAAATACCATCGAGCTGTTTATGGAAGACTAAAACGGCTTAATACAACGTGTTTAATATACCCCGCAAACTTTATGTTTGCGGGGTATGTTTATTTTTATACTGCGTTTTTTGGTAAAAATGTGTAAAAAATATCAAAAAAACTGCACAAACTTGCATAAATTGAAAAAAATATGTTGCTTTTCTTTGTGTAATTTGGTAAAATCTATGTATATATAAAGATATGTAATTTCATTGGGAGTATGGATATGACGGTGAGATTTGTGAAACTTAATAGCGAAGCGAAAATTCCCGTTTATTCAAGTGCAGCTGCTGCAGGGGCAGATCTGTGTTCGCTCCCCGGAGATGACATTACTATCCTTCCCGGAGAAACGGTAATGATCCATACGGGACTCGCTATGGAAATTCCGGAGGGCTGCGCCGCTTTTATATTTGCCAGAAGCGGTCTCGCATCAAAGCGGGGACTTGCTCCCGCAAACAAGGTCGGCGTGGTTGATTCGGATTACAGAGGCGAGGTTATGGTGGCTCTTCACAATCACTCGGCTTCGGCGCAAACTGTCGCCGGAGGAGAGCGTATCGCCCAAATGGTCATTATGCCTTTTATTCGGGGTGAATTTGCCGAAGCGGAAAGTCTTTCACAAACCGACCGTGGCGATGGTGGGTTCGGATCCACCGGGAAAATGTAATTCATAAACAGAAAGGAAAGCTACTTATGAAAAAATTTCTCTGCATTTTAATGGTTGTTCTTATGCTCTGCGCTACTTTGGTTGCTTGTAACAACACATCTGACCCCGAAGTATCCAAAGAAGTTTCGGAAAACAGCGATGAAGAATACGTGCTGTTCTCCAACCTGCCCGAGGTTAATTTTGCCGATGGCAATACCCCCTATGAGTTCAATATACTTACCATAGGTGACTGGTCCGGCGCGTATAAATCCGTAGAAGTAGTTCCTCACGAGCTGGCTCCCGAGCTTTTGCAGGACGCTGTGTTGGAGCGTAACGCCCTCGTTGAACAGCGCTTCGGCGTTAAGATCACCGAAACCCGTACCACCAGCTCCGCCGGTATGCTTCAGGATATCCGCTCCAATGCATCCGCAGGAACCGACCTTTACGATGCGGTTATGCCTTATATGACCGAAGCCGCTACCCTTGCCGCAGAAGGCTTGTTCTATGACCTTATGGCTGAAGATGCGGTTGCATTTGACGGCTCTTGGTGGGATCAGTCTGCTATGGAGACACTTTCTATAGATAACAAGCTGTATTTTATCACCGGTGACCTCTGCCTGCTGGCATACGATTGCACCCACTGCCTTGTTTTCAACCGTGATCTTGCCACCGAAAACGGCATAGACCCTTATCAGCTCGTATATGACGGCGAATGGACTCTGGATAAAATGCTTGAGATCTCCAAGGGTATCACCCGTGAAGAGAATAACGACGGTACTATGGACCTTGACGACGTTTGGGGCTGTCTTATCAACAGCAACTTCACTACCTCTATGTTCCTTGCTTCCGGCGAACGTCTTACCACCAAGGATGAAAACGATATGCCCGTTATCGCAGTTATGGGCACCAGACAGATCGAGGTTTTCGATAAGATCTACAATCTCTGCAGTGACGACGCTGTAGGACATATAGATTCTTCCGTAAACATCGGCAGATTCTCCAGCGTATGGACAGCCGCTTCCACCGCTATTGCAGAAAAACGCGCGTTGTTCCGCGCTATCGCAATGGTAGATATTTTTGAAATTGCAGAATTCGAATGCTCCTTCGGTCTTCTTCCCACTCCCAAGGCAAGCGAAGATCAGGAAAAGTATTATTCCAACGTTTCCGCAATTGCCGCTACCTGCGTTGCAATTCCCAAGACCAACAAGAATTACGAGCGTGCCGCTATCATTATGGACGCTATGGCTCAGGCTTCTACCGACACTGTAAGAACCAGCTACTATGATAACCTGCTCAAGCTCCGCAAGCTTCAGGGCGAGGACGATGAAAAGATGCTTGATATCATCTTTGCAGGCCGCGTATACGATTACGGCATCCTCTTCCAGTGGGGCGGAATAAACACCTTTATGAACGATATCGCCTTCAGCGGCACCAACAACTTCAAGTCCAAGTATGATTCTATCGAAGGCTCTATCGAAAGCGCTATCGAAAATACCATCGAAGGTATGAGGTAATAAATATGAAAAAAACTTCACTTGCCGCAAAGCTTATTACCGTTGCGGTTTTGACCGTTCCTTTCGTTTATGAAAGGGACGAAAACGGCGGTTTAAAGCTTCGCGCCGTGCTTTACGATCTTAATATCGCAAAGAAAGAGGACGGCACCAAGGATATCCGTATAGATATAGGCGGAATTCTGAAAGACCAGATCAAGGCGGTTAAAAAGATAATTGCAGATATTTCTGCTTCCCGCAAAAAGAACAGGGAAGAAGCGGATATAGACGCAGATTTTGCGGATATAGACTTTACCGAAGAGGACGAAGCCGCCGCAGACGAGCTTTTGGCTGACTAACGGCACATACCTAAAATAAATAAAAAGAGGTATTATTATGAAAAAACTGTTCAGTGTTTTTCTTGCGGCTTTGCTCATAGGAACCGTTCTGGCTTCTTGTCAGCAACCCGAAAACAACAGCTCTGAAGTTTCTTCCGAAGTATCCGAAGAATACGTGCTGTTTTCAAACTTGCCCGAAAAAGATTTTTCGGAAAACGGAACTTCCACAGATTTTACCTTCTTGACTGTCGGCGACTATGCAAACACATACGCTTCTGTTGAAATATGCCCCAATGAGCTCTCTTCCGAGCTTATTCAGGAAGCTGTTTTCGAGCGTAACGCATTGGTAGAGCAGCAGTTCGGAGTTGTTATTAAGGAAATCCGCACCACCGGCAACGGAGAAATGGTCAACCTTATCCGTTCCAACGCATCCGCCGGTACAGACCTTTACGATGTGGTTATGCCCTGGATGCCCGATGCGGCTTCTCTTGCGCTGGAAGGACTTTTCTACAATCTGGCGGAAGATACCTCCGTTGTGGATTTTTCCGGCGAATGGTGGGCTCAGGACGCAAAGGAAACTATGTCGATCGGCAACAATCTTTATTTCGTGACCGGCGATATGAACCTGCTTTGTTATGAATGTACTCACGTTATCGTTTTCAACAGAGATATGGTCAACGAGCTTCACCTTGAAGACCCCTATCAGCTTGTAT
>JAFOBR010000071.1 GCA_017381715.1 Clostridia bacterium
AAAAACTACCATAGTTCATCGTTCATCGTTCATCGTTCATCGTTTTTGGAGTATTATATGGTATTCGTAACCGGCATAGTTCCTCATTCTCCTGCCGAAAAAGCAGGCATCCGTTCCGGAGATGCAATTCTCACGGTAAACGGAAACGAAATTAACGACGTTTTGGATTATCAATTTTATACATCGGAAGTAGCCCTCTCGCTGGAAGTAAAGCGAGGGGATGAACTTTTGCGCATTTTTTTGGGCAAAGGGGAATACGAAGACCCCGGAATGGAGTTTTGCACCTATCTTATGGACGATAAAAGACGGTGCAGAAACGGCTGTATGTTTTGCTTTATAGACCAGAACCCCAAGGGAATGCGGGAAACCATTTATTTTAAAGACGATGACGAACGGCTTTCCTTCCTGCAGGGCAACTACGTTACACTTACTAACCTTACCGAAAAGGAAATTGACCGTATTATAAAAATGCGTCTTTCCCCCGTGAACATTTCCGTACACACCGTAAACCCCGAGCTGCGTGTTAAAATGATGAAAAACCGCTTTGCAGGGGATGTGCTTTCCTTTATACCCCGTCTTAACGAAGGGGGCATACAGATAAACGCCCAGCTTGTGCTGTGCCGCGGCATTAACGATGGGGCGGAACTGGAAAGAAGCCTTAATGAGCTTATTTCCTACGAGCATCTTGAATCCTGCGCATGCGTGCCTGCAGGACTTACCGACCACAGAGAAGGTTTGTACCCCCTCACCCCTTACGATAAAGAAAGTGCTTTGGAAACCCTTGATATTATCAACAAATATGGGGATAAAACTGTGGAAAAGTTCGGAATGCGCAAGGTGTTTGCATCCGATGAATTTTATCTGCTGGCAGGATTGCCTATTCCCAGCGCCGAATATTACGAGGATTACCCCCAGATAGAAAACGGGGTTGGAATGTTAAGGTCTTTTGAAGACGAATTTTTGGACGAGCTGGAATACAGTGACGCCTGCTCCGGAGAAAAGGTATATATCGCCACGGGAAAAGCGGCGTACCCCACTATTAAAAGACTTACAGACAAAGCAAAAGAGAAATTTGAAAACCTTGATTGCACGGTTTTTGAAATAGAAAACAGATTTTTCGGAAAAAACATTACCGTAAGCGGACTTATTACGGGAAAAGACCTGATTGACCAGCTTTCCGGCAAGGTGGAAGAGGGAGGATACCTCCTGCTCCCAAGCAACATGTTTAAAGCAGACGAGGAAGTGTTCCTTGATGACGTTAAACTGCGTCAGGTAAGAAAAAATCTTAAAGTAAAAACAATTATAGCAGGAAAGGACGGATACGAGCTATGTCAAAAGGTGTTGTTGCCGTCGTAGGCAGACCTAACGTAGGTAAATCTACCTTCTTTAATAAAATAACGGGAAAGCGTATCTCCATTGTTGACGATACCCCCGGCGTTACCCGTGACAGAATATACCACGAAATTACCTGGAACGGGGTTACCATGACCCTTATCGACACGGGCGGTATTGAGCCCAAGACCGATTCCAACCTTTTGCGTATGATGAGGGATCAGGCTCAGGTGGCTATTTCCCACGCGGACGTTATAATTTTTATGTGCGAGCTTATGACGGGCGTTACCGCAAACGACCGTGATATTGCCACCATGCTTAAAAAAAGCGGAAAGCCCGTGGTGCTTTGCGTAAACAAGGTGGATACCGTAGGCGCGCTCCCGCCCGAATTTTATGAATTTTACGAATTGGGCTTTGAGGATGACCCTATTCCCGTTTCCTCACTTCACGGTACGGGAAGCGGTGATATTCTGGATAAGGTTGTTGAATACCTGCCCGACGATGCGGACGGCACCCCTGCCGACGAAGGCATAAAGGTTGCCGTTATCGGCAAGCCCAACGCAGGCAAAAGCTCTATTGTTAACCGTATTGCAGGTGAAGAAAGAGTTATCGTTTCCGATATGCCCGGCACTACCAGAGATGCTATTGACACTTATATAGAAAATCATTACGGAAAATACACCTTCATAGATACCGCAGGTATACGCAGAAATGCAAAAATAGAAGACGATATCGAAAGATATTCCGTGCTCCGCGCAAAGATGGCTGTGGAAAAAGCAGACGTTTGTCTTTTGATGGTGGACGCAAACGAAGGCGTTACCGCCCAGGACGAGCGTATTGCCGGCATTGCCCACGAAAGCGGAAAAGCATGCATTATAGTTATAAACAAATGGGATAGTATCGAAAAAGACAACGATTCCGTTAACGCATTCCGCCGCAAGGTGTACGAAGCCCTGTCCTATATGACATACGCTCCCCTTTTGTTCGTTTCCGCAAAGACGGGACAAAGAGTGGAAAAACTGTTCCCTCTCATAAACGAAGTATACGCAAACAGCGGAAGACGTATTACCACGGGTGTGCTTAACGATCTGCTTAACGAGGCTACAAACCGTGTACAGCCTCCCTCCGACAGAGGCAGACGTCTTAAGATATACTATATGACCCAGACGGGAGTTAACCCCCCTAATTTCGTGGTGTTTGTTAACTCTGCGGAGCTGTTCCATTTTTCATATAGAAGATATCTTGAAAACTGCCTGCGCGAAACCTTTGATTTTACCGGCACTCCCATTAAAATGACTGTAAAACAGAAGGGAGAAAGCAACAAATGATCTATCTTGTGGACCTTATGTATATAGGTAACTATATTCCCGTACCTTTTGTGGGTCAGATGATCTATTTTCTTTTGTGTTTGGTAAGCGGTTATCTGCTGGGCAGTATAAACACCGCAATTATCGTGAGCAAAGCAAAATACGGCAAGGATATCCGCGGCTTTGGTTCCGGCAACGCAGGTCTTACCAATATGAAGCGTGTTTACGGCTGGGGCGCAGCAGGCTATACCCTGCTGGGCGATATGGGCAAGCAGATCGCCGCTGTAGGCGTGGGTATGTTTTTGGGACACGTGCCCGGCGCATATATTGCAGGTCTGTTTTGCATTATAGGCCATATCCTCCCCTGCTGGTACGGATTTAAAGGCGGCAAGGGCGTGCTTACCGCCGCAACTCTCATCCTGCTGCTGGACCCTATGGTGTTCGCCATTCTGGCGCTTATATGGTTCGCCGTACTGCTTCTCACCAGATACGTTTCCCTTGCGTCTATCGTAGCCGCCTTCGCATACCCTGCGGCTATTTACGCGCGGTATCAGGGAAAAGACCCGTTTTCCCTCATTTTCGCCCTTGTTATCGGTCTTTTTATTATCTATATGCACAGAAGCAATATAAAGAGATTGTTTAATAATCAAGAGAGTAAGTTTACGTTTAAAAATAAAAAGTAATGGGGGAGCGCGTTCATTCGGCGCAGAACCAAAAACGCAAAAGCAAGAGTAAGATATTTCGAAAACCGTAGGGGACGACGTCCTCGTCGTACCGTTTCTATTGGTTTAGAGGTAGAAATTCTTGCAGAATTTCTTTAATTTGTTTTATTTTGCGTTTTTGTAGACGTTTTTAGTCGGTGGGCAGTAGGTTACTACAGCTCCACACGCCTAAAAACGCCTTCTGCATCCAAATGCTCCGCGCCCTTCAGACTTTCACTACTACAGACGGCAGATTTCGAAAATTTTATTTAATTGTTTTTTGCGGTGTACACAAAAAACTTTCCGACATTCCTCATTCCTCATTCATCATTCATCATTCATCATTTACCCACAGGTGTACTATGCCTTTAGCTGATCAGATCCGCCCTTCTACCCTTGCCGAAATGGCAGGGCAGGAGCATTTATTACAAACCGGTGCGCCCCTGCGCCGCATATTGGAAAGCGGACATTTGCCCTCTATGATATTCTACGGCCCTCCCGGCACGGGAAAGACTACCCTTGCAAACATTGCGGCGCGTCTTACGGAAAAGCAAATATTCCGCATTAACGCCACCACCGCCTCTCTTTCCGACGTAAAAGAGGTCTTGCAGGAAACGGACAGTCTGTTTTCCGCAGGGGGAATACTGCTGTATATTGACGAAATTCAGTATTTTAACAAAAAGCAGCAGCAAGCCCTTCTTGAATACGTGGAGGACGGCAGAGTTACCCTTATTTGCTCTACCACCGAAAACCCCTACTTTGCCCTTTACGGCGCGCTTCTTTCCAGAAGCACGGTTTTTGAATTCAAGCCCGTGTCACCAAAGGAATGTCTTAAAACGCTGAAGCGGGGTCTGGAAGTGCTTAATTCCCAATCCGCAATACAGAAAAAGTGCGATGATACCTTGCTTTTGGATATCGCATCCGGTTGCGGAGGGGATGTAAGAAAATCTCTTACCGCCCTTGAAAACCTCTATTACGCCAGCGTGGGAGAGGAGATCGAAAAGGATTTCGCAAACAGCCTTATCCAGAGAAGCGGTATGCGGTTTGACGTTAGCGGAGATATGCATTACGACCTGCTTTCCGCTTTTCAGAAGTCTATAAGAGGAAGCGACGAAAACGCCGCTGTACATTACCTTGCCCGTCTTCTTGCGGGCGGGGACCTGCTTTCGCCCTGCAGACGGCTACTTGTTATCGCCGCAGAGGATATAGGACTTGCCTACCCTCAGGCTATGAGTATGGTAAAGGCTTGCGTGGATTCAGCCCTGCAGCTGGGTCTGCCCGAAGCGGGACTCCCTCTGGCAGAGGCTACCATTCTGCTTGCCACCGCACCAAAGAGTAATTCTGCGGCGGCGGCATATTGGGCGGCAATGGAGGACGTGGAAAACGGCACCGCCGTGTCTGTTCCCTCCCATTTGCAGGATACCCATTATCCCGGCGCACAAAGCCTTGGCAGAGGCGGATATAAATACCCTCACGCCTACCCCAATAATTACGTGGAACAACAGTATTTGCCCGACGAATTGAAGGAAAAAATATACTATGTTCACGGCAGTAGTAAAAATGAATCTGCCGTAAAGGAATATTGGAAAAAAATAAAAGAACGATAAAAGAGAAACTTACTAATTTATAGTAAAAAAATCCCGTGGAAAACTCCACGGGATTTGTTTTTTGCTATTTTTTGAATTATTCAGCGGTTTCTTCCTTGATCATCTTGGGGATACCCATATCGATGGTGCCGAGATTTGCCTGGAATTCTTCTTCTGTCATCTGGAGAACCTTGATACCCTGGATGATACCCATGA
>JAFOBR010000072.1 GCA_017381715.1 Clostridia bacterium
ATATTCCTGTGCTGCTTCGATAGCAGGAAGGATTACGAGATTATTTACGTCTGCGCCTGCCTGTGCAAGTACAGCGTTAACCTGTGCGAGTGCATCGTTTGCTTCTTCAAGAGCTGCAACGAGTGCGTTAAGAGTAGCTTCGTCAAGCACGTCTGCTTCAAGAACGAGTGCCTTTGCAGCTTCAAGAGCTTCAACAACTTCTGCAAGCTCTGCTGCTACTTCTGCTTCAAGCTCTGCGGTGAGACCGAGGGTATCAAGCTCTACGCCGTTAACTGCTGCGATAGCTTCGTCGATAGCTTCAACTACTGCGTCTACGTAGCCGTTTTCAAGAGCGTATGCATAGCCGTATGCGTATGCATCGTCATAGTATTCGGAAACGAGGTATACTACATTTTCAATAGTCTTGTCTGCTGCGGTATACTTGTTTTCGTATGCTTCGATAACTGCCTTTGCAAGTGCATTGTGACCTTCAGCAGAAGGATGTGCGCCGAGACCGTTACCGATAACGCAACGTGCGAAGAGTGCGAGGAGTGCGTTTACTGTAGTATCGGAATTAAGAGCTGCGCTGAGAGCATCAGGAGTAGCAAGGAGAGTATATGCGGTCATGTAGCTGTCATACACACCGTCATAAATTTCTTGAGCCTGTACAGCTGCAACATCTGCAGGCACAGACCTAGCAACAAGAGTTTCTGTCATATTCTTCACAGCAGTGCCTTTGTAGCGAACTGCGGAACGAACACTGGAAACGCTATTTTTGAAAACATTAAGAACAGGATCAGGGTTTACAGCAAGAGCTGCATCTACAAATTTTGCTGCGGGACGAATATAAGCGTCTTCGTCAAAATCGCCAAGTTCATTCTTAACGTGGTTAGCAGCCTGCATATCATCGATATTCTTGCTGTAATTTTCAAGAACGCCATCAAACATGCTAGGGTCAAGATTGTTAAGACCAAGAACAGAATCAAGAGTTACTGCAGCGTTTTCAGCAGCATTTACTATAGCCTTTTCAAACGCAATATACATTGCAATAGACTTTGCCTTTTCAGCGTTATCAGCTGCCCATGCAAGCTTTTCAGTTTCGGTCTTCTGCTCGTAAGCATTGATGTCATCTACAGTAATGGCCACAACGCCGGAAAGCATATCCCAAATCATACCGTCTCCGTCATCGCCAACGATAGACTCAACGAAACGATCGCGGATAGTACCACTAAGGGGGTATTTATAAGTATCAACCATGCATTCAACATAGCCTGCTTCAGCCCAGTAGAAGGTAGCGTCTGCATATACTTCATTCTGTGCTACCTGCATTGCGGTAGGAAGTGCAGCGATGTATGCATTGATAGGATTAACAACGATTTCCATAAGGTCGCCTACGGTGATGCCCTCAACCTCTGCGGTTTCGGTACCGAAGGTGTTCATTACGGGAACGAGAATAATTTCAACGTCGGGGTTGCTCTGGAGGATAGCATCAAGAGTACCTGCGTAGTTGAGAACGAGAGATACTGCGATATAAAGAACAACGTCGGTAAGTTCGGAAGAAGGAGAGTAAGCTGCGAGAGCAACCTTTATTTCTTCTACCATTTCTACAACGTCAGCCTTTAATGCAGGATCACATTCACGAAGAAGATCTTCGTAGTTGTAATTGAGATAAGAAGTTGAGCCATAGAAGCCGATAGCCTCAAGTATTCTGCCGAAGCCGAATACGCCGATATTACCGTTACCTACAGAAAGAGAGATAACGTCTGCTGCAGCTACGTTTTCCTGATAGTACTTCGCGATAACAGCAACCTTTTCGCCCATAGTAGTACCAGTAGCAACATCAGGAATGTCGCTGAGGAAGCTTGCATCTACCACGCCTTCGCAAGCATGGCCTTCATAGGTTACACCGCCTACGATGTGGTTGTATGTAGCATTGGTACGGCTGTGGTTACATATTTCGTTTACGGTCCAATAATCGCCGCAAGAGAAATATTCATTCCACTTTGCCTGATTCCATACTTCGTCATCCTTGTTGTTTTCGGTAACGAATTCGTCAACAACCTTAATCAATTCCTCGTTTGTATAATCAAATTCGAGGAGCCAATGGATATCCTCTGTACGGATACCGGACATAGCGAGCTATGCATGGTCTACGGTGTATCCTTCACCTTCCAACCAAGTGGCAAACTGGTTAGGATATGCTTCTTTGCCGTAGTCTTCTACACCGGAATTGTGTAAATATCCCACGTCCATACCATAACCGTTGGTCATACTGTCGCCAAGAGAAACGTAGTTCAGCTTCTGGTCGCCTTCAGCAAACACTACGAAATTCAAAGCGGTGCTGCATACGCCAAATACCATGCACAATGTCATGATAAGCGCAGTAGCTTTTTTGAACATTTTCATTTGTTTTGCTCCTTTTAAAAAAGAATTTTTATTTTATTTTGTATTTTTGAATATAAAATAAACGCACATAGCGCCTCAAAAGGGTGCAAAAACCCATTGAGGCAATTATTCAATGTATTATACACCTATTTTACAGATTTGTAAAGTGATTAAGTGTTATTTTTTGAAAAAAATTCTATGTTTTTTTGGAAAAAATGACCAAAAAGAGAATTTATGCCTGCCAAGAGGTATAATCAAATTCCTTATACTGTTTTTCCAATGCAATATTATCGTTTTTGCCCATACCGGTGAGGGGAATCTTATCCAGAGCCACAACGGCGACGGGTTTTCCGCGTTCTTCCACGTATTTATCGCAATATTCGAATATCTGCTTACATATAACGTCTGCATTCACACCGTCAACAAGCTCTACAAGGACGAGGGGGTACTGGCCCTGGCTGTGGCCCCTATCGTTTACGCCGACAACGGCACAGTTGCGCACGTCCTCACGCTCGTTGACCAGACCTTCAAGGTTGATGGGGAATACTTTATGTCCGTCAAAGCGGGTGATCATACGCTTCATTCTGCCGATAACGAACAAGAAGCCGTCTTCGTCTATATAGCCGATATCGCCGGAGTGGATCCAGACCTGACCGTCATCGTGCTTGCGCATTACAAATTCCGTTTCCTCGGGAGCGTTGAAGTACGCCTTCATCATAGAGGGGCCGGTAACGCATATCTCGCCGCGCTGGTTATAGCCCAATTCTTCGCCGGTATCACGGTCAAAGATGCCGATAGTGGTGGTAATGGAAGGGATACCTACGCTGCGGGGCTTATATATATCGCCTACACAGAAGGAAGCTGCGGCGGAAAGCTCCGACATACCGTAGCCCTGTGCGAGAGGATATTTCATATTATGATCTTTGATAAACTGACCGAGCTTGCGCTCCAGACCTTCGTTCATAGTGTCGCCGCCGGAACCGAGGGTCGCCAAAAACGAAAGGTCCTTACCCTGCACTTCCTTGCTGTTGATAAGCATTTCTATAAATGCGGGGGTGCTGATCATATGATTGGGACGGAAGGTCATTACCAATTTGCCGAACTCCATGGGATTAAACTTGGGAACGGGAACAAGGTTAAGACCCAAGGCAAGAGGCATATGCATACCGCAAACCATACCGTATGCGGAGAATACGGGAATTATGCCAAGGAATTTATCCGATTGCTCGTAAACTATGCCGGCATACTTAAAGTTGATACAAACGGAGTTCATGGAATCATTGGTAAGCATTACGCCCTTGGGATAGCCGGTAGTACCGCCGGTGTATGTGATAGCCACCGTTTCGTCCCCAACGTAGGGGGCTTCCTCTGCCACAGCGTTTTTGCCGCCGGCAATAAAGGTGTTCCATTTGATTATCTTTTCGCTGTAAGGAATGTCCGTCTTGGTCTTTAACGTCATCACAACCTTTTTAATAAAAGGAAGGGAAGCCGCCGCAGACTGGGTGATGATATAATCCTGATTAATATCCGCCATTATGGCTTTTACCTTGGGGAAGGCGATATCCACGGTCACGAGGATGCGGGAGCCGGAAGCGAGGATCATACGCTTGATACTGCCGATATCCATTCTGGGGTCGATAGTGTTTGCCACAGCGCCGATCTTGTTAAGAGCATATACAGCCGCGATAGTTTCGGGGAACTGAACAGAAAGGAAAGAAACAACATCACCTTTCTTAACACCCAAAGCCGTAAACGCCTTCGCGGTGTCCTCTATGCGTTCAAACAACTGACGATAGGTGATCTTTGCGCCGTAATAAGTAAGAGCGGTCTCATCAAGTCTGTCTTTGTTATTTTCTCTCACGTACTGATACGCCGTGCATTTGGGAAGCTTGGTGCTGCGTGCTTCTTCGGAATAAAACTTCATCCAGACTTTTTCTTTTGCAGGAGTGTTGTTAATGCTCATTTTTTCATCCCTTTTCTATAAAATCTTACGTTTTTTGATTCAAAAGCCGCTTTTTACGCAAAGAAAACGCAAATAAAGCACACTTATCTCTTTTAACACTTCATTATATCACATGCGTTATCAACTTACAAGTGTTAACTTAATTAAATTTATAGCATTTATTACACAATCGGCGTTATGTGATAACGCCTAGAATTACTTTAATAGTTTAACACAAAGTGCGTCCATTGTCAATGATACAAGTGCTGTTAATATATGGTCTTCGCGTTTTAACGCGCAAAAAGCAGACCCACGCCGTGAAGTGATCCGCGCCGGTATTGTTTGTACCCATAAATAATGAGGAAGAGCTTTAATACTGTAAATGCCCAATGCAGGTATTGAAAAATCCGATGTTTTTTGATATAATACTACCATTAAATATTACAGAGGTTTAAAATGAACGATAAAAAGCTTACCTGCCCCGTACAGAAGAAGTGCGGCGGCTGCCAGATGCTGAACCTTTCTTATAAACAGCAGTTAAGCGCAAAGATGGCGCAGATGATATCTCTTATGGGCAAATTCTGCCGTGTGGATGAAATTCACGGTATGGACGACCCCACCCATTACCGCAACAAGGTGCAATCTGCTTTCGGTATATACAGAGGAAAGCAGATAAACGGTATGTACCAGTCCTCATCCCACAATATTGTGCAGACAAGCGATTGCCTTTTGGAGGACGAGATATGCAGCGCTGTTGTAAACACCGCCGCAAAGGTTATTAAAGAACAGAAAATAAGCGTATATGATCCCCGCACGGGCAGAGGAACCATACGCCATCTTTTGGTACGCAGAGGAAAGACCAGCGGTGAGATTATGGTGGTGCCTGTAACAAGCACTCCCGTTTTCCCTCAGGCAAAGCGTTTTACCGAAGCGATGCTTAAAGAAATGCCCGATATCACCACTATCGTGCAGTGCATTAACGATACGGATATTTTCCTCTGGATGGGGGAAAAGGAAAAGGTGCTTTACGGCAAAGGATATATTGAAGATACGCTTTGCGGTAAAAAGTTCAGAATATCCCCCAAATCATTCTACCAGATAAATTCGGTGCAGACGGAATATCTGTATTCCAAGGCGATCGAGTTTGCGTCCCCCGAGCCCGACACCGTGCTGCTGGACGCTTACTGCGGAATCGGCACTATGGGAATTATCGCCGCAGATAAGGCAAGGACGGTTATCGGCGTGGAGTCCAACAAGGATGCGGTGAAGGACGCTATAACCAACGCAAAGATAAACGGAGTTAAAAACATACGCTTTTACTGCGACGATGCGGGCGAAATGATGCGCAAGATCGCCGATGCGGGCGAGCATATAGACACGGTTATAACCGACCCGCCCCGTGCAGGGTGTTCGAAGGAATTTTTGGTTTCCTGCTGTACACTTGCCCCTAAACGGATAGTTTACGTTTCCTGCAACCCCGAAACCCTTGCGCGGGACTGCGCGTTCCTTACCAAAAACGGATATACGGTGAAAAAGGTCGTGCCGGTGGATATGTTTCCGTTTACGAGCCACGTGGAAGCGGTCGTGTGTCTCACACGCAATTTCAACAACTAAGTTTGCCCTCAAAGGGCAAGTGAAGTTGCCTTCGTCAGTGAAGTTCACTGCGTGAGTGAAGTTTCGCCTGACGGCGAAGTGCTAAACAGAAAGAAAGGAGCACCCTTTTATGGCAACAGAAAAGCAATCTCACGTGTTAAACACTCAAAAGAATACTATGAGAAAAGCATTTCTTGATTATTTGTGGGCGGGAATTTTTCTGTCTGTGCTGATGGTGGCGGTGTTTATCACAGCGATTTTCAACAACGAGGCTTCTTATTCCGCCGAAAACGCATTTTACGGCGTGCTGCTGGTGTTGTGTATAGTTCTCTTTTTTGTGTATATGGCATTGCAACGTTATCTGGTTTACGCGCGGTTCAACAAAATAAGTTCAACTATAGAAAAGGACGTC
Organism: Clostridia bacterium; assembly: GCA_017381715.1. Lineage (GTDB taxonomy): Bacteria > Bacillota > Clostridia > Oscillospirales > CAG-382 > SFLA01. The sequence continues at coordinate 6,312 of JAFOBR010000072.1, forward strand.
ACCGTTACCTGCAAAAAGGTGTCCTTTATATTCAAACCCGTAAGAAGACATTCCGGTTCGATCATATGTATTATTTTTACCGACGAAAGCGGGAAAAAGTATTATAACGTAACAAAGGAAATCCCCGAAACCGAAAAGAAAAAGCTGAAAGCTAAGCTTTTGAATTCAAAAATTACCCTTATTTGCTACGGAGATACCGAATGTGTGAGATCGTTTCAGGTGTTTTCCGAGGGAAAGGAACATCCGCTATGAAAAAACGTTCTTCCTTTAACAGAAAGGAACGCCGTGCAATTATGCTTGGGCATTTGTGGCGTTGGGGCAGTATTGCGCTTATATTGCTGATTCCCGCTATCGCTTACGGAATTTGCAGTTTGTTGAATACAGAGACCGAAACGCAGGGGTTTGTTACATTTTTGTCAGCAGGAATAACTATGTTTTGCGTCGGCGTTTATAATATTATAGGTACGGTGCTTGAGTTTAAGCACGTATTCGTTTCGTTACAGTTGGCATCCCGTCATATACCTTTCAAAAACTTCAATCCAAGCAGAGGCTGGACTAAATCTGAAAAGCGTGACTATATTTTTGTCGGTATTATTTTCGCTGTTTTCGGCTTGGCGATTATCACAATTTTCACCCTGGTACATTTCGGTATTCTGAGTTAAAAACAAACAGTATTTCACGCCGAAACGCAAGCGAAGGCACATTATTCCGCCGCAGGCGGACAAAGAAAGGAAGCGGATAATATGAAGTGTTCTCGCTATTTGGTAATAATACTTTGTATTTTCACCATTGCTAATTTATCCTCGTGTTCGGGGCAAAAAACCGTCGATTCCATTTCCTTCGCAGAGCTTGGCATACCAACCGCCGGAAGATATCCGGAGGGTATAACCGCAAGAAGTCCTTGGGACATGGCAATATTTGATAACAAGCTGTATATCGGCAGCGGGGATTACGACGCGAATTCAGGACCCGTTGATATGTGGTGCTATGATTTGGACGGAAAAGCCTGGACGAATAGCGGAACCCTGCCTGAAGAAGAGATTGACCGTTTTTGTTATATTGACAACCGGCTCGCGGTTCCGGGAACAGACCCGCAGGAAGATTGGAACTTTGGAAATTATTACGTTCTCGATAACGGCGAATGGGTAAAATACCGTAACATTCCCGGCGGACTGCATACTTTTGATTTAGTTGAATTCGATAATATGATATTTGCGGGACTGGGAGTATCAAGCGGTTCGTATCCTATCGTATGTTCCGCAGACAGCGGTAAAACCTTTGACACCGTCCCTTTTCAAAAAGACGGTGAAAACATACAAACCTCGGACAGCCAAAAAGTAAGAGTTTACGATCTGTTTGTCTTTAAAGATTCGCTGTACGCCGCTTTTACTTACGGCGATTCCGAAATAACCTACGATCTGTACAAATATGAAAACGGCGTGTTTACATACGATAATCAGTGGTACGGAAAAATTCATCAGATCAAATTCACAAACAACATAATAAGCGGAAAAGCTGAGTTCGGAGATAATATGTTTTTTACTACGGGTTATCTTTACGCTACCGAAGATATGCGCAATTTTACCCGTATCACCTTTCCCGATTCCCAAACGGTATATGATATTTGCAAGGATGGAAAATACCTGTATGCTTTATGCGGAAACAAGCTCGAGGACGGAAAATATAATGTATCGGTATATAGAAACGACGGAAAAAGTGTAACAAATTTCTTTGAAATCTTTAACTTCGTTTACGAAGTCCCTCCCCTCAGCATTACGTGCAAGGACGAATGCTTCTTTATCGGAATGGGAAACACTGCCGCCACGCACGATAAAAACGGAATGATTTTGTTTATCGAATACTCCGATTAACGCGAGTGCGTGTGTCTGATAGAAAAAAGAGGGTAAAACCACTGCGAGCGAAGCAAACAGCTTCACTGCGTGAGTGAAGTTTGCGCCGAAGGCGTAAGTGAAAACGAAAAACGCTGTCCGTTTTTTTCGGACAGCGTTATTTTTTACTTTTATTCTTCTACGGTGGTAACGGAGATAGTGCCGGTTGCCGCATCGTAGTGGACGCGGATATTGTTATTGTAAATGGAGCGGGTATTTATATTTGCAACGCCGTAATCCTCCACGGTGCCTTGGGAGAGCATATCTACAAGCGCGTAGTTGGTGACGCCGTGAGAGGTGATGGCAAAGCCGCCTTCGGGAACGACGATCTCGAACAGAGTATATCCGAATCCGCCCGCAGCCCAGTCGTTTGCAAATCCGTCCAGCAGTACGATGGCGGGATTCTTATTGTAATCCGAAGAATATACCATATGGGTGTAATAGCTTGAACCGGTAGGTCCTCCGTAACCGCTCAAGGGCCACAGAACTGCGTATGCTATTCTGCCCTCGCTGTCGATAACGATATAGTATCTCCAGCCGTTGCCGATCCAGTTGCCTTCTCCCTTGGAGGCATCGGTAACGTATTTTACCTTGGTGCCCGCTTCCGTCCACACGGCGACAGCGTCTGCTCCCGCATCCTTGTTTACGGATTTGACCTCAACCGTCTTGGGCGCGTTGGGGTCTACCGCCACGGATTCGGTCTCCACGGTAAGAGTTTTTGAGGAAGGATCGTAGGTGAAATTGCAGGTGAGTCCCGTTACGCCGTCAAAGATAAGTGTCTTTCCGTCGGGACAATAAAAGCCGCCCTTCCACTGCGCCTGAGTGGAAATTCTTACCTCGCCCTCAAACTTGGTGTTTTCGGTGGTAAGTCTTACGCCGTTATAGGAGAATACGATATCGTTTCCGTAATTGAAATTGTGGGAAACGGTGTATTTGCCCGTTGCCTCGTCATACTCTGCGGCGGAATCGAAGGTGCCGCAGTAGGTAAGACCCAGTTCGCTGCCGTCCTCGGTACAGCAATCCGTGGTGAAATTAAAATCTTTATCGAAATTATAAATATATGTACGGCGGGGCATATCGTTATTTTCAAAAAGGGTGGAAAATCCCGTCTGGGGACCGAAGCCCATAACGATACCGTCCATCTTTACCTGAAAATCAAAGGTGTGGGCGTGTCCGCAGAAGAAGGCGACGGTACTGCCCTTTTCCTTCATAGCATCGAACATTCCCGTATTTTCCTTGGAAGGACCGCCGGTGAGGATACCCTCTATTTCGGAGGAGGGAAGCTCCTGCTTTATAACGAATTCCGCGCCGCTGCCTTTAAGAGCCGCCTTGTACGCGGTATAATATTCGGGGATCTGAATATGAGAGAACACTATGGAGGGCATAACGCCTTCGCCGGTGTAAAGAGAATCGAGCTTTTCGATCTCGGTCTTGTACCAATCTATCTGTCCTTTGGTGATAGATTCATAGTCGCTTTTCGCTCCGTCGTAAGTGCCTGCATCCAAAAGGATAACAGCGCCCAGAAGCTTTGTTCCGTCGGAATTAAGCACGGAAACGGAGAAATTGCCGTAGCGGTTGGCGGAAGATTCAACGTATCCGCTGTTATAAAGCAGATATTCGGAACCGCAGGAATCAAGATATGCTGAAAGCTCTTTTTTGCTGTAGCCTGCGGAATTGCTCTCCGCATCGTGGTTGCCGTATATAAACGTCCAGGGGATCTTATAGCTGTCCATCAAAGCCACGAATTCCTTAAGCGCTTCCAACCCCGTGGAAAGTATGTTATCTCCGGAGCAAACGATAAGGTCGGGCTTTTCGGTATCTACTATGTACTGCATATATTTCTTGGTGCGTTCTACCTTGTTGTTGTGGTAGGCGTTGCCCTCGATACCGAAATGTATATCGGCAAACTGGGCAATTCTCAAAGGTCTGTCCGCGGGCATATAGACTGCCAGCCCGTTTTCAACCTTTACGGTTTCGGACCCTTCGGGGCGGGATGCTTCTGCGCTGTCCTCATCGGGAACGGAATCTTCGGGAGCAGAACCCTCGGGAACGCTCTCTGCAGGTGCGGAGCCTTCGGGCGCCGACGTCTGATGTGAACCGCCCTCGGAAACTTCATCGCCGCCGCAGGAAACCAGAGAAAGCGGCATAGAAAGGGAAAGAAGAAG
>JAFOBR010000073.1 GCA_017381715.1 Clostridia bacterium
ATCTCTGCGATATCCCTTGCCATAGACTGCTCGTAGGTGAAGGGGCGCACCTCGCGGACGGCAAGGCGATCGTATCTGTCGCCGGAATCGGTGACGATCGCCAGCAAAACAATGCCTCCGATTTTTTCGGAAAGATATTTATATTCAGACCAGGAGTAAAGACCGTCCAGCACCACGTCGTGCTCCTTGGAAAGCTCACGTATCTCGTCCTCCAGCTTAACGGCGTAAGCCGCCATGCCGTACTTTGCACGGAGTCCTTCACGGATGATCTTTTCGTTTTCGGGAGTTTTTTCCAACCCCTCCTCGGCGATTATTTTCATTGTCACGCCGCCGAAATAAACACTTTTCCAGCCTCTTTCTGTAAAGACTTCGGTTACAACGGATTTTCCGCTTCCGCACATACCGACTATAGCAACGATGTTTCCCATATTATAATACTCCTTTTCTTCAATAACGTATATTTGGCGGACGGTCGAGGACGCCCGTCCCTACGCGTTTTTTGCACCAAATCAGCGCGCCTTTTTTTGATATTATACTATTAAACGCCTTGATTGTCAAATGGTGGAATAAAGCTTTCTTTTGCGGTGTCCCCGTCCTGAACAAATGCGTTTTCCACCCCAATAAGCTTTGCAAACTCCACCACATCGTCATATTCCGCTTCCGTAACCGTGCGGTATATTTCGGGGTGGGTGTTTTTCACACGCTCCATCGGTGTATATTGGTTCATTATACTTATATATATACTGTTTCCGTAGCGGGAATGGAGGTAGTTTATTATCTCCTTGCTTTCCTCCGTATGTCCCGGCAATATAAGGTGGCGCACAATAACTCCTCTGCGCATAGTGCCTCGGTGTATCACGGCGTTTCCTCTTTGCTTAACCATTTCGTCAATGGCTGCACACGCGTGCTCAAAGTAGTCCTTTGCACCGCTGTAACGCAAAGCCGTTTCGGGGCGGATATATTTAAGATCGGGCAGGTACACGTCAACAAGACCGTTAAGCATTTTTATGGTTTCCGCCTTTTCGTATCCGCCGCTGTTCCAGACGATAGGCAGGGGGAATCCTTCTGTTTTCGCTTTTTTCAGCACGGGAATTATCTGCTCTGTGTAGTGGGTGGGGGTGACGAGGTTTATGTTGTGCACTCCCAAGGCTTTTAATTCCCAAAATATTTCATACAGCCTTTCGGCGGTCACTTCTTTTCCCGTTTCGCACCTTGATATTTCCCTATTCTGGCAAAACACGCATTTTAAGTTGCAGCCCGCAAAAAACACCGTACCGCTTCCGTTTTTGTGCGATATCGGCGGTTCTTCCCAAAAATGAGGCGCCGCGCGGGAAACGCGTAAGCCTTCTCCACATCCGCAAACGCCTTTTTCCGTTTTTCTGTCCGCTCCGCATTCACGGGGACAAATGTTGCAATTCATCGCTTATCTCCGTTGACAAGTAATTACTTATATATTATAATATATCCGTAAAAACAAAAAAAGTAAAGGGGTATCGTATGAAAAAAGCATTATTAATTATTATGGCTCTTCTTCTTTCCCTTTCTATGCCGCTTTCTCTGGTTTCCTGCGGCGGCGATGAAGTTTCCGAGGGCGGTTCACATCAGACGTCGGCGCCCGAAGGCTCCGCACCTGCAGAGAGCGTTCCCGAGGGTTCTGCTCCCGAAGAT
>JAFOBR010000074.1 GCA_017381715.1 Clostridia bacterium
TGTAATAACTCTGGGTCTGTGTCTGTTTTTGGTATATAAAAAAGCAAAGCCTCACTTTATTTTACTTGCTTCCGCAGCCTGCGGTCTGCTTTGGGGAAGTATTCAGAATATATTTATGTAGACTTGACAAAAACCGACAAACGATGTATACTTTTTACAAGATTTATATTTAAAGGAGTAATATATAATGCAACAAAAATCACGTGCCAGAGCTGCTATATTTGCGTTCTTGTTGGGCGGTGTTGGTATACACTCTTTTTATCTCGGTTTTAAAACCAGAGGAATTATGCACATAGTATTGTATGTTCTCGGTGTTTCGCTGGCATGGATACCCTATGTGGGCTGGGTAACCGGAGTTCCTTTGGCAATTGCAAACTCTGTCTGGGCATTGGTTGAAGCTATAAAGATAGTTGCCAACAAAAACTTTGTAGATGCCCACGGAAATACACTGGCGTAACTAACACCCCAAGATGCCGTAAGGTATCTTGGGGTGATTGACATTTGCCGTTTATTATTATATAATCTTTTCGAGGTGATTATTAAATGAAATATGCAGAAGTCTTACATCAGAACCAACACATGCAGGGCTTTACCACAGACGATAAGTACATTTACTGGTCCTTTACGGACACGGTGGTAAAAACCACCCACGAGAGCACGGTTAAGCGCTGTGTCCCTATCTTTGGCGGACATTTGGGAGATATCGATTACCACGACGGAAAGCTTTACGCTTCCTATATGGGCAACTGCCTTCCCGACCACGCCTGGAACGATTGGACTTCCTTTAAAATATACGTTTTTGATGCGGAAACCTTGGAAACCGTAAATATTATAAATTTGGATATTTGCGATTATTATAAATCCCTTAAGGGCACGGACAAGGATACCAGAGGTTTTCAGGGTATAGACGGAGTTGCCATTGGCAAAATTCCCGGCACCGAGGAATGGCGTATGTTTGTTGCCTGCGCTCTGGACACCGGCGAAAAATACGAAAACAACATTATTATGCGCTTTACTCTTGACGGTGTTTACGAAACCGAATATCACATAAATACAGGCAACACCGTGTTTGGCATACAGAATCTGGATTACGATAAGACCACGGGCGAATTCTGGTTTTCCACCTATGGAGGAAGCGAAAAATACCAGCCCAAGGAAACTCTTTACAAAACCGATGTTAACCTGACCAAGGCAGAAGAAAAGTTCTGTTATTCCTCCCCCTACGGCTTTGAATGCAGAGGGGACGGAAAGTATCTTTGCTCTATGCATTGGGGCAAAAACAGAAACACCGCAGGCGGCGCATACGAATGCGAAAAGGATTTCTTTAATACCAAAAAGACGGAATTCGAAATTAAAGATTATATAGACGGTATTTTAAAGGCGGAGGGCGTTATATGAAAAAGCTTTTGCTTTTTGCTTTGTGTTTTATCCTTTGCGCCGCCTTGTTCGGCTGTGAAATGGAAATAAACACGAGTGTGGATATTGACGAGATTTCCCTATCCTACGAACACTCCGAGCAAAGCAAGGAACAAAGCGCGGTTTTGGAAAACACGGGACTTACTGCCGATGATACGGTGGTTTTCTTTGGGGATTCCATTGCGGCGGGATACGGGCTTGCCGACGAGGAAAACGAGAGATATTCATCCCTTATTGCCGCAGAATACGGCTGTACCGTGTATAATTACGCCGTTTCCGGCGATGACGGCAAGGACCTGCTTGAGCTTTTGGCGGAAGGCAACTGCGAACACCTGAAGGACGCCACGGTTATAGTGCTTTCTATTGGCGCAAATAACGTGCTTAAGGCGGCAGATGCGCTTATACCCTATTACGAAGCGCTGCAAAACGGCACCGCGCCCGAAACCTTTGATGTTACCGACGTTATGAACGTGGTTGCTCAGGGGATCGACAGATTCAAGACCGAGCTGCCCCAAATTATACAAGCGTTGAGAGAAGTTAACGCAGATGCAAAGATAATATTCCAGACGGTATACAACCCTTACAGAGATTTTACCGAATTCAAGGTAGAGCAAAACGGTTTTACCCTTTCCTTTGCGGCGGTTTCCGCCAGCAGCGTTATCGCACTTAACGATGTGATCGAAAACGGTGCGGAAGCAAACGGATATACCGTATGCGAGGTATACACACCCTTTAAGGAATACGAAGGAAACCTTATAAACGCCCTGCCCGACGGAAGCAACGTTGACCCCCACCCCAACAAGGAAGGACACAAGCTCCTTGCCGAGCTTGTGGCAGATGCTGTGAAATGAAAAAATACAAATATATTCTCTTTGATCTGGACGGAATGATGGTCAATACCGATGCGGGCGTATTCAACTGCGTGTGCTACGCTCACGAAAAGCTGGGGTACCCCGTTCCCGATACGGAAACCTTGAAAAAATATATGGGCCCGCCCCTTAAATATTCCTTTGTAAACTTCAGCGGTATGACTGCCGAGGAAAGCGAGCAAGCACTTGCCTTTTACCGCGAAAGATATTCGGTAACGGGACTTTATGAAGGACACGTTTTTGACGGGATTCCCGAACTGCTTAAGGCGTTGAAGGAAAGCGGCGTGCTTTTGGGCACCGCCACCTCCAAGCCGGAGGAATATGCAAAAAAGATACTTGAGCATTTTGATATTGCCAAATATTTTGATGAAATTACAGGCGCCACCTTCGGGGACAGCCGCGCCCACAAGCATCAGGTAGTGGAGGAGGCTATACGCAGATTCGGTTCCCCCGATAAAAGCGAGGTGCTCCTTATCGGCGACAGAAAATACGATACCGAAGGCGCTCACAAGGTGGGTATCGCCTGCTTCGGCGTGTATATGGACTGCGCAGAGGAAGGCGAGCACGAACAAGCCGGCGCAGACTATATCGCCCACGGAGTAAA
>JAFOBR010000075.1 GCA_017381715.1 Clostridia bacterium
AAAATTATATAATGGGCTTGTAGATTGCGGCGCTATATTACAAGAAATCATAAGCGTATGTAATTTACAAGTACCATCAGAGAATTTTATAGATTTTAAAAGAGATTTAAATTCAATACTAGATTATTACTTTTCCATTTCTTTTAATTACAACAAAGAAAAAATAATGGGCACACAAATCTTCCATAAGCCTACTAATCAATATATGAAAATCATTGATTATAAAGATTATCACCATATTACCGTTCAATTTGACGACGGAACAATTGCTGATAACAAAAATTATGGTTCATTTAAAAAAGGAGAAATAAAACACCCTAATCATACTCCCGAAGCAAAAAAGCTATCACGAACAGGCGAAGAGAAGCGCATGAATTGCGGAATCATAGCCACTATAGTAGCATATCGCAACGCCGAGGATATGGATGTTCAATTTGAAGACGGTACTATAAGAAAAGGAGTAACTTATTTTAATTTTCAAAATGGAAATGTAAAGAACAAATCTTAACATAACATTTCAAAGCATAAAATACCAAGCGTAAAAAAAGAGGCTTTATCAGCCTCTTTTACTTTTTATCCTGCTTTATCAAGCTTGAAGGTAAGAGTTTTATATTCGCCTCTATGGTAGACCTTTATAGTAACGGTTTCGCCTGCGGAATATTTTGCAAGCTCTGTGGCGAGGTCGTCTCTGCCTTTAAGGGTGACGCCGTTGAATTCGGTGATTATATCGTATATTTCCAAGCCTGCATCGTATATTGCGGTGCCGGGAGATACAGATATTACGTAAACTCCGTCGGGAGCGTCATCGCTTATAAATTTACCGTATTCGGAAGTGTTGCGTGCATCGGACACGGACATAACGGTAATATGAAGCTTGGGAGACGTCTTTACGAAATCGGTATCGCCGTAATCGGGAAGTTCGCCGTATTTTACAAGAGTTTCAAAAACCTTTATGGCATCGGTTATGGGAATACTGAAGCCGATACCTTCAAATTCATCCATAAGCTTAAGAGTATTTATGCCGATAACCTGACCGTTTATATTAAACAGAGGTCCGCCGGAGTTACCGGGGTTTATAGGGGAATCGGTCTGGATAAGGGTCATGGTCTTAACCACGTTGCCCATATCGTCTGTACATTCCACATCGCGGGCAAGACCGGAAACGATACCGGATGTCATGGTTCCCGCAAGGGTTATATCATAAGGAGTACCGATAGCATAAACGGGCTCGCCTACGGAGATCTTATTGGAATCTCCCAGCTCCACGGGAATGAGTCCCTCGGCTTCTATACGCAAAACTGCAAGGTCTGTTATGGAGTCCGAGCCGATAAGACGGGCTGTATATTCCGTACCGTCATAAAACTGAACGGTTATGGTATCCGCATCCTCGATAACGTGGTGATTGGTTGCAATATATCCGTCTGCCGACAAAACGAATCCGCTTCCCAAAGCATAGCCTGAAGAATCTTTAAAGGAACAGATAATGGAAACGCAGCTTACGGAACACTTTGCATATAATTCCGTCTGCACGGTGATGACCTTATCGTAATCGGTTATATTAAGATTAAGCTCGGGGTTATCCGTGGGTATAAGGCTTGTTTCCGTATCCCCTCCCACAGAAGGACGGGTTTGAGAAGTCTCGTTATTACCAAAGGGGTTCTCCGGCAGTTCCGGAAGTATACCGGGTACGCCGAGATAATCCAAAAACAAAGAAGCCGCAAGACCGAAAACGCAAAACAGCGTGAGGGCGGTCATTACTATACCAAAAACAAGGGCTTTTTTGCGGGCACCGTTTTTCTTTTTGTTTTTATAATCCCAGTTGTTTGAAAAAGTGGGAGAAGGGTCGTAAGGACGCCAGCCTTCATCGTGAGGGGGGATATAATATTTCGGTTCTTCACTTGAAGCGGCGGTCGTTTCCTCTGTCTTTTCGACCTGAGTGTTATCATTTATCTGCTCCTCGTTAAGCAGTTCATCTTTTCTTTCGTTTTCGTTCATTCACAAATACCTCCTTGCATGTTATTGTATAAAACTAACGTCGTAAACCTGCAGTAGCAATAGTCTGGGGAGCCAAAGGCAAAGCAAATCGGAAAGTGGTAGGCTTTCCCTGTTCCGAGGTCACGGTTATTGTTTCACCGTGGGATGCCAGATTTGTTTTTACTATATACAGACCCAAGCCCATACCCGTTTTATCAAGTCCGCGGCTTCGGTCGCTTTTATAAAACCGTTCAAACAACAAAGGCAACTCTTCCTTGGGAATACCGTCACCGGTGTTGGTTATTTCAAAGAAAGCCTTTTTGCCTTCCTTGCCCATATTTATGGTTAGCTTTCCCCGTTCATTACAGAATTTAACGGCGTTTTCGGTAAGATTGTATACCACCTGATGAATAGAATCCGTATCCGCCATAACGAAAACGTCCTCTTCGCAATTAAACTCTATCTCCAGATGCTTGCTTTCTATCTTGCTCTCAAGTCCGATAAGAGCTTGACGGGCTTTTTCGGTGAGATTGAATCTTACGGGGTTGATATTTCCTTTACCCGCTCTGGACATTTCAAGCAAAGAAGATACCAGACGGGAAAGACGGTGGGTTTCGGAGGATATTACCTCAAGGCATTGCTGTTGTTTTTCGGGAGGGATGGTTCCGTCCAGAATACCGTCCGCAAAGCCGGCAATGGTTGTCATAGGCGTGCGCAGATCGTGGGAAACGTTTGCAATAAAGGTATTGCGGTTTTCCTCGGTCTTGCTCAAAGAATCCGCCATATTGTTTATAGCCTGTGAAAGAGTTGTAATTTCATCCTGCCCCGTTACGGGAATACGCTCGGTAAAATCGCCCATCGCATACTGTGCGGCGGCGTGGGATGCTTTTTTAATAGGTGCGGTAATACGCTCGGAAACTATATACACACCGATAAGCATTGCCAGAAATACCCAGAGGGATATTGCCACAAACAGTTTTATTACCTTGGAAACAAAGCCCGCATCGGTAATATTCGGGGTGGTTACAAGAATTATACCGTCCGCCGTGCCGTGGTTACCCACTATGATATAAAAATAGTTGAGGGATTTTTTGGAAAGCATACCGTCAAGATCCGAAATGGTATATTTGCTTCCCCCGTCCAGAATATCCGCCGCCACATCGGCAGACAAACCGGAGGTATAACGTGTACCCAATAGAAACTTTCCGTCGCATCCGAAGATGAGGATATCAGATGTAGTCATTTTGGCAACACCGCTTATATTTTCTTTAAGCTCGGTTCGGTATTCCGAAACCAGATCCTCAAGTCCCCCATTTTCCGTAACGGCAGAAAGGGTTTTTATGTTCGTGGCAACGCTGTGGGCGGTACGCTGCATAAGCGCATCGCGGGTCTCCATAGAGTTGTTGGTAAGTACGGCGGACAAGATAACGCCAAGCAAAATAAAGCTTACGAAAATTATTGCCGCAACCGCAGACAAATATCTGGTAAAGATGCTTTTAAACACGCACTTGCCCTCCCGTATATTTTCTGTTTACTATTGTACCACAATAATCCAAAAAATGCAAATAATAAACTTGTAAACTATTTATGACTATTTTTTTAATCGGTCAAGAGTTGCGGTGATACTGTCCAGCTTACCGCAGAAGTGTTCGTACGCAGGGTCTGAAGCATCCATAAGGGATTTAAGGTTTTCGAGTTCGGTTATAACAGCATGCAGATATTCGGTTTTTTCCACATCGGATCTACCCGAAGGATCGAAATCCCCGTACTTATCCGAAACCGCTTTTACCGCATCCGAAAGATCTGCATAATCCTCTTTCAAAAGATAACCGTATACCTTTTCCAAAAGGAATAAAAGCTCCTTGCTGTATCCTTCCACCGTCTTGCCGTACATATCCGAAGTAACGGCGGGATTGCGGTAAAGGGATTTGCCGTAAACTGTATCAAAACCGAAGTTCTGAATATATTCCAGCGCGAAAACGGAATTGCCCTCTGCGCCGATTTGGGCGGAATACAACACCTGATCCCGTACGATTTCCGGCGTTTCTCCGTCATAAGTGCCGATACCGAGAATGATATCGCACTTATCTCCCACGATTCTCTTCATTTCGTCGCCGTATTTTATCTGGTCTTCAAGCGTAGCGGAATAGATCATCGGATATATTTCATCTATATTTCCCTGCTCTGTCCAAGCAGAAACGTCCTGGAATACGTACTTTTTACGGTCTGCATCCCCTGAAAAGCAGGTGCAGGAGAAGGTCAATCCGTAATCCTTCACAAGACGGGATGCCGAGGAAGCAAACGAGGTAATTATATCACACCTGAATTCGCACCATTCATCCCACAGTTCATGGGTGATCGGCATATCCGCAGGGTTTACATCCGTATTGTACTTTGCCTTAAAAGCATTGATTATATCTTTATTATATCCGTGGTCCTCGTATCTGTCCGCGCTGTAATATGTGGGCAGAGGAAAACGGATATAATCCAGCTGAATACCGTCTATATCGTAATTTTCGCATACCTCACGGATAACGTCCAGCGTCCACGCCCTCACCTGAGTATCGTAAGGATTAAGGGTGTAACTGGGGGTATCGTAAAAATACGCAACGTCCCTGCCTGTTTTGGATAACAGCAGTTTATCCCCGAAGTAGTTTACGTAATGTTCCTCGGGATAAGCTTCGGAGGGGTAAGCGGTGGTAAAGCAGCAGTACATAAAATATATTTGCATTCCACGCTTATGACACTCTTCAACGTATGCTTTAAGCATATCTTCCCCATCCGAAATGTCGGGATGACGGGAAAGGTGAGGATTTTGTGTATTATACAAAGCGTAGGTATCTCTGAAAGGAGCCACGATAAGGCGGTTTATACCCAAAGAATGAGCATATTCCACAATATGTGTAACATCCTGCACGTCGGTTTCGTAATGAACGACCCACGCACTGCGGTCCTGAACAAACAAAGAAGGAACGCTGATATTGTTCAATTCATCAAGCTTTTTCTTTGCCTCAAAAAGCTTTGCGGGGTCGGACACGGATTTTTGGAGAAGCGCCTTTGCCTCCTCTGCCAGACCGTATGCGTATTCGTAATCTACGGAAAGGAGTTTTTTCGCATATTCATCAAGTCTGTTTACACAGTCTTCCAAAAGTGATTCATATTCCCGTGTATCCAGATCGGCATCTCCGAACAAAGCAAAAGAGTATTTATCCTCCATAAAGATAACACGCTGACCGATCTTATAAAAACGGGATATTTCTTGCTTTTTATCATCGGAAGCGGAAATAACGTATCCTCCCTGAGGAACCTGAGTGTTACCTCCCGCAGAGGATGCGATGATATATCCGTCTTTATCCACGGAAATTTCAAGGGTGTTTTCCGAATTGGGGGTGCGGGATATTCCGCTATATACCGTAACGTAACGGGAATCTGTCTTTTCGCCGTAGGAAACGCCACGTATCTCACGGTAAAAATATGCGCTGTCTTTTTGTATACGCTCTGCGGTATCTCCGTCTTTTAGCTTGAGCATATATTTTGAATACAGATCGTTGCCCGAAGAAAGCACAAAGCCGCCCCCCGGAATGGGAGTGTTGCCCGATTCTCCTTCGGTACCCAAGCGTGTAACGGAAATAAAGCTTCCGTCCGCATCAAACGCCGCTTCGGTGCCCCAGATATTGGTACGGGTGCTGTCCCAGAAAAATTCGCTGTCATACACTACGGCGGTGGCAAAGGATGTGCGGTTTTCGTTACGGAAAACCGTTTCCACAATATTTTTGCCGTTTAACAAAACGTAATCGTGTGGGGTGGTAACCGCTTCAAAGAGTATGTTTTCCACCCTGTCGCCGACCTTTATATTTTTTGCCGCGTTTACGGCGGCTTTTCCGTTAAAGCATATAGCATAGCCGGAAGGATATGGGAGAATTGTGCGGGTATCGGGAGCGCTTATATAAGCCACCACTCCGTCAAACACAAAGATATCCAAAAATTTAAAATCCCTTTCGGGAGAAAGCTTAAGTCCGTAGGTTTCGTCGTATATCTCTATTCCTTCGGAGGATTTTTCGGGATTAATTGCGGTTATTTTAAAAGGTGTATCCCCTATTACCGCATACATTCCGCTTCCGTAGGAAGATATTTTTTCTGTATTGTTAATAAGATATCCCCCGTTTCCTTTCATAAATGCTTCGGCAAAGCCCTTTGCATAGGGCTGGGAAATAAAGAGAGTAAAATCCCTCTCGCCGGTTTTCTTAACGTCAAAATCAACAGTTGAAAAAACACCCTTTACGTTGCGGGAGCAAGTAAGTGCCAAAAAGCCTTCCGGCACCTCTGTACGGTTGGAGGCGGAGGGAGAAAAGAAAGCGTTTGTAACCCCTTCAAAGCTTTTGGGGTCTTTATGAGAAAGCAAAAAGCCTGTTATGCCCGTTTCATCGGTAACGGACGGGTTTTCATAAATATCAATATATTCGGGCAGAGAATATCCGTCTACCGTAAAATCCTTATCCGCAGACGCTTTTTCAATAAAAATACTGCAGCCGTTGGTGGGGATAACACACTTTTCCCCTTTTACAACCGTATATGAATCCTTTACAATCTCTTCACCCTTGGCATACCACAAAAGCACGCATCCGTCTGAAGGTGCGTTATATACAGGTGTGTTAACTCCTTCGGGTGCATATTCACGGTCAAAAACAGCATTGTCCGAAACCGTATTATAGGCACAAAGATAGTTTTCGCCGCCGATCGAAACGGAAATATCCCCTTGGGTTTTGCCGCAAGCGCATAGAAAAACGGCAAAAATAAACATACAAAGTACAAACAAAAATTTCTTTTTCATTACAGCCACCTCCCGTATATAAAAAAAGAATAACATAAAACTACATTTTTTGCAACTTATACGTAACACGTTTTTTCGACTTTGCATACTATGGTAACAGATATTCAAATTTTTTGGGAGGAATAATAATGATTGAAAGAAACAACCCCAGTGTACGCCAAAGCGAGCAGGTTTGTATAAGCGTAAACAGAATATTTGATTCCGCACGTGATAAAGACTGCCTTGAGGACCTTAAGGTTCAGTTTACCGACACGGTGCAGGACATTATAGATCATGCAACGGCGGTAAGAACCAAATGCGTGGATGTTATATCCACAAGCATAACCGTGGAAGAAATACCCTTTAATTGCGGTTTTTACCACGTAACCGTAAGATATTACTTCTGTGTGAAATTGGAGGTCTGCGTAGGTAACGGCAGATCCGTAGAAGTGGAAGGTGTTGCCGCTTACGATAAAAAAATTATACTCTTCGGCAGTGAAAAGGACGTTTCCGTATTCAAATCCGACCCTGCCAACAACGATTTCTGCACCAATCCCGATTGTATGGGATGCCATACCGAATGCGCTCTTCCCACTGTTGTGGTTGAGGTTGCCCACCCCATAAGCCTTGATACCAAGCTTGTGGAAAAATGCCGTCCTTTCGGACATTGCTGTCTGCCCTGCGATTGCATTCCCCAGATAATAAGACAGCGCTTCAACGGTTGCTTCAAGGAAGGTGTCGGCACGCAGAGCGTATACGTTTCTCTGGGCGTATTCTCTGTAATACGAATGGAAAGACAGGTACAGCTTATGTTACCTGCGGCACAGCTTGTGCTTCCCGAAAGAGATTCCACTCCCGTTGCAAACGGCGACCCCTGCAGCATATTCGAAAAAATGAACTTCCCCTGCGATTCTTTTATGCCCGTAAGCGACCCTCATAATATGAATTGCTGTAATAACAACGGCTGTAACAACGGCTGCAACAAAAAATAATCACCCCTAAAACATTAATCACCCCAAGAAGCCTTGTGGCTTCTCGGGGACCCCGATAAAAAGCGGGAAAGCCTATTGCTTTCCCGTTTTACTTATTATTGTTCGATTTCTGCAAGAAATTTTTTTACATCCGCTTCTCTGGGAAGAGAATTAAGAGCGCCCACCTTGGTAGTGGTCAAAGCACCTACGGCGTTTGCGTATTTAACGGCGGAATAAATATCCTTGCCACGCATATATTCGACGGTAAGCGCCGCTGTAAAAGCATCGCCTGCGGCGGTGGTATCGATAGCGTTTACTTCATAGCCTTCCACTATATCGCAGTATTTTCCGTCATATATAAACGCGCCGCGATCACCTAATTTAAGTACCACGTACTTTATATCCACCTTGTTGCAAAGCGCTATGGAAGCGCGCAGGCAATCATCAGGTGTGTTGGGACGAATGCCCGTAAGCACAGCCGTTTCGGTTTCATTGGGGGAGAACACCTCTACCTTACCCAATTTGGAAAGGGGAAAATCAGGTATGGCGGGGCCTGCATCCACAAACAGAGGAAGCGACTGCTCCTCTGCCAGACGGGCGGTGGTTATAACCTGCTTTACACCGCACTCAAACTGGGTGAGCACCGCATCGGGATAGCTTAAAAACGCATTTTCTATATCCGTATCGTTAATGTTTTTGTTTGCGCCCGGGAACACGATAATACGGTTATCCCCGCTTCTTTCCAGCATAACGACGGCAAGTCCCGTCTGCTCTGCACGGTCAACCTTTATATAACGGGGGTCAACACCGTTTTCGGCGTAAATGCGCAAAAGGCGGTCTCCGTAAGCATCGTCACCCACACGGGTGCAGAACACAACTTCGCTTCCCAACCTTGCGGCGGCGACAGCGGAATTTGCGCCCTTTCCGCCGGGAACGTAGGCGTATTCACCTTCGCTTATCATGGTTTCACCGCGGGAGGGTACGTAGGGTGTCTTGATCAAAAAATCCAGATTCGCAGTACCGACGGTAAGTATACGCTTGCTTGCCATACAAAGCCAACCTCTTTTCCACATTTTATCACGTTTATTTTACATTATCCGTGTGATTTTGTCAACTGTTTTTCGGCGAGATATTTGCGCCGTGTTGCGTCTCCGCCGCGTATGTGACGCTCGAGACGGTTTTTCTCCAGCACCTTGCTTACTTCGGCATACAAGGCGGGATCACTTTTTTTGAGCCGAAGGCTTACGTCCTTGTGGACGGTGCTTTTGCTTATACCGTATTTCGCCGCCGTAGCACGGACTGTGCAACCGGTTTCAAGTATGTATTCTCCCAAACGGCATGCCCTGCAAAGGATATCCGATTCCATTGAAAACTCCTTTTTTCTTTTTTAACACTATATGTTTTCAAAAAGAAAAAAAGTACAAACAGTCCTACCCACTTGAAAAAACAAAAAAATATGTTATACTACCCCTATAGGAGATGATAAATTATGGCAATTTTAGTAACGGGCGGATGCGGATATATCGGGTCCCACACGGTTGTAGAGCTTATTAAAAACGGTTACGACACCGTTATCGTGGATAATTTGTATAATTCCGATATAAGCGCCCTTGACAATATTCAGAAAATAACGGGAGTAAAGCCTGTATTTTACGAATGCGATATTCGTGATAAGGACGGGCTTGACAAGATATTTACCGAAAACGAGATAGAGGCGGTTATACACTTTGCGGGTCTTAAAGCCGTAGGTGAATCGGTGGCAAAGCCTCTTATGTACTACGAAAACAACGTGGGCGGAACGGTTACGCTGGTACAGTCCATGCTGGAGCACGGAGTGAAAAAGATAGTATTCTCCTCCTCCGCAACGGTTTACGGCGATCCCGACAGAGTGCCCATAACCGAGGATTGCTCGCTTCACCCCACAAATCCTTACGGCAACACCAAATATATGGTAGAAATGATACTTCGGGACGTATGCGTTTCCGACCCTGAATTTTCAGCAACTCTGCTAAGATATTTTAACCCTATCGGCGCCCACGAAAGCGGATTGATAGGCGAAAAGCCCAACGGCATTCCCAACAACCTTATGCCCCGTATTATCCGTGTGGCAAAGGGAGAGGCAGAAGCTATTACCGTATTCGGCAAGGACTACCCCACCCCCGACGGAACGGGAGTAAGAGATTACATACACGTGGTTGACCTGGCGGAAGGACACATAAAGGCGCTCCGCGCCGCAAAGGCAGGTGCAAAGGAATATAACCTTGGCACCGGAACGGGATATTCTGTTTTAGATATTATAAACGCTTTTGAAAAAGCAAGCGGCATTAAGATAAAAACTCTTGATTGCCCCCGCCGTCCCGGTGATATCGCAACCTGCTATTCCGACCCCTCGGCGGCGGAAAAGGAGCTGGGTTGGAAAGCGACGAAAACACTTGATGAGATGTGTGTATCGTCTTGGAACTTCGCCAAAGATAAATAACGTTAATTACCCAATAAAAAAGCGTGAGAAAAACTTCTCACGCTTTGTTTATTTCAAGTAACTTATTATGATTATTCACATAGTCTGCGGGGACGAGAGGTGCTTCGCGGGTGATATTTGCGGCGGTGCGGGGTACCTCATACATAAACACTCCGTTATAGCCGATATCATCAAGTCCTTTCATTAATTCCGCCCAATCTATATTTCCCTCAAGAGGGAGCCAATGGCGCTCGTTTACAAAGTCGTAATCGGAAATATGTACCGTGGCGATCTTGCCGCCCAAGACTTTTAAGAATTCGGCGTGAGGCTCAAAGAGAAGATGATTTACGTCAAAGCACACACGAAGGTCGGGGTGAACGGAGATAAGCTCCGAAAGCTCACGAGAGCAGTTGCCCAGGCAGGTACGGGGAAGATCCTCCACCGCCAGAACGATTCCGCTTTCACTTGCGGTGCAGGCGAGAGAATACAGACTTTCCTTGGCGTATTCCACAGAAGCGGCACGGTCGGTATCGGATATAGGCTCACCGGAAGGGTGAATGACAGCGTGCTTAAATCCGTGAGATGCGGCTCTCTTTATAAGCTCGGACAAACGCTCCACCGTATTTTTGCGGACGGATGAATCAAGAGATGCGGGGTCAATTATCTCGAAGGGATAAAAGGGCAGATGGAACGACCATGTATCCACCCCTTCTTCTCTTGCGGCTTTTGATATTTCCCCGAGATCTATAAGATCGTGATGATTTAACTGAACACTCAATTCAAATGCAGTAACGCCTGCTTTGGAATATTCGCGAAATGTTTCTCTGTTTAAATAATCGAAGGATGTGGATATACCGGTTGCACGTTTCATATACTTACCGCCTGTTACTTATATTTACATATACATTATAACGTCTTTATTTAAAAAAGCAACTTAAAAAACGCAGGAAAACGGGAAAAATGCAAAAAATTTATTGACATAAACAGTTTCGTGTGATAAAATCTGTAAATGTAAATAGTTATATTTCAGGAGGAGCTTTAAAATGAGCAGAATCAAGACTATCGAAACCAAGAATATTACCGAAACCGTTAAGAACGGCGGTTGCGGCGAATGCCAGACTTCTTGCCAGTCCGCTTGCAAAACCTCTTGCGGCGTTGCTAACCAGAAGTGCGAAAACACCAAGAAATAAGTTTTTAAATGTTTTCATAAACGCTGCCTAAAAAGGGCAGCGTTTGTGTTGTTTACATATTTTTTGATTAAACGGAGAAAAAACAAAAATGGTACATCAGTATAAACTTAACGGATACAACATAGTGCTTGACACCTGCAGCGGCTCCGTACATACCGTGGACGACGTGGCATACGATATTATAGAAGCCTACAAAAACAGCTCCGAACAAGAGATTATAAGCGCCGTAACCGCAAAATATTCCGATATTACCGAAAATGACGTTACCGAATGTCTTGAAGATATAAAATATCTGGAGCAGGCAGGCAAGCTGTTTTCCGAAGATAAATACGAAAACTTGGCTTACGAATATAAAAACAACACAAACGTTATAAAAGCTTTGTGTCTTCACGTTGCACACACCTGCAACCTGAACTGCTCTTATTGCTTTGCAAGCCAAGGCAAGTATCAGGGTGACAGAGCGCTTATGTCCTTTGAGGTGGGCAAGCAGGCGTTTGATTTTCTTATTGCGAATTCCGGTACAAGAAGAAATCTTGAAGTGGATTTCTTCGGTGGCGAGCCTTTAATGAACTGGGACGTGGTAAAACAGCTTGTTGCATACGCAAGAAGTGTGGAAAAGGAAGCGGGAAAGAATTTCCGTTTTACCCTTACCACCAACGGTATGCTTATTGATGATGAGATCATCGAATTTCTTAACAAAGAAATGAGCAACGTGGTACTCAGTCTTGACGGACGCAAGGAAGTACACGATAAGTTCCGAGTTGACTACGCAGGTAAAGGAAGCTACGAAAAGATAGTTCCCCTGTTCAAGCGTCTTGTAGACAGCAGAAACGGCAAAGACTATTATATGCGCGGCACCTTCACCCATCATAACGTTGATTTTACCAAGGATATTTTCCATATGGCTGACCTTGGATTCACCGAGCTGAGCATGGAACCCGTTGTTTGCTCTCCCGATGATCCCTGCGCACTTACCCAAGAAGACCTGCCCAAGGTAAAGGAGCAGTATGAAATTCTCGCAAAGGAAATGATAAAGCGCAAAAAGGAAGGCAGACCCTTTACCTTCTACCACTATATGCTTGACCTTAAAAACGGTCCCTGCATTTACAAGCGCATTACCGGCTGCGGAAGCGGTACGGAATATATGGCTGTTACTCCTTGGGGAGAATTGTTCCCCTGCCACCAGTTCGTGGGAGACGAAAAATACAGTCTGGGCGATATCTGGAACGGAGTTAAAAATACCGAAGCGCAGGATAAGTTCAGAAAATGCAACGCTTACGCCCGCAAGGAATGCAAGGATTGCTGGGCAAAGCTGTATTGCTCCGGCGGATGCGCGGCAAATGCATACCATGCAACCGGGGATATTAACGGTATATACGAATACGGCTGTGAGCTGTTCAAAAAGCGTATCGAATGCGCTGTTATGATGCAGGTAGCCGAATCTGAAGAAAACTAAAATGAAAACACCTATTTCGGATTTTATAAAAGAATACGAAAGCAAAAAAGCCATAAGGCTTCATATGCCGGGACACAAAGGTAAAAAATACGGCGGCGATATTACCGAAATTCACGGGGCGGACGTGCTGTATTCCTCCAAGGGAATTATAGCAGAAAGCCAAAAAAACGCCGCAGAGCTTTTTGGCGCTTACCGCACCTTCTATTCTGCGGAAGGTTCTACCCTTGCAATAAAAGCCATGCTGGCTTTGGTAACCGCAGGCAAAGAACAAAAACGTATTCTTGCGGGCAGAAACGCTCACAAGGCGTTTATATACGGTTGCGCTCTACTTGACATAATTCCTGAGTGGATATATCCAAATACGTTTTATGACATTTGCACCTGCGAAATAACCCCGAATAACGTAGAAAACGCTTTGAAAAAGTGTGATGAGCTTCCTTGCGCCGTTTACATAACTTCTCCGGATTATTTGGGAGTTCAGACCGATATCGCGGGAATAAGCAAGGTGTGTGATGCGTACGGAGTGCCGCTTTTAGTGGATAACGCCCACGGCGCCTACACCGCATTTTTGGAAGAAAGCGAGCATCCTTTGCAGCTGGGTGCGGATATGTGCTGTGATTCCGCCCACAAAACCCTGCCCGTGCTTACGGGAGGAGCATACCTGCATATATCGGAAAAGGGCAAAAAATACGCAGCAAATGCGCAAAACGCTCTTTCCCTGTTTGCTTCCACAAGTCCTTCTTACCTTATATTATCTTCACTTGATGAGTGTAACTCTTATCTTGAAAGTGATTACCGCAAAGAATTAAAAGAAACGGTAAAGCTTACCGAAAAAGCAAAAAAGCGGCTTTGCAAAGGGGGATACCGTATTATCGGTACGGAAAAAACAAAAATTACCATTTGTACTGCTGATTACGGTTATACGGGATTTGAAATCGAAGAGATACTTCGGGAAAAGGAAATCTACTGCGAATACGCAGATCAAAAGCACATTGTGTTCATGGTAACTCCTCAAAACGAAAAAGAGGATATAGAACATCTTGTTTCCGCTTTGGTTTTAATCGAAAGAGTTAAAATGATAAAAATGGAGCCTGTTCCTACCCCGCCATTTATTCCCAAGGTAGTAACCACACCCCGAAAAGCGATGCTTGGGGAAAAAGAAATTGTAAAAACAAAGGATTCATTACACCGTATATGTGCCTCCCCCACCGTTTCCTGCCCACCCGCAATACCTATTGTGATAAGCGGAGAGGAAATAGACGAAAAGGCGGTAGAGCTGTTTGAATATTACGGAGTGACCGAGATCGAAGTAATTAAATAAATACAAAAACCACAGATCACATCTGTGGTTTTTTTATCATATCATTACGGTTTGTTTAAGAATTCAAAGTGGTTTTTACGGCATTCCAGAATTCCCTCTCGGCACAGCTTGCTTATTTCCGCAGAAAGTCCGCTTCGGTCCACCTCCAGATAATCTGCAAGGGCTTGTCTGTCAAAGGGGATATCAAAGCTATCCGCCCCTTGTTCTTTTGCGCGGAAAAGAAGATATGCCAAAAGTTTTTCTCTTGTTGTGCGTTTTGATGTAATTTCTATCTTTTGATGGAACATAATATTCTTGGTGGCAAGATCCTTCATAAGATTGAAAATAAGCTGTTGATGAAAGCCGCAATTGTTTGAGCAGGTATGAAGAATATGTCCGCAGTCTATAAGCATTACCTCGCAAGGCTCGGAGGCTATGACAGACACGGGCACGTTTTCCGCCTCTGCGCAGGCAAAGGCTTCGCCGAAAATATGGGTAGGTTTTATAACAGACAGCACGCTTCGGTTTCCGAAATAATCCATTTGCACGGTATGAGCCGTGCCGGAAAGCATTATACCTATATATTTGGCGGTAGTACCTTCTGCGAATATGGTATATTTTTTATCAAAGTTTATTATCTTTGCACCGAGGCAAGTGAGCATTTTTAAAAGATTATCATCGCTTATTCCGTAAAAAAGGGAACATTTTTTTAAAATTTTTAAATATTTTTCCATTTTTACACTCGTTTCGTTGAAATTTCAACAGATTTATTTGCCACATTATACTACAATACACTTGTAAAAACAAGGGGGCAATAAAATGTTAAGAAAAATAATTAAAATTGATGAAAACAAATGTAACGGCTGCGGTGCTTGCGCTGCTGCCTGCCACGAAGGTGCCATAGGAATGGTAAACGGTGTGGCAAAGCTTATGAGAGAAGATTACTGCGACGGATTGGGAGATTGCCTCCCCGCCTGCCCCACGGACGCCATAAGTTTTGAAGTGCGGGAAGCTCCGGCTTATGACGAAAAGGCTGTACTTTTGGCAAAAATGAAAAAAGCACAAAACAAACTGGCCTGCGAATGCCCCGGAGCTACTGCAAAGGCGATAAAGAGAGACCCCGAGCCCGTAAAGAAAATTAACGTTACAAGCAGGCTTTCACAATGGCCCTGCCAGATAAAATTAGTGCCGGTAAACGCTCCTTATTTTGAGAATGCGGATTTACTCGTTGCGGCAGATTGCACCGCCTTTGCATACGGTAATTTCCACGAAGAGTTTATTAAAAACCACATAACGCTTATCGGCTGTCCCAAGCTTGATAACGAGGACTATTCCAAAAAGATTACACAGATAATTGCAGAGAACAATATAAAAAGCGTTACTGCGGTACGTATGGAAGTGCCCTGCTGCGGCGGATTGGAAAATGCAGTGAAACGGGCAATCGCATTTAGCGGAAAACATATACCTTTACAGGTAGTAACAATTTCCACAGACGGAAAAATTCTGTAACCGCTTATTGAAATTTAAATCAGACGGTGGTATAATCAATACATATAAACAAAAGAGGTGCGTAGATGAAAATAACAAGCGATATAAAATATATAGGAGTTAACGATAAAAAAGTTGATCTTTTTGAAGGACAGTACGTTGTGCCCAACGGAATTTCTTATAATTCATACGTTATACTGGACGAAAAGATTGCCGTTATGGACACGGTAGACGCAAACTTCACCCACGAATGGCTGGATAACCTGCAAAACGTACTGGAAGGCAGATCACCGGATTACCTTGTAATACAACATATGGAGCCCGACCATTCCGCCAATATAGTAAACTTCATAAAAACCTACCCCAATGCAAAAATAGTTTCTTCCGCAAAGGCGTTCGCTATGATGAAAAACTTTTTCGGTACGGATTTTGCGGAAAAGCAGGTAGTTGTGGGAGAAGGCGACACCCTTTCTCTGGGCAAGCATATTCTTAATTTCGTTGCAGCACCCATGGTTCATTGGCCCGAGGTTATCGTAACCTACGACAGCACGGATAAGGTGCTCTTTTCCGCAGACGGGTTTGGTAAATTCGGCGCATTGGATACACAGGAAGACTGGGCGTGCGAGGCGAGAAGATACTATATCGGCATAGTGGGCAAATACGGCGCACAGGTGCAAAATCTGCTCAAAAAGGCTGCCGGTCTTGATATACAGATAATCTGTCCTTTACACGGTCCCGTGCTTACGGAAAATCTCGGTTATTATATAAACCTTTACGATACCTGGTCAAGCTACCGTCCCGAGGAAGAGGGCATAGTTATTGCGTACACATCTGTTTACGGAAACACAAAAAAGGCGGTAATGCTTCTTGCGGAAAAGCTGAAGCAAAGAGGATGCCCCAAGGTTGTGGTAAACGACCTTGCCCGCTGTGATATGGCAGAGGCTGTTGAGGATGCGTTCAGATACAGTAAAATCGTTCTTGCAACCACCACCTACAACGCAGAAATATTCCCCTATATGCGCGAGTTTATAAACCATCTTACCGAGCGCGTCTTCCAAAACCGCACCGTGGCATTTATAGAAAACGGATCCTGGGCGCCCTTGGCGGCAAAGGTTATGAAGGATATGCTTGCAAAAAGCAAGAATTTATCCTTTGCGGAAAACACCGTAAAGATACTTTCTGCGCTTAATGACGAAAGCACCTTACAGCTTGACAATCTGACAGACGAACTGTGCAAAGAATATCTTGCTTTGCAGGATTCCACCGCAAACAAAAACGATCTTACCGCACTGTTCAAGATCGGCTACGGTCTGTACGTTGTTACCTCCAATGACGGAAAGAAGGATAACGGACTTATAGTAAACACCGTGACTCAGGTTACAAACACCCCCAACAGAATTGCGGTAACCATCAACAAAGATTCTTATTCCCACCACGTTATAAAGCAGACGGGAAAGATGAATATTAACTGCCTTTCCGAAGAAGCGCCTTTTTCCGTATTCGAAACCTTTGGATTTGTAAGCGGAAGAAACGCAGATAAATTCGCAAACATTACTCCTTTAAGATCTGATAACGGTTTGGCATTTCTGCCCAGATATATAAATTCCTTTATGTCCCTCAAGGTAGAACAGTACGTGGATCTGGATACTCACGGAATGTTTATATGCTCTATAACCGAATCCAGAGTAATATCCGATAAAAACACCATGACCTACACCTATTATCAGGACAACGTAAAGCCCAAGCCCCAAACAGAAGGCAAGAAAGGCTACGTATGCAAGATATGCGGCTGGATCTACGAGGGCGACACACTGCCCGAAGATATTGTTTGCCCCTTGTGCAAGCACGGCGCAAGCGATTTTGAAGAAATAAAATAAATTTTAAAAATAAAAACAAAACACACGGAGGATTAATTTTATGTGTAACGAAACAAGATTTTACATTTGCGAGCATTGCGGAAACATTGTCGGTATGATCCACTCATCCGGCGTACCCGTAGTTTGCTGCGGTCAGAAAATGACTCTTATTGAAGCAGGTACTGTTGAAGCAAGCAGAGAAAAGCATATTCCCGTAGTTAACGTTGAGGGCAATACCGTTAAGGTTTCCGTTGGCAGCGTTGAGCACCCCATGACCGAAGAACACAGTATTACCTGGGTATATCTCCAGACCGACAAGGGCGGACAAAGAAAGTGCCTTAACCCCGGCGAAAAGCCCGAAGTAACCTTTGCCGTTGCAGACGAAAAGCCTGTAGCTGTTTACGCTTACTGCAACCTCCACGGTTTGTGGAAAGCAGACGTTGAATAATAAATACATCGATATTGAACGGAGGAAAATAATATGAAATACGTATGTGAAATTTGCGGTTTTACCTATGACGAAGCTTTGGGCGATCCTGACAGAGGCATTGCTCCCGGCACCAAATTTGAAGACCTTCCCGAAGACTTTGAATGCGCCGTTTGCGGTGTTGGCAAAGATAACTTCAGTGCTGAATGATTATGAGAGAAAATTATGTAGTGTGCAATTGCAAACAGGTAAGCTATGCCGATATAGCGAATGCACTTGGAAACAACAATAAATTTGAAAATGTACTTGAAGCGTTTAATTCCGTTCAACAGGTTACTCATTGTTCCACGGGATGCGGCGGATGCCACCAAAAGGTTTTGGATATTATCTCCGAAATCATGATGGGACACGAAAAAGTGTAAATTCACAAAAAACACATCAAGAAACATAAAAGTACCGGCGGTACAACACAGCCGGTACTTTTTAGATAACGTGAGAAAAACTATATGGAAATGGTATTATTAACGGCGCTGGGTGTGGGCGGCGCAACCATATTCGGTTCCGTGATCGGATTTGTGTTTAAAAAAATATCCCACAAGTTTTCGGATATCGTGCTGTCCTTTGCGGCAGGAGTAATGCTTGCCGCCGCCGTGCTGGGGCTTATACTCCCCTCTCTGGATTACGGCGGAAAATACGGACTTATCGTCACGGTGGCGGGCGTGTTTGCAGGCGCTTTATGCCTTAATCTTATTGATAAGCTGGTGCCTCACCTACACCGTCTTGTTGGCCCGGATTCAGAACAACACAGCAACGCAAATTTAAGCAAGGTATTGCTGTTTGTCGCCGCTATCGCCATACATAACCTGCCCGAAGGAATTGCGGCAGGTGTGGGATTCGGTTCGGGCGATACTTCCCAAGCGCTTATTATCGCAGGGGGAATCGCTTTGCAGAATATCCCCGAGGGTATGGTAATTATCGGCCCTATGCTTGCTGCAGGCGTATCCCCGAAAAAGACTTTCCTGTGCGCTATGGCTACCGGAGTGGTAGAGGTAATCGGCACCCTTATCGGATATTTTGCGGTAAGTATTGCTTCTGTAATACTTCCCTTTGCCCTTGCGTTTGCGGGAGGAACCATGCTTTACGTTATAAGCGATGAAATGATCCCCGAAACCCACGCTCACGGACATCAAAGAGGCGCCACCTATTCCCTGCTTGTCGGCTTTTGCGTAATGCTTATAACAGATACTTTGCTGGGATAAAAATATAACCAAAAACAGATAAGACGGTTTGTTTTAAAACCGTCTTATTTTCTATATAACTATTGAATAATATCGAAAAATATGGTAAACTGAATTTAATACACATACGGAGGCGACGATATGTCAAAAAGAGCACAGCAGATATTCACTCTGCTTATTATCGCGGCGATGTTACTGCCCGTATTTGCGGGATGTGTAACGCCGGATTCGGATAATTCCGATACAAGCGTAAACATTTCCGAAACGGAAAGCGAAGTGCAGGAAGACAAGGGGGATCCTGTAACAGAGCCCGAGTTTTCCACCGTAATAAGCACGGGTAAGCCTTACACTACTTCCATAGAAGCGGGTGAAAAGTACCCTGACTCATACGGTATAGAACTTACCGACAACATAACCGGTCCTGCGGGAAGCGCTGAATATAATGACGTGAATTATGTAGGTTATCCGGGCGGAACGCTTACCATAACTCTGGATCTTGGCAAGATTCACACAAAAATATACGAAGTGAGGATGGGTTATCTTTCCACTACCAATGCGGGAATCGCTCCTCCTTCCGGAGTTAAAATAAAGATTTCAAAGGACGGAAGAAAGTATACGGATGCGGGTGAAATGACCATACCCGAATACGTTGACGGCGACCGCCTTGAAGCCGTATTCACATCCGAATACTATATAAGAGCTCGTTACATAAGATTAGAAATTTCAAAGCTGAACACCTGGATCTTCCTGGATGAAATATCCGTAATATCCGACGAAATGAAAAAGCAAAGCCCTGACGAAATATTCCGTGATGCCGTAAAAGCGGCTTATGATAATCTCGGAACCGTAAAATACGAGGGCGGCGAAGCACCCGACAAAGAGCTGGCATTACAGCTTGTGAGCAAGGGCTGCAAGTACACACTTTCGGCAGAAACCGCAAGTGGATTTGCAGATAACGGCAAATATCTTACCGATGGTAACATAACCGGAGTGTACGAGTTGGGAAAATGGGTAGGATTTGATGGCGGCGATGCTGTTGCAATAACTGTTGACCTGGGAGAAAAACGTGAGGATATGAGCGAATTTCGCCTCACCTGCTATGCCAACAATGCCACAAAACGGTATATGCCCGTTGCAGTAACTTATGCAGTGAGTGACAATAACACCGATTTCACCGATATAGGCAGAATTTACGGTGTATATTCGGGACAAAGCATATACGAATTCCCTCTGGTGCTTGATAAATGCGCATCGGGCAGATACGTAAGATTTACTCTTGAAGCTACCGATACCAAAAAGTATATTATTGAAGAAGCGGCTGTATATGCCAACACCGGAGTTATCGAAACCGGCTCTTTCTTTGATCCTCTGGTATTCGAAACAGAAACCAAAAAATGGGAAAAGATTTCTTATGAAACCGTGAATCTGATACAAGGTAACATACAGCAAATATTCATTCCCGAGCACATAACCGGCGTTTCCGGAGATGTGTCCAAGCCTAACTCCCCCGTTATAACTGACGGAAAAAAGGCCACAAGCAACGAAATTCACAACGGACAATTCTTTAAATTCCAAAGTGCATCGGCCCCTATCGAAATATATTATGATCTGGGTGATATGGCAGCTGTAAAATCATTTACGGCACAGTTTACCCACCGTATTCCCTGGGGGGTTCAGGCGCCCTTCAAGGTAGCAGTGTTCTTGTCCGATGATGCGAAAACATGGTACAATGCGGGAACAATGAAGGTTGAGCCCATCAGCGATAACACACTGGTATCCGCATCCTTTGAAATGAAATCGGCGGTGCAAGCAAGGTATATTTGTTTCTCGCTTCTGTCCTGTGGCTGGCTGGGAATAAGCGAGCTTGAGGCTTTCGGCACCACGGCGACGGGCGGTGCACCCAGGCTTAATAACAGCGGACTTAAGACCCGCGAGGAAAGCGTTATCGGATACAAGGAGCCGTCCAAAGACCTGTTAAACGGCGCAAAGGACCTTTGCCTGCTGTATCACGGTCCCAGGCTTAACGGATTCGACGTAGAAAAGCTTATTCCCTATCTGGGATACGTTGATACCGATAAAAATATTACCGATACTATGTCTGATAGCTTTTTGTTCCTTAACAGCGGCGGCTTTCCTTCCGGAAACTCACCTTCTCAAGGGTACAAGGAAAGTGATATACAATGGATAGTCGACGATCTGTTTACGGAAGGCAAAAACATACTCGCTTTGGAAGAAGCGGCAGGTCAGGTAAAATCGGCATTAAGTCTTGACGACAGCTTTAAATACGGTCTGACCGTAGCTCTGTATATGCCTCCCGCAGAACTGAAATTAGAGGACAAGATAAAGTCTGTCGAAGAACAAATAATCCTGTTTGAAGAAAATTACAACAAGTATAATTTCAAAAACATTGAGCTCATTGGATATTACTGGTTTGACGAGGGCGTATACCCCAAGGAAAATGAACCCGAGCTTGTAATGGCAGTGAGCGATATGGTTCACGAAAAGGGTCTGGACTTCATTTGGATTCCTTGGTTCTGTGCATCCGGCGTGGATTCCTGGCAAGATTTCGGTTTCGACGTTGCTTGTATGCAGCCCGGATACGTATTTAAGGAAGAAGTACTCGAAAGCAGACTCGAATATGCCGCCAATATGGCAAAATATTACGGAATGGGAATCGAGATAGAAATCGCATCCGCTACGTTTAACAATGCTAATCTTTACAGAAGATACCTGGAGTATCTGGCAGGCGGCGCAAAATACGGATACCTGGAAAACTGCGTTCACATGTATTATCAGGAAATATACTGCTATTACGATGCGGCAACAGCAGGCGGAAAAATGCGGTTGATCTATGATTATACTTACCAGTTTATAAAAGGCACATTATCCGTCCATCCCGAAGCACTGGAAGATGTTTCGGTAAATGGCGGAAAGAACGAGATTATATTCGGACAGATAATGACCGACGTTCCTTCCCAATACACCTTTGATATAGTTTCTATGCCCGAAAACGGCACCATATCTTTGGCAAACGACGGAACCTTCACTTACTTCCCCGAAAAAGATTTTACGGGAGAAGTAACCTTTACTTACACTTATAACACAGGATTCGGTGAATCTGAAATCTGCACGGCAGAAATAACAGTAGAATAAACCTTTCCCCCGAGAAGCTTTGCAGTTTCTTGGGGGAATTTTTTAATCTGATGTAACCGAAAACGGTTTTGAAAAGTATTATTATATGAACAGTTTGTAAAATATTACCGTTTTTTGTGTTTTTTGATGTGAGATTTAGTCATTTTTGACAGAAGTGATGTTGAATCTATTAATTCATTATGATATAATACACATATAAAGGTGAATAATACTTTTTTTCGTAAAAAGGAGATGGGTTTATGAACGAAATTATGTCCTGTATATATACTTTTTGTTATATCCCGCAAATGTCTGCGGGGTCTTCCCTTTTTGATTTTTTCTCTACTCCTTATGCTATCGGGATGTATCTGGCAATACTTATGTTCCTTGTTGCGGTAATATCGGGTGCTGTACTGATCGCTTTGCATATGATGCGCAAGGATGCGGAGAACATTCGAAGTAATTCGCCATACGGCGAAGCCGGAGCAGTAGGTGCAGAGAAAACCGTTGCGGATACAAGCGCTTCCCGTTTTTCCCAGCTGGCAAGAATAGACGAGGAGCTAAGCAAAAGTACCGCCGATGTCCCCTACGACACCTGTGAGCTTGACGAGCTTTGCGAAAAATTCCGCGAATATGCGGCAGGAAAGCTGGGGCTGTATTACGATATATCGGATATCCGCCGTTTTATCGCGGGAATGGGAATTTCCAAGCTTATTATTCTCCGCGGCATGTCGGGTACCGGAAAGACATCACTCGCTTATGCGGCGGGAGAATTCTTCGGCAATTCCTCCACTGTTGTTCCCATTCAGCCTATGTGGAAAGAAAGATCCGATATGATCGGGTATTTCAACGAATTTACCAAAAAGTTCAACGAAACCACCATGCTGTGCAAGCTTTACGAAGCGGGTGGGAAAGGCGACGTATATATTACTGTTTTGGACGAAGTAAACATTTCCAGAATAGAATATTATTTTGCGGAATTTCTTTCTCTCCTTGAGCTTCCCGATACAAGCAAAAGATATCTTGACGTTGTTTCCGATACCTGGAAAAACGATCCCGCCCGTCTTGTAAACGGAAAGCTGTTACTGCCCGTAAACATGTGGTTTGTGGGTACTGCCAACAACGATGATTCAACCTTTGCCATATCCGACAAGGTATACGACAGGGCCGCGGTTATTGATCTTGACAGAAAGTGTACTCCTTTCGTATGCGATACTCCCTCACCCTGCCATATTTCCTATGAAGCCTTGGCTCAATTATTTGAGAAAGCAAAGGGAAAGTACACTCTTTCAAGCGAAAGCAAGGAAAAACTTAAAAGGCTGGACGAATATCTTTCCGAAGTGTTCAGAGTATCCTTCGGCAACAGAATTATGAGGCAGATAGAGGCTTACGTGCCTGTTATGTTAGCCTGCGGAGGAACGGAGACCGAAGCTTTGGACGATATTCTGGCGAGAAAGATACTCCGTAAATTGGAGCAGTTGAGCCCTGCTTTTGTTAAAAGCGAAAGTGATAATCTTTTAAGTTTACTTGACGAATTGTTTGGAGAAGAAGCAATGCTTCAAAGCAGACAATACATAGAAAAAATGCAAAAAGGATATTAAGCCTTTAGGATTTAAAAGCAGCCTTATTTATGGGAGGCAAAAAATGAACAACAAAAGAAAAGCGGTAAAAATAACCTCATATGTTGCGGGAATACTTGCCGTTACCTCTGCTGTACTGGTGGGCATATTACTGATAATGAGCTCCCTTGGAATAATTTTTCCCAGAAAGCAGTTGCTTACGGTAAGCACGAATGACGTTACTACGACCTATAACGCCAAGCCCGTGTTCGGAGGGGCGCCCTTTGTTACCCGCGGACATCTTCTTGACGGGCACCATATAGTAGTTACAGCCGAATGCAAGCAGACCAACGCAGGTGAATACGAAAACATACCCGAATTCGTAATACTGGACGCTGTGGGCGCCGACGTTACGGACATGTACCGAATAAACGAGGATTACGGTAAAATAACCATAAAGCAAAGACGGCTGATAGTATACAGCCAAAGCAAAGAAAAGCGTTATGACGGCACTCCTTTGGTTTCGGACACCATAACCGTTACGGGCGGTTCTTTTGTGGAAGGTCACACCCTTGTATGCGATTCCGTTACCAGCATTACCCTGCCGGGCGAACAAAACATACTTCCTTCATACAGCATTATAGATGAAAACGGCGCTGACGTTACAGCGCAATACACCGTTTCCGAGCGGTTGGGCACCCTTTTCGTGCTTCCTATTCCTGTTACTATAGCCACCGGATCTGCTCAAAAGCAATATGACGGTCTGCCTTTATCCTCAAACGTTTGGCAGCACACAAGCGGAGAGCTGCTTAAAGGACACACTTTAAAAGCTGCTTGTATAACAAGCGAAACGGAAGTGGGCGACCACGAAAATCTTGCGGACGTAAGAATTTACGATAAAAAAGGTGAGGACGTAACCCAGCTTTATGAGATAATTATTGAGCCGGGAATACTTGCCGTACAGCCTCTGGTTTTGCACATAAGCACGGGAAGCGCTTCCAAAGAATATGACGGAACACCTGTATCCAACCAAGATTGGAAGATTATTTACGGCACATTGGTAGAAGGCGAAAACATTAAAGCGGTAAGCTTTCCCAAAAGAACCAATGCGGGTGAGAGCAAAAACAAAATTGTTTTTGAAATTACCGATATAAACGGTCACAACATTACGAACAGATACAAAATAGTTCTGGATGCGGGTACGTTGACCGTTACTCCCCGTCCGATAACTATACAAACGGGAAGCGCAACAAAAAAATACGACGGCGCACCTCTTATTTGCAAAGAATATACCATAACCAAGGGCAGTGTGTGCGACGGAGATATGCTTCAGTTGGCTTTTACTTCCATAGTTAATATCGGATACACCGAAAACTATATAGTGGATCTTACCGTATACGGTAACGAGGATGGCAGAAAGACTGACGTTACCGTTAATTACAAGATAACCTATGATTACGGCACTCTTACCGTAACTGCCGAATAAGATTTTTTCAACACACATACAGAAAAAGGAGGAAACGAGATGACAAGCGAAAGAGATACGCAAGCGGTAAAAAGCGAATACGTTGTTTATCCCGCAGGGCGATACCAGCAATACGAAAACAAGATACAAAAAGTAGCAAAAATCATTAAGTTTATCCGCAGGCACAGAATAGCGTTTGCTGCCGCTTTTCTTACACTTGCCGCAGTTTTCTTCTGTCTTACATATTGTATGGGTATTTTTACTCAGGATATTGAATGTGCAGACCTTATATACGGCGAAGAAATGAATTTCAGTGCAAAGGCATTTTTAACGGATATACGGTTTGAATACGCTGTCAGCGGTAGTGATTCGTGGACCGATACCACCCCCGTAATACCCGGTGAATACGATATACGCGCCGTTTCCGAAAATCTTTACGGAAAAGAGCGTTACAGCGGTACTGCCTCCTTTACCCTTTATGCCCGAGATGCAGAGATAGACATACCCGATACATTCTGCGAATACGGGGATTTAAACCAAGAGTTTTTGAAAACCATAACACAGACAAGCAACCTTGCAGATGGTGATAGATTAACAGATATGGTTTTCTCTATAGAAAGCGAAAGCTGGGAAAAAGCAACCGTATCCTTGGCAGAATATAAAATCGTTAACGCCGAAGGGGCTGACGTTACCTTTGCGTATAACATTGGGGCAAGCGAAGGAAACATAACCGTTGATCCAAGAAACGTCACCGTATACACAGACACCATTACCAAGGTTTATGACGGTACTCCTATCGAAAAGCCGGAATATTCCTTTAAAAACGGCTCTTTGGCGGAGGGGGACAAACTACGCGTTCATTTCCGAGCTATGCCCACAAATGCAGGCAGATACTCCGCTACTCCGGATAATTACAACATATTAAACGCCGAAGGTGAGGACGTAACAAACAGATATAACATTACATTTGTATACGGCGTAATTACCATTGAGCCGAGAAAATTAACGTTTACTACCGGCAGTGCAGAAAAGGTATATGACGGAAAGCCCCTTACCAACTCCCAATGGGAGCTTGTGAGCGGAACCTTGGCAGACGGTCACGTTTTGACCGCCAAAGCGATCGGAAAGCGCACCATAGCGGGAACCGGCGATAACACGCTCGACGTAAATATTGTTGATGAAAAAGGTAGATATGTAGCGGATAATTACGAAATTATTGTAAAATACGGAACACTTAAAATTACTCCCATTACTTTGAAGTTTGAAACCGATTCTGCGGAAAAGGTGTATGACGGACGGTCTTTGCAATCATCCGGATACAAGCTTATTTCCGGCGAACTTTCACCGGGACACACGATGCAATGCAGAGCCGACGGATGGATAACAAACGTGGGAGAAGCGATAAACAAACTGGCTGTAAACATTTTCAACGAACACGGAGATGATGTCACATACCACGGATACCGTATTGAAGTGGATGAAGGTACGTTGAAAGTAACCCCCAGACCCATAACCGTTACTTCCGATAGTGCCCAAAAGCTGTTTGACGGCACCCCTCTTACCGCCCATTCCTGCAAGGTTACAGAAGGTAGTCTTGTAAATGGTCACACCGTTAAAGGATACTATAAGGGTTCCCAGACGGAAGTGGGAGAGAGTCCCAATAATTTTTTCATTTCCGTAAACGGTGTGAACGATGCTGCAACAGGCTATACAAGCAACTACGAAATAACCTATGTATACGGCACTCTTAAGGTGCTTCCCAACCCCAATTATAACCCCGGCGATATGCCAAACGGAAACGGCAACAATAATAACGGCAATAATAACGGTAACAACAATAACGGCGACAACCACAACGGCGGAAACGGCTTAAACGGTGACGGAACCGATGGCAGCATGTTCGACGTAGGCGGAGCGACGGGAATAGGCTACCCCGGTAATGACGGAGACGAGAAAGTTTACGCCAAGGTCACCTTGACAAATCCGGAAATATCCGAATTCAGAGCATATCTGCGCGCAACCTCCTACGGAGATTATAACGGAAGCGGTTTTGATGCGGCAACCAATTATATAGATCGGGTTTCGGCTCTGAATTATATAGGACTGGCAGCCGAAAAAGACTTTCATCCCGTGCTTACGATGCATATCGAAAGGCTTTCGGGGTGCCCCGTAATTATCCCCTATTACTCCTGCGATACCTCTATATTCACCGCAGAAGATTCCTATTCCCGTATGGAAATATACGATTACTATTACGATTTCGTCAGGCTGACCGATAACGTGGAGGAAATGCAAAAATATATTCACGGTGAATTTGCCGTTGAAATGCAAAGTTATTCAAAATACGTATACGAAGAATATCTGCAGATTCCCGAATACACGAAGCAAGAACTTTTACGCATAGGAAAAGAACACGGGATTTACGAAACGGACGATGAATTTGCCCTTGCCGCGCAAATACAGCGTTACGTTCAGAACGCAGGAAGATATAATCTTTACGGAAATGATTATCCCGAGGGAGTTGACGTAGCGGTATATTTTCTCGACGTAGCAAAAGAAGGCGTGTGCCAGCATTTTGCCGCGGCAGCGACAATGATGTTCCGCGCTTACGGAATTCCCGCCAGATACGTAACCGGCTTTGCGGTAGATCTGCAATCCGAAGCCACGGTCTACGTTTCCGGCAAGGAAGCCCACGCCTGGGTAGAAGTATATTTCGATTTTCTGGGCTGGGTGCCCGTAGAGGTTACGGGTTACGGAGAAGGCGCGCCGAATTCGAAAATGGAGCTTATCGTAAACGCGTACAGCGCAACGAAAGAATACGACGGAAAGATATTCAGCGAATGGAACAGCGAAAAAGTAGTCATTACCAAAGGCAATCTCCTTCCCGGACATACAATGAAGGTTTCGCTTGCTGAAGGCAGATACAACATTGCTCCGGGCGTATACGAAAACCGTATAACCGATATCAGAATATACGATGCCGACGGAAACGACGTTACCGACAGAGATTACAGTCTGCGGATCGTAAACGGCCAAATGACCATTAAAAAGCGTAAAATAGTCATTCAGCTTGAGTCGGCATCAAAGAAATATGACGGTACGCCCTTGAAATGCGAGGAATGGCGATTGGTAAGCGGAACCGTCTTGCCGAACACGGAGATCTACGTTGAAACGTCAAGCCAAATAACCGATGTGGGCAAAATTCTTAACAATACAAAGCATGTCTACGTTTACGAAACCAAAAACGGTGTCATCATGGACGTGAGTAGTTGCTACGAAATAACGGTGCTGACCGGATATCTGGAAATAACCGAATAAAAACAGAAAATCACCCCGAGCAGTTACTGCTTCTCGGGGTGATTACATTAAATTCCAAATCAATCCAATGGCGAAAGAAAACGCATTACAAATCGCTGACACCGTTAAACACATTTTAAGCGGTTTGCCAAGCATCAGTTTATATGTTCCTGCCTCCGCAAACAAAACAACGACTTCAAGTAATATGATGATCGAATACAATACCCATATATCATTAATGAAAGCATAGAGAATCAAAACGGTAACATTAAGCAAAGGATTTGTGATAGCATTGCATAAAAGCCCCGAAAGGATCCACTTTTTTCTTTCTTTCAAAAATAACTGGGGCAATATTTCCGCGACACAAGTAGTGAACAGCGCAACAAAAAGTAAAAAAACAACTTTTTCCATTAAACGGCTGTATCTTCCTGTTTACATTTTTCCGCAGAATCTCTGTTACCCGTAC
Source organism: Clostridia bacterium (assembly GCA_017381715.1). Classification (GTDB taxonomy): domain Bacteria; phylum Bacillota; class Clostridia; order Oscillospirales; family CAG-382; genus SFLA01. The sequence continues at coordinate 29,088 of JAFOBR010000075.1, forward strand.
TTGATTTATTTTTTCTTTTGAAAAATAAGACTGCGACCACAGCAATCACAACGCATGACAACAAGAAAAGAGCGACCGCAACAGCAATAAAAACTCCGAGATTTTCAAAAACAAAATCACCCAAAGGTCCTCCCGGAATAATCGGAGGTGCAACAAGATCAAACAACGTAGGCTTCATGACTTATTTTCCTTTCTTTAATGATAAATTTATACATACTGCCGCAACAGCCGACAGTACAAATACCGTGATTTGATGCCACAATAATCCTTCCGGACGTATGAAAAATGCAGGAAAAGTTCCGGCAAATAAAGCGGCAGTGGTAATACCAAAAGCAAAACTAGGATTTTGAGGGAATTTTGAAACCAGAATTCCGACAGTTACCGGCATTGTCATGCTGAACAATCCCACACCAATAAGCGAAAGTACCATAAACGTATTACCGAAAAGCAAAAAGGGCAAGGCTACAACAAGGCTTATAAAGGTTGTCTTTCTGTAGCCTATCTTATCACACAAAATTCCGCCAAAAAGCTTTCCGCCGCCCATTGCACAATACAAAAGTATTTTTTGAGCGGTACCGTTATTCCAATCCGATGGAATGGCGTATCCCACAAAAGAACGCGCCGCAACGGAAACGAAAGCAAGAAAAATAATAACAGCGATGGGAATGTTTGATGTTATATCAAACCCTTCAGCGGAAGACACGGAAACACGGTGTGCTTTTGAAACAACTACCGAAAGAATAACCGATAACACCATAAAACCGACAGGAAGCAATAAACCGCAAAAATCGGACACGCCCAGTAACTGTCCTGTAATTACACCGAAAGAACCGCCGGAAACATAAATTCCGCAAGGGGCTATCTTCCCGTCTGCTCCGCACAAAGTATGCTGTGCGCCTCCGATATGCGCAAGCGCGTTGCCAAGACTTATTATTAACAAGGCGGGAATATCAAAAGGAAGCACCAATGCAACCAATACAAAAACACAGCCCGCAAGCCCGAAATTGATTTTTGGAAAACGATCTGCCAGCAAGCCGAAAAATGCTTGCGGTACGAAAGCAAGCGCATCGTACAGCATAGCCAAAGCCCACCAAGCGGGACTTGCATCAAGACGGGAAAACAAAAAATAAAAGCAAGCCGCATCTACACTGAAATGTATGAAGGCATATATCCAACCTGCGGTATGTACCGTGATCTGTTTTTTCATCCGTATTCACCTCAACGTAAAAGGAAAAACCATATACCGTCAACAAATTATATCAAATTATCCCGATATTGTCAAGTGTTTTTTGATATACACAGTGAGCACTCCGAGGTATTTGAAGACATAAAACAGACCAAATCACCCCGAGTACAATGTAGCTTCTCGGGGTGATTTATTATAATTTACTCTTGGGTTTTGGCGACCCATTCTTTATATCGGGGATCGGACTGCATTTCTTTTGCCACGTCGGCGCTGTTGGGAATACATATCCACGGCCAATACTCGGGTAGCTTGGTTGCGTGTTTGCGGTAATCGCTGCCGAGAGGATTTATTTTCACGTTTTTAAGCAATGGAGAAGAAAAGGTACGGGTAGTGTCAAGAGAAATCTCTTCGCATTTTTTGGTGTGCTCCAATGCTTTGTAAAGAGAATCCACAGCGCTTTTCCGCTTGCCGCTTCGCCACTGCAGAGAAGAAAGGTAAAGATACAGATAAGCGGAATTGATTCCGTATTCGCCGTAATTGCCGTCTATACAAACGGCACCGAAAAGGTCTGCGGCGTTTTTTATATAGGTTTCCGCAGTTTCGGGAGGGAGCTTATCGTAGTTGGCTGCGACAGCATCTCCTATAAGCTCTGCGGCAATGCCCAAAAGTTTTAATGCGGTTTCTCCGTATTTGGCTGCTCTTTCTTTTCCGTCGCAGGAAGCCATTTGCAAGAATTCCTTGGAGCAATGTATGTCGGGTGCATTTTCTGCCAGCGCAGCCGCTTTGCCCAATTCTCCCGTACACAGATACAGGTTGGAAAGCTGTTTGACCGCATCGTTACGGGCAGAACCGTTTTCAAGGGTGGGAAGCAGTTTTTCGTATATTGCTATAGCTTCCGCCCATTCTTTGTAGGTCTTGTGGCGCTTTACATCAAAGGTATCGTAACCCTCGCTGTCGGTAACGTGATATTCACTGTATTTAACATAGCCTGCGGTGGTGAGTAACCAGGCCAGACAAAGCAATATCTTTGTGTTTCCGGGAAACTCCGCAAGAGCAGTTCTGGCAAGATGCAGACACTCGTCAATATTTACGTTTTCCCCGTTATTCAGCTTATTCATTGCCGAAAGCCGGGAAACAAGCTCGTCCACCTGCTTTTCTCTGCCGTTTTCATAGCCGAACAGTTCGTCTATGGTTACACCGAAATAATTTGCAATTGCAGGTATCATTTCCACATCGGGATAGCTGCCGTCTTTTTCCCAACGGGACACTGCCTGATTAGTAACGCCCAAAACATTTGCAAGGTCTTCCTGCTTTCTGCCGTCCCGTTTGCGTAATTCTTTTATTTTTTCGCCTATTGTAAGTTTCATAAAACCCTCCGATATATTCTGTTTCACCGGTGTGGTTTTATTATAGCTTTATAAAAGCACAAAATCAATAATCAATCGGTTGTTTGAAAATCAACAAACGGTTGATTTGGCGAGACCTACTGCATTACTTTAGCGCTCAACTTTACAAGGCAGGCGAATTGGGTTGTTTTATTGAAAATATCTATTTTTCATTTAACTGTTTGCCCACAAAAGCAACGTCAAAATTCCGATAGCAGTAAGTTCAACCGACATCCCCAAAAACATTAATTAAAAGGTGAATACAATTCAAAAGCGCACCGCTTGTGCCGCGTTATAAATTGGAATTTACCTTTCAGTATCTATCAACACCGCTCTGCACGGTGAACCATCTGCACCCGCCAAATTCAGCGGAGCCGCATTCAAGAAATAGACACCCTCAGGCACCTCTGCCAAGCGAATTCCCTCAAGCAAGATAACATCGGCAGACAATAGTGCAAGATGCACAGCCATCGGCGCGTTTTGCGGTCCGACCGACTGAGGCTCGTTTCCGAGAAGTAAGATGTTTGAAGAGGCAAATACCTTTGCCGCCTCTAATGATACCTCCGCATCTCCTTTTATCAGAATTCTCTTTGCCGCTTCCGCATTATGCTTTTCGGCTTCTTCGATCATTTTCGTGGCGTCATTAT
>JAFOBR010000076.1 GCA_017381715.1 Clostridia bacterium
CTCCTCCGTAAAGGGCTTCAAGGGCTGGATGGCGTTCCCCGTTAAGGACTTCACGTACCGCTACGGCACCGGCTCCGGCACGGGCACCGGCGGTGAAGCATATCCCCTTAACGAGATCGCAGGCGTGTATATGTTCTGGAACTACGCAGGCTCTACAACAAGCGGCACCAAGTTCGTGCTTGACGAACTCCAGCTTGTAGAAGATTATACCGTATTTGAAGAATACAATAAATAAAAAACACAATAAAAGCCACGAGAAATCGTGGCTTTTTGTTGTTATTGGAATGATTTTTCGGGGTCCCCAAAAATCCGCAGGATTTTAGGGGTGATTTAACAGAGCGTTTATTTTATTGATCGCTCTTTTTTTATCCCCGCACCAGAGAGGGGCGAGCAGGGTCTTTTTGCTTCCGTCCCCTGTAAGACGGTGCACGACCGTGTCCTCGGGCAACAGAGAAAGAAGCTTTTTTAACAAAGCGTAGTATTCATCCTCTTCCATAGGACGCACGTTTCCTTTTAAATATTCTTTTTTTAAAGGGGAATCGGAAAGTATCTGTAAAAGCTGAAGCTTTATCCCTTGGGTCTTACATTCCGTAGCAAGCTTTACGGTGTTCACCATATCCTCTTCCGTTTCACCGGGAAGCCCCAAGATAATATGGGTAACAAAGGGAATATTTCTTTTATTAAGCTCCCTTGCCGCATCGATATAGACCTGCGTGGGGTAACAGCGGTTAATATATAAAGCCGTCTTGTCGCTTGCCGTTTGCAATCCCAATTCCACCCAAGTGGGCTTTATACGGGAATACGCTTCCAGCATATCCAGAATGTCATCGGGCAGGCAATCGGGCCGTGTGGCGATAGATACGCCCACGATATCATCTCTTCCGTAGGCGCAGTCCAATTTTTCCCGCAAAACCTCCGGTGGATGATAGGTGGCGGTAAAGCTTTGAAAATATGCAATATATTTTTCTGCGCCCTTGGCTTTTACCTTTTCAATAGCAAGTTCTATCTGCTCATTTATAGGCAGGGCAGGGTGGGGAACAAAATCCCCGCTTCCCGTTTGGGAGCAAAAAATACATCCGCCCAACCCCTTTGTACCGTCACGGTTGGGGCAGGTGTGTCCTCCCGCAAGGGATATTTTATATACCTTTTCTCCGAACAGCTTTTTGTAATATTCGTTTACGGTTATCATTGTCTGAACTGGTATTTGTAAAGTCCTGCGTAGATCCCGTCTTTTTCAATAAGCTGCTCGTGGTTGCCTCTTTCGGCAATACCGTCTGCTGTCAGCACGATGATCTCATCCGCATTCTTTATGGTGGAAAGTCTGTGAGCTACCACAAGGGTGGTCCTGCCCTTGGCAAGCTGTTCAAGGGATTGCTGTATCAGCATTTCCGTGGCGTTATCCAAAGCGCTGGTAGCTTCGTCAAGAATAAGTATAGGGGGATTTTTAAGGAAAACCCGGGCAATGGATATTCTCTGCTTTTGTCCGCCGGAAAGCTTTACGCCTCTTTCACCCACCTGAGTGTCGTAGCCGTTTTCAAGAGTCATAATATAATCGTGAATATTTGCTCTCTTTGCCGCCTCTTCGATCTCTTCGTCGGTAGCGTCAAGATTGCCGTATGCAATATTTTCTTTTATGGTTCCGCCGAACAAGAATACGTCCTGCGCTACCATACCTATATTTCTGCGAAGTCCGTAACGGGAAATATCCTTAATATCCATACCGTCAACAGAAATGCTTCCCGAAACCGTTTCATAAAAACGGGGAATAAGATGGCAAAGCGTTGTCTTTCCTCCGCCGGAGGGTCCAACCAGCGCCACGGTGAGTCCTGCGGGGATGTGCAGGTCAAGCCCGTCAATAATATTTTTGCTGTCCTCGTCCTCACCGTAATGGAAGGAAACGTTTTCAAACCGAATATCACCTTTAAGCACACCGGGGTCGGTCATACCCGTTTCTTCTTCGGGCTTTACTTCCATGATCTCCACAAATCTGGTAAAGCCGGTCATGCCGTTTTGTATCTGCTCAAAGATCATAACCAGATTGTTTATGGGGCGTATAAATGAGGTGGTGTAAAGAATAAACGCGGCAAAATCGCCTCCGTCTATTTTTCCGTAGTAAAAGAACAAACCGCCTGCGGCAAGCACCGCAAGGTACATAATATCCGTAAGCAGGGTCATTCCCGAATGGAAAATACCCATAGCGCGGTATGCCTTGCCACGCACCTTTTTAAAGCTTTCGTTGGCTTCGTCAAACTTTGCGTTTTCGTGGTTTTCCGATGTGTAAGCACGGGAAACGCGGATACCGGAAACCGAAGTTTCCACGTTTGCGTTGACTTCCGCCACACGGGTACGGGATTCCTTAAAAGCGTCCTGCATCATTTTTCTCGTCTTAACCGCAAAGAAAACCACGGGTGGAATGAGCAAAAACAGAAGCAGTGCCAGCCATACGTTTATGGTGGAAAGCATTACAAACGCACCGATAAGTGAAATGGTGGATATAAACAGATTTTCCGGTCCGTGGTGGGCAAGCTCGGAAATATCAAAAAGATCGTTCATCAGACGGGACATTATAACGCCGGTCTTGTTTTCGTCAAAAAACGCAAAGGGTAATTTTTGCAGGTGGTGGAACATATCCCTGCGCATATCGCCCTGAATCCGTACGCCCAGCACGTGGCCCTTGTACTGTATAAAATAGTTCAGCCCGCACTTTATAAGGTATATTCCCAAAATAACCGCCGCCCAGATAAGCAGATGGTTAAGCATCTTTTGGGGCACGTAAATATTTATAATATTACGGGTTATCATGGGATAGAACAAATCGCACATGGATATAAGGAAAGCCGCCGCCATATCAAGCAAGAAAAGCTTTTTATGGGGCTTGTAATATGCCGCAAATCGTTTTAACATTTTTTACTCCGTCTTAATATCGTATTTTCCCGCAAATAAAAGTTCGGCAAGCTCTTTTTCCGTTTTGGGGCACTCGTAAAAATCCATACCGAAAATTCTTTTTTGTCTGTGGGCTGTGTGGTTATCGCTTCCTGCGGTAAGAGGCAGGTTGTACGCTTTTGCATATTCCGCCGCCCGCTCGTTTTCAAAATCCGTTCTGTTTGCATTTAATTCCACACCGTCTATCAAACGTGGAACAAGCACAATGCTTTTTATATAATTAGCCTCTCTGAAGGGGTGGGCGTGGGAAATAAATGCCCCTGCCTCCCGCACGGTCTTAAGCACATCGTATAAAGACATATCCTCCAGTTCGGGATGCTCTGTCCACCATTCGGGCTCAAGTCCCAGACACAAAAAATCATTGCCGCCAAAGGGACGCACCGTTATTTCCGCACCGTAAAGTACGGTCATGCCGTATTTTTCCGCCACCGCCTTTGCGTTGCGGTAGCCTGCCTGCTGGTGTCTGCAATGGTCTGCCCAATCATCTCTTTTGCTTCCTATTCCCAGATGGTCGGTAATAATCACCCCTGCGTAACCCTTTTCACTGTAGGCTTTTACGGTGGCTTCCGCCGTTTCGGAAGCGCACCCGCTGGATTCCGAGGTATGGCAATGTATCTCAAATAAGTATTTCATAATATTAAACACTCCTTTAATGTAAATATACCACAAAACTGCGGGATAAAAAAGAGTTTTTGCGCAAAAAATATATTTATTTTTCGGTTTTTGTGTGCTAAAATATTAAAAACCTTTAAAAAGGCGGTACGTTTTTTATGTGCGAAAAGCTTATAGACC
>JAFOBR010000077.1 GCA_017381715.1 Clostridia bacterium
GAAAACATCAAGGCTGTGAGAGAGAATACCCCGCCCGAGCTGGAGATAGAATGCTTTGTACACGGAGCTATGTGTGTTTCTTATTCGGGCAGATGTCTGCTTTCCCATTACTATATAAACAGAAACGCCAACGACGGAAGCTGTGCACAGCCCTGCAGATGGAAGTACTATATGTACGAGGAAAAAAGAGAATGCGATAAAATAGAAGCGGTACAGGACGATACGGGCACCTACGTTTTCTCTTCCAAGGATATGTGTATGATTGAGCACATTCCCGAACTTATCGATGCAGGCATAGACAGTCTGAAGATAGAAGGCAGAATGAAGAGCGCTTATTACACAGCCGCGGTGACCAACGCTTACCGTATGGCGCTGGATGATTATTTTGCAGGCAAGCCTTTTAACAAAGATTATCTTACCGAGGTGGAGAGTGTTTCCCACAGAGAATATTGTACGGGATTTTACTTTAACTCACCTCAGGAAAACGCAAACATAGTAAACAACAACGAATATCTTAAGGACAGAGCATACCTTTGCACCGTAAGTGATTACGATAAAGAAAAAGGTATGGCGCTTTGCCTGCAGAGAAACAAAATGTCTGTGGGTGAAAACGTACAGATACTTTCTCCCGGCAAAGTGGGCAGAGATGCTGTAATAAACGAGCTTTATGATGTTGACGGCAACCCCATAGAAAGCACACCTCATGCAAAGATGGAATTTTATCTTAAAGCAGAGGGATTGAAAAAGGGTGATATAATTCGTGGAAAATAACAGTAAAACAAAAAGACGGGTCACCGCAGTCATTGTCGCCGCAGGAACGGGACAAAGAATGGGCGGTGTGGAAAAGCCCCTTATAAAGCTGGGAAAAAACACGGTTTTTTCTATGGTTCTGGACGCATTTGAAAAAAGCGAAACGGTAACCGATATAGTGGTAGTCTGCCGTGATAACGCCCGTCTTTTGCCTATATCGAGCAATTACACCGCAAAGGAAATAAGATTTGCTCCCGGCGGAAAGACAAGAACCGAATCTGTGCTTAACGGCGTTTTGATGTCGGGAAACACGGATATAGTTTGTATACACGATTGCGCGCGCCCCTTTATTACTGCCGAAAACATAGATGCGGTAGTAAACGCAGTTTATGAAACCGGTGCATCCTGCGCCTGCAAATCGGTTTCGGACACTATAAAATACACAGACGAAAACGGCGCCGCCCAGTACACTCCCCAGAGAGACAGACTGATAGCGGTACAGACACCGCAGGTGTTCAGAAAAGATATTTATCTCGTTGCATCGGCTATGGGAAAGAAAAACAAGCTTTCCGCTACCGACGATACCACCCTTGCGGAAGCTGCGGGATTTAAGGTAAAATATATAAATATCGGCGATAATAACGATAAGCTGACCACCGCAGAGGATATACGCAGAGCAAAAGCCCGTATATTCCTTGCGGAAAGAGAAAAGGAAGGAAAATAGCTTTATGAGGATCGGACACGGTTACGATGCACACCGCTTTGCCCCTGAAAGAAAGCTTACTTTGGGCGGTGTGGAAATCCCCTTTGAATACGGCCTTGCGGGACACTCCGATGCGGACGTGCTTGTTCACGCCGTGTGCGACAGTATCTTGGGCGCTATGGCATTGAGAGATATAGGCTATCACTTCCCCGATACCGACGGAAAATATAAAAACATTTGCTCTTTGTTACTGCTTGAAAAGGTAAAAAGCGAAATGGATAAACGGGGATACGTTTTAAGTAATCTTGATTGCACCGTTATCGCTCAGGTGCCCAAGCTTTCCCCTTATATACAAAACATGCGTGATAACATAGCTAAAGTTCTGTGCACGGAACCGAACAGAATAAACATAAAAGCCACCACCGAAGAGGGGATGGGCTTTACGGGAGCAAAAGAAGGAATATGCGCCCACGCGGTCTGCTTGTTGGAGGAATAAAAAGATGTTACAAAAAATAACCGGAAGATTGATAACAGAAAACGGAATTATACAAAACGGCGAGGTTTGCTTTGAAAACGGAAAGGTCGTTTCCGCGGGAGAACGCACCTGCGACCAAGGATATGCGGTTACCGATTACGGCAACAAATATATTTCTCCCGGATTTGTAGATATACATTTGCACGGAGGCGGAGGAAGCGATTTTATGGACGGCACGGTAGAAGCGTATCTCACCGCCGCCCGTCTGCACGGAAGCCACGGCACCACTGCCATGCTTCCAACTACCCTCACCTGCCCCGATGAAGAGCTGTTCCGCACCTTTGAAACCTTCCGCAAAGCAAGCAAAACCGAAAACAACGGAAGCGACCTGTGCGGTATCCATCTTGAAGGACCTTATTTCTCCCCCGCACAAAAGGGTGCGCAGGATGAAAGATTTTTGAAAAAGCCCACTCCCGACCACTATATGCCCATACTCAAAGCAGGTAAGGATATAATAAAACGGTGGACAGTCGCCCCCGAGCTTGAAGGCGCTATGGAATTGGGAAAAATGCTTGCGGATGAAGGTATACTTGCTTCAATGGGACATTCCGATGCGGAATACACCACCGTACTTGAAGGATATAAAAACGGCTATAATCTGCTTACCCACTTTTATTCGGGTATGTCCTCTATGGTAAGAAGAGGAGGATTCCGTATACCCGGTATGATAGAAAGCGGATATATTATTGACGATATGCGTGTGGAGGTTATTGCTGACGGATGCCACCTGCCTCCCTGCATACTTGGTTCGCTTTACCGCATAAAGGGCGCAGATAAAATGTGTCTGGTAACCGATTCCATGCGTGGCGCGGGACAGACATCCGGCACCACTATACTGGGATCTCTGGAAAACGGATACGAGGTATTTATAGAAGACGGCGTTGCAAAAATGCCGGACAGACAAGCCTTTGCAGGAAGTATTGCCACCGCAGACAGACTGGTGCGCACTATGTATAAGCAGGCAGAGGTGCCCCTGCACCATGCGGTTAAGATGATGACCGCAACCCCCGCCCGCTTTGCGGGACTTGATAACAAGGGTACTCTGGAAGCAGGAAAAGATGCCGATATAGCAGTATTTGATGACGATATTAACGTATGCGCAGTTTACGTACGCGGAAAGGAAATAAAAAATGGTTAAAACAGGAAAAGCAGACAAGCTTACATACAAAATATATGAATCCAGACAAGAAATGGGGATATGCGCCGCCAAGGAGGCTGCCGCCGAAATAAAGGCACAGATCGCAAAAAAAGGCGAAATTAATATGATATTCGCCGCCGCACCCAGCCAGAACGAATTTCTTGCAGCTCTTATTAATGATAAAGAGATAGACTGGACAAAAATCCACGCTTTCCATATGGACGAATATATCGGTCTGGATAAAGACGCACCCCAGGGATTTGGCAACTTCCTTTATAACGCCATTTTCGGTAAAGTGCCCTTTGCTTCCGTAAATTATATTGATATTACCGCAACCGACCCTTATGCAGAAGCGGAAAGATATGCCGCTTTGCTTGCAGAGCACCCCTGCGATATTATCTGTATGGGTATCGGCGAAAACGGACATATTGCCTTTAACGACCCCCACGTAGCTGATTTTAACGATAAATACGCCGTTAAGCCCGTGGAATTGGATAACGTATGCCGTATGCAGCAGGTTAACGACGGATGCTTTGCATCCATTGACCTTGTTCCCACCCACGCTATGACACTTACCATCCCCACCTTGGTTGCTCCCGAGGTAATATTCTGCGTTGTTCCCGCCCCCTCTAAAGCGAATGCAGTATACAACACCGTTAAAGGAGAAATTACCGAAGCCTGCCCCGCTTCCATACTCCGCCGCCATAATAACGCCACCCTTTATCTTGATACGGACAGCGCTTCAAAGATACTTTAACAAATGGAAAAATACACAAAAAATATAACTGAGGGCGTATCGTTTACCGCCCTCAAAACAGATAAATCCAAATATGATATGCTTACGGTGAACTTTTTGTTCCCACGTACCGAGGAAACCACCGCCTTTTCTTCGTTGCTTTCCGCAGTTATAGACCGAGGCACGGTAAAGTACCCCGATATGCGCAGTCTTGAAATAGCCCAAGAGGAGCTGTACGCCGCTTCTGCAGAGGTATATACACGCACTATGGGCGAATGTGTGTGCCTTACTTTTTCCGCATCCTATATGAACAAGGCTTATACTATGGAAAAAGAGGATATTACCGATCCTATGCTGGCACTGCTCAATGAGCTGATGTTTAATCCTCTTATAGTAAGCGGCGGCTTCTTGCCCGAATACGTGGAAAGCGAAAAGAAAAACCAAATAGATATTATCCGTTCTTCCAAAGACAATAAATCCACCTACGCAGTAAAAAGATGCGTGGAGTTGATGTGCGAAAAGGAGCCGTTTTCTGTTTCCGCATACGGAAAAGAAGAAACGGTAAACCAAATAAACGGAAAAAATCTTTATGATTTTTACAAAAAGATCGTTTCCTGTTCCCCTGTTCATATAGTTTTTTCCGGCAACGCAGAGGGCGAAGAGATATACAATAAGCTATGCCGTGAAATAACCTTTGCTCCCCGAAAAGAGGAATTGCCGAAAAACACGCTTATTTCAAGAGCGGAAGCCGAAAAACGCTTTACCGAGGAAATGAATATTAACCAGAGTAAATTGGCTATCGGATACCGTATTGCAACAGAAGACGAACAAAAGAAACGTCTTGCCTTTACTGTTTTTAAGGAAATATTCGCCATTTCTCCCACCAGTAAGCTGTTTGTAAACGTAAGAGAAAAGCTGTCTTTATGCTATTATTGCTCTATGATATCCCATTATATCAAGGGACTTTTTATAATAACCGCAGGGATAAACGCCTGCGACAAGGACAAAGCTTACAATGCGATAATGCACGAGCTTGACGAAATGAAAAACGGCAACTTTACTGATGAAGAGTTTGAAACTGCCATACGAAACATAAAAAGCAGTCTTAGAAGCGTTACCGACAGTATACGCAGTATAAATAAGTTTTATGTTGCCGGATATCTGGAGGGAAAGGACACATCTCCCCTTGAAGAAGCGGATATGCTTGATGTGATCACCAGAGAGGACGTTATTCGCTGTGCAAACAGTATAACGGTGGATACGGTGTATTTTCTGAAAGGGGGTAACGGCGAGGAATGATAGTTAAAGAAAACAAGATATTGGGTGAAAAATATTACCGGTTTGTACACTCATCCGGCTTGCCCGTATACGTTTGCCCCAAAAACCACGAAACCGCCTTTGCAGCGGTGGCTGTAAAATACGGCTCCTGCGATAACCGTCTGCCCGTAAAGGACGGGTACGTTACCGTGCCCGACGGAACAGCCCATTTTCTTGAGCACAAGATGTTTGAAAACCCCGACGGAACGGATGCTTTTGAAACCTTTACAAAAAACGGCGGCGATGCAAATGCTTTTACTTCTTTTGAACGCACCGAATATATTTTTTCCTGCACGGAGAATTTTTATATTAACTTAAAGACCCTGCTTCAAATGGTTTTCACCCCTTATTTCACAAAAGAAAGCGTGGATAAGGAGCAAGGAATAATCGGTCAGGAAATAAAAATGTACGAGGATGACGCAGACTGGCGGGCACTGCTCGGTATGCTGGAAGGAATGTACGCAAACAACCCCGTACGCAAGGATATTGCAGGCACGGTGGACTCTATTGCCGAGATAACCCCCGAAATGCTTTACGATATTCACAAGGTGTTTTACCACCCTTCCAACACCGTGCTTTGTATATGCGGAAGGGTTGATCCCGATGAAGTAAAAAAGGTATGCGACGAATGTCTGGAGTATTATCCCAAGACCGATATTGACTTACCCGATATTTCTGAGCCGTCTGAAGTTAACGCAAAAAGAACGGTTGCAAAACTAAAGATCGGTATGCCTCAATTTGCCTTGGGAATTAAAGAAGCACTCCCCGAAAAAGAAGACGATGATCTTAAACGAAGCGCAGAGCATGCTATAATACTGCAACTGCTCTTTGGCTCTTCCGGCGAATTTTACTGCGATAACTACGAAAGCGGACTTATATCCGACCGTTTTTCATACAGCTACTATAATTCAAGGGATTGGTCATATATCTCTATTGAAGGTGTGGCGGACGATCCCGATAAGGTAGCGGAGGCCGTTAAAAACGAGATAGCAAAGCGCAAAAACACATTCTTTACAGAAGAAGAATTTTTGCGGGCAAAAAAGGTTATTTACGCAACGGAATGCCTGAGCTTTAATTCCACCTCCGAAACCGCAAACCGTTTAGCTTCTGCGGCTTTGGAGGGATGCGATATGTTCGATTACGCTTCGGTTATACAAAACACCGGCTATGAAGAAGTTAAAGCACGCTTTATGAAGGGATACGATATGGAAAAAAGCTGTATTTCCATTGTGTTCCCCGAAGAAGATTAAAGGAAAGGAAAAGTGTATATGAAGACAATTATTGCTTTCCCCGGATTGGGAATAGAAGAGTTCGAGCTTAACCGCGCAGCGTTTACTATTCCTATCGGCGACGGAATTACCGTATACTGGTACGGAATTATTATTGCGCTGGGTATTGTGCTGGCGTTTACCTATTTTTTGTGGCGCGCCACAAAGTTTGAGCATATCCGCGAAGACGATTGCTATAATCTGGCGCTGTTCACTGTACCCATTGCCATTATCGGCGCAAGAATTTTGTATGTTATTACCAATCCCGAAAAATACGATTCTCTGCTTGACGCCATAAGCATATGGAA
>JAFOBR010000078.1 GCA_017381715.1 Clostridia bacterium
ACCATACAAGTATCCTCGTCCATGACGATCAGACCGCCCGAACCCATCATGCAGCCGATGGCGGTGAGGTTGTCATAGTCAACGGGAGTGTCGATCAGGCTGGCAGGGATACAACCGCCGGAAGGACCGCCGGTCTGAGCTGCTTTAAACTTCTTGCCGTTGGGGATACCGCCGCCGATCTCTTCGATAATGGTGCGGAGAGGAGTACCCATGGGAATTTCAACAAGACCGGTGTTGGTTATCTTGCCGCCCAGAGCAAATACCTTTGTGCCGTGAGATTTTTCGGTACCGATACCCTTGAACCAATCTGCGCCGTTAATGATGATCTGGGGAATGTTTGCGTAAGTTTCAACGTTGTTAAGTATAGTGGGCTTGCCGAACAGACCCTTTACTGCAGGGAAAGGAGGACGAGGTCTGGGTTCGCCGCGGTGACCTTCGATAGAGGTCATGAGTGCGGTTTCTTCGCCGCAAACGAATGCGCCTGCGCCGAGACGGATATCCAGATCAAAGCTGAAGTCTGTTCCAAATATATTTTTACCTAAAAGACCGTATTCTTTTGCCTGATTAATAGCAGTGGTAAGACGCTGTACAGCGATAGGATACTCTGCACGAACGTATATGTAACCCTGGTCAGCGCCGATAGCGTATCCTGCGATCGCCATTGCTTCGATAACAGCGTGGGGGTCGCCTTCGAGGATAGATCTGTCCATAAATGCACCGGGGTCGCCTTCGTCTGCGTTACAGCAAACGTATTTCTGAACGTTGCCTCTGTTACCGGAAGCAAATTTCCACTTAAGACCGGTGGGGAAGCCTGCGCCTCCGCGTCCGCGGATGCCGGAATCCAGAACGAGCTGAATAACTTCATCGGGAGTCATTTCGGTAAGACACTTACCCAAAGCTGCATAACCGTCACGTCCGATATATTCTTCGATATTTTCGGGGTCGATAACGCCGCAGTTACGAAGAGCTATACGCATCTGGCTCTTGTAGAATGCGGTTTCGTTAAGAGAAGAAGCAGCTTCGCCGCCTTCAACAACGGGATCGTTGTAAACCAGTCTCTGAACGGGACGTCCCTTAAGAAGATGCTCTTCTACGATTTCGGGAATGTCTTCCGCAGTAACTCTGGAATAGAAAATACCCTCGGGATAAACTATCATTATGGGGCCGAGAGCGCACAGACCGAAGCATCCGGTCTGGACCATTTTAATTTCCTCAGTAAGTCCGTGCTTTTCAAGCTCGGCGGTCAGTGCTTTTCTTACAGCGGCACTGCCGGAGGAGGTACAACCTGTACCTGCGCAAATAAGTACGTGAGCGCGAATCATTTATACGTTTCCTCCGTTTATATTTTATAATTTCCTATAGTGTATTCGGTTACGATCTTGCCGCCCTTAATGTGCTCTGCAACGATACGCTTTGCCATATCGGGAGTAACCTTAACGTAAGTAACCTTTTCTTTGCCTGCTTCAAAAACCTCAACAACGGGCTCGTACTGGCAAATGCCGATACAACCGGTCTGGGTTACGGTAGCTTTGGAGGAGAGATCCTCTTTTGCAACCTCTTCTACAAGTGTGTTAAGAACAGGTCTTGCGCCTGCGGCGATACCGCAGGTTGCCATACCAACTACTATGCGTATTCCGTTTACGCCTTCGCGGATACCGACCTTGTCCTTCATCTTTTCTCTGATCTGGGCAAGTTCTGCTAATGTTTTCATTACAAAAGATCCTTTCTTTTTCGGTATATTTACATTTTTATATTTTCATACTGTTGTTTGACGTAATCTTTTATCCAAAGCTGTACGTCGGGATTTGAAAGGGGTAATCCCTGCAGGACTTCTCGCAAAGCCCTTGTGTCCAGTTCCACCGCTCCGTTTTCGGTTTGGTGGCGGAAGACCATATCTCCGTTCCCGCATCCCTGCGCCAAAAGGCAGACTGTGGATGCAATGTCTCCCAAGGGGGTAAAATCTATATGGTCTTTAAAAAACACTCCGGTTATCACCGTACCGTGATCTTCAGGCTTTTGGGAGCTTTGTATCTCGATGTAACCGCCGGTCTGTTCGGCAGCCAGACGGAACAAAGGGATGCCCAGTCCCACCTTTCTGGTAGTGCGGGTGGTGTAGAACGGGTTGGAAACCTTTAAAAGCGTTTCTTCGCTCATGCCGCATCCATCGTCTTTAACCTGAATTATAAATCGGTTTTCCTTTTCGGTAAGCAGTATCTCGGTAAGAGATGCTCCTGCGGTAAAGGAATTTTGGGCGATATCAAGTATGTTAAGGGACAGTTCTTTCATTTTTCGCCTCGCAGATAATCAATAATACGGTTTCGCACCTCATGGGATGTACCGTGGGCGGAAACGGGCAAAAAGTTAACTGCTTCGTTAATATCCCACAGCAGGTGAGCGTCGCTGTCGGAAATAACGGGAGTATTTTCGAGTATGGGATTTTTTGAAAATATCTCTTCTTTTTTTGAAATATCCTTTATCTCCACGCAATCGAACACCGGTGTTTCCGGCATCATACCCAAAATACCGATCATTCCGTTTGAGGTCTTATCAATATGGGCGGGTACGCAAGCGGCGTCGTATCGTTTGGCCATTTCGTAAACTTCGTCTACCGAAAGGGCGGACGCCACAGATAAAAGATATTCATATTCACCGATCACCTTATCGTCCTTATCCAGTATCTGCTGATGCCCGAAAAGGTCGACACGGTTTTTTATTTTTGTTCGGTATTTATCAAATTCCGCTTCAAATCGTTCCGCGTCGTCTACCGAACGGAAATATACCAGCAGGTGTATTTCCTCCGAAGTGGTTATCTCCATTCCCGGTATTGCCACAACTCCGTATTGCTCACAAGCGAATTCAAACGCTCGTACGTTCATACAAGTGTTGTGGTCGGTAAGAGCCGCGGCACGCAGATTTTTTATCTTTGCCATTCCTGCGATATTATTTACTGTCATATCGTCATCACCGCAGGGGGAAAGACAGGAATGTATATGCAGGTCGTACGATGTCATAGTATCTTGCTCAATTTAATGCAGATATCGTAAGCGCTGTCGGGCATAAGCAGAATATTTACTCCTCTTGCCTCCGCCATAGCGATCACGTCATCTTCGGGGCGGGCGTTTTCGCCGATAATGACACAGCTCACGTCTGCCAGCGAAGCAACCGCAGGCACGTTTATGTTTGACATTATCGTAACCCAAACGTTGCAGGCACGGGTTTTTCCCATTACCCAACTGAGCAGATCGCCGGTATAACAGCCGCGCACAGTTTTATCCCCTTCGGGCAGAGAAAGCACCTGAGGGTTTAAATGTGTAATAAGCTGGTTAACCGTCATCTTTTTGTACGCTCCTTTTTTTAATTTATGCCGTTTTTCTTTTTGGCAAGCACCGCGCATTCCTCAGGCTTTGCCATACCCCGCACCACGTCATCCGCAAAAGCGCGGCAGTTGGGTGCACCGCAGTAACCGCAGTCTATTTCGGGCAAGGTTTCAAAAAAACTTGCCGCTTCCGACATTAAGCGTATTGCGGTTTTTCTGTCCTGAGAAAACATCCTTACGGGGTTGATTTCCGGAAATTCGCCAACGTTGTATTCTGCGGGGAAGGGATGATCCATTCCATGCATATCCGGTCGATTCTGGCTTACCGGAAGGTATCTTCTTATGTTTTGTAATCTTACTCTTGCAATATAGGGGTTTTCCATAGTGAGAACACCGCCCACACATCCACCGGGACAAGCGTTAAGCTCAATAAAATCCAGGCAGGGGTAGGAGCCGGTCTCAATATCGTCAAGTACCTTTATTACGTTTTCTATCCCGTCTGCCGCAAGATATCTGTCGTTCAGCAGGGAAGATGATTCACCGCCGCTGGTAGCCCAGTTCACGCCTATCATTCCCGTGCGGGAAAGGGGTTCGGGGGCAATTTCACTCTTCATGGTGTTAAGCAGTTCAAAGTACATATCGCTCATGGATACTACCAGATCGATATTACTGCTTTTTTCACCGCACAGAGCGTTTTTAACGTAGCTTACCTTTGCCGTGCAGGGAGATATAAAAACTACGCCGATATCTTCGTCCTTCAGCTCGGGGTGTTCTTTTTTTGCTTTCTCCCGTGCCAGCTTTCCGGCAATCTCCACGGGCGGCATTATGGGTATAAGATGCTTTGCCAGTGTGGGAAATCTTAAAGAGATAAGCCTTACGATAACGGGACAGGCAGAGCTTATTACGGGACGCTGAACATTCTCCGTTTTTAAATAATGCCTTGTATATTCCGTTACCATTTCCGCCGCGCAGGCTACTTCGAACACGTCATCAAATCCGTAATCAAGCAGTCCCTTAAGCATACAGTCAACATCATCCAGATTATCGAACTGACCGTACAGCGTAGGTGGCGGCAGAGCTATTTTGTATTTGAAATTGTTTATGCTTTCAAGCGGATCGTAAATTGCTTTTTTAGCTTTGTGGGGACACAGCCGTATACATTCACCGCAGTCTATACATCTTTCGGTGTTTATAACCGCACGTCCGTCTCGTATACGTATCGCTTCCGTGGGACATCTGCGAAGACAGTGGGTACAGCCTTTGCATTTTTCCGATTCCAGCGACACCGAGTGTCTGTAAACCGACATCGCTTCCTCACTTTCACACATATACCGTCATGGTAATCTTTGTGCCCTTTCCCAGCCGGGAATCGATCACCATTTCATCGGTATAACGTTTCATGTTGGGAAGACCCATTCCTGCGCCGAACCCAAGGGAACGTATATTATCGGGTGCGGTGGAAAAGCCTTCCTGCATCGCCTGATCAATATCGGCAATGCCGGGGCCTTCGTCTGTAAGTATAATAACTATTCTGTCCTCTTCTATAACGACTTCAGCCTTTCCGCCGCCTGCGTGGATGACCATATTGATCTCACCTTCGTACATGGCGATAGAAACTCTGCGTATCGTTTCAGGGTCAAAGCCTGCTTCACGAAGTCTCTTTTTTACTTTGACAGAAGCTTCTCCCGCCGAAGTAAAGTTGGCTCCGTCCACATCAAAGCAATAGGATAATTTTTTATTATCCGACACTTCTTTCACTCCTTGCGACCGAGTCCGTTATTATAAAGCATACCGCAGGCTTCGTACATACGAAGGTTCGTAGTCATAACCACAATATCGTGTTCTGCCGCGGCAGCCAGCATTTCTTCCGTAGGCATTTTACTGCGCACGAAAACAATGCAATGCATATCCATCATACCTGCTGTGCGTATAACCTGCAGATTAACGAGACCGGTAAGCAGTACTGCCTGATTTTTAACGTACGCCAGTACGTCGCTCATCATATCGCTGCCGCAGGCGGAGTTTACCTCCATATCGCATTTATCCTCACAGCACAGTATTTCCGCATCTAAAATTTTTGCCAGTTCAGCAATTTTCATAGGTTATCCCTGCTTTTTATCTATATTTTTCCAGAATATCCTTAACGTCTGCGGGGGTAAGACGTCCGTAAACGTCTTCGTTTATAGTCATTACGGGAGCAAGACCGCAGCAACCGAGGCAACGGGTGTCCTGAATAGTGAACAGACCGTCTGCAGTGGTTTCGCCTGCGCCGATGCCCAGAATTTCCATAACCTTATCCAAAACTGCCTGCGCACCTTTAACGTAGCAAGCAGTACCGGTACATACGCTGATGATATATTCGCCCTTGGGCTTAAGAGAAAACTGGGAATAGAATGTAGCAACTCCGTATACCTCGGTAAGAGGGATATCGAGAGAATCTGCTATAAGCTCCTGTGTTTCCAAAGAAAGGTATCCGAAGAGTCCCTGTGCGTACTGCATAATGGGCATAAGAGGGCCGTCCATGTTCTTGTGTTCCTCAATAAACGCCTTCAGTTCGGCGGTCTTCTGCTCAATCTGCTCTTTTTTTAATGCCATTCTTTCTGTCCTCCTGAAAAAACTTATTTAACAGTATTAGACCTGTTCGTTTTAAATTTGTATATTGATACATAATTTCACTCTATGATAGCATACTTTTGTGTTTTTTTCAATAAAAAACTAAAAAATGTGTAAAAATATTTGTATATTTTAATAATATGTGGTATAATTTACCCGAAAGGAGTAATGAATATTATGAAAAACAAAACTTGGTGGCACGATAAGGTTGCGTATCAGATATATCCCCGTTCGTTTGCGGATTCCAACGGCGACGGTATCGGTGATATAAACGGTATTATCAGCAAGCTCGATTATTTAAAGGATCTGGGAGTGGAGATCGTTTGGCTTTCTCCCGTTTACCGCTCTCCTATGGATGACGGCGGTTACGATATTTCCGATTACTACGATATAGATCCTATCTTCGGTAAAAAAGAGGATATGGATAAGCTTTTGGAGGAAGCAAACAAGAGGGGCATAAAGATCCTTATGGACCTTGTTATAAACCATTGCTCCGATGAGCACGAATGGTTCCAAAAAGCTCTTGCGGACCCCAACTGCGAGGAAGCGGATTATTTTTGGTTCCGTGAAAGCGAAAACGGCCCTCCCAACAACAGGCGCTCTATGTTCGGCGGTTCTGTTTGGGAAAACGTCGGCGGTAACAGATACTATATGCATCTGTTCTCCAAAAAACAGCCCGACCTCAATTGGGAAAACCCCGTTTTAAGACAAAAGCTTTACGATATGATCAACTACTGGCTGGATAAAGGCTTGGGCGGCTTCCGTATAGACGCTATCACCCACATAAAGAAGGATCCCACCCTTAAATCATATCCTGTGGATGCGGACGGAATGGCGGGTTGCTTTGCCCCCACAAGAAACTTCCCCGGTATCGGCGAGTATCTTACAGACCTGCGTAAAAACACCTTTGATAAATACGAATGCGTTACCGTTGCGGAAGCGGCGGGCGTGCCTTTCGGAGATCTCGGCGCATACATAAATGCGGAGGACGGATATTTTGATACTATGTTCGATTTCTCTTATTCCGAGCCTTACGCATACGGAAACGGTTGGCACGATTGCTACCGTCCCGGTGAATGGGATTTTGCCGCTTGGAGAGATACTCTGTATATGAGCCAGACCGAAACCGAAAAGATCGGATTCGGCGCAGTATTTATAGAAAACCACGATTATCCCCGTTCCATAGATAAATTTATTCCCGATGCGTCCAGAAGCGTAAGAAGCCAGAAAATGCTTGGCAATATGTATTTCTTTATGCGCGGTATTCCCTTTATTTATCAGGGTCAGGAATTGGGTATGACAAACACCCGTATGGAAAAGATAGAGGATTATGACGATATCTCTACTAAAAACCATTACCGTGTTGCTTTGAGAGACGGTCTCACTCCCGAAGAAGCACTTCACGGTGTCAGCCGTTATTCCCGTGATAACGCCCGTGTTCCCTTCCCTTGGACAACGGGTGAAAACGGCGGATTTACCACCGGCACACCTTGGCTTAAGTGCCATCCCGATTACAAGGAATTCGCCGCAGAAGAGCTGATGAAGGATGAAAACAGCATCTACCATTGGTACAAGAATATGATACGTATTCGCTCCGAATACAAGGATATCCTTGTGGAGGGCTCCTTTGCGCCTATAGATTTCGGTGTTGAAAAGAGCGTGTGCTATTCCCGTACTTCCGAAAAGGGAAAGATGGTAAGCATAAACTCCTTCACTCCCGAACTCACCGAATATGCCTGCGGAGAGGGCAAGGTTATTAATGGAGACGGCATAAAGAGCTACGAAAACGGCGTGCTTACTCTTGAACCCTTCGGCTGTGCTTTGATACTTTTATAAAAGGTGAAAAATATGATAAAAATAGGATTAAGCGGAATCGGAAGAATGGGCTCTTACCATCTTGCCGTTTATGAAAGATTAATGAAAGAGGGGTTTCCCGTCAAGGTTGTGGCGGTGTGCGATGTGGATACATCCCGTCTTGACGGAAGCAAATCCACCCTTTCCAATCTTGCAGGCGAAAAAGGTAACGTTTCCGCATACAAGCAGTATACCGATCTTGACGAAATGCTTGCAAACGAAGAGCTGGATGCGGTTGACATTATTATGCCCACGTATCTTCACAGCGTTTCGGCTGTAAAGGTGCTCAACAGCGGCAGACATTGTATGTGCGAAAAGCCTATGGCGCTTAACGAAGAGCAGTGCCAAGCAATGATAGACGCCGCAGAAAAAAACGGAAAAACTCTTATGATCGGTCATTGCCTCCGTTTCTGGCGTGAATACGCATATCTTAAGGATATTACCGAAAAAAGCGTTTACGGCGCCTGCCTCAAGGCTTCCTTCTGGCGAGGCGGATATCAGGACCACGTTAATTCCCCTTCTTGGCAGGATTGGATAATCACCCGTGAAAAGGGCGGCGGCGGTCTGTTCGACCAGCATATCCACGATGCGGATTGTATTCGCTGGCTGTTCGGCAACCCCGAAAGCGTTTCCGTTTTCGGCAAAACCGTTCATCCCAAAAGCGCTCACGATATAGTAAATGCAAATTATGTGTATGCCGATAAGCCTGTTTTTGCCCATGATGATATTGCGTATATGGGATATCCCTTCGGATATGGTTTTAACGTAAGCTTCGAGCACGGCACCGTGGAATACAAAGGAAACCTTCTTACCGTTTATCCCGAGGAAGGGGAAGCCTTTAACCCTGCTCTTGATACCTACGGTGAAACTACGGATGCATATTACAACGAGCTTAAATACTTCCTCACCTGTGTTCTGGAAGGTGAAACACCCGAAAAATGCATGCCTTACGAAAGTATGCAGGCTGTAAAGCTGGTTACCGCAGAAACTGTTTCCGCAGATAACGGCGGCAAAATGATACAATATAAATAAAATCACCCCAAGAAACCTTACGGCTTCTCGGGGACCCCGATAATTAAAAACGCCCGAGTAATCGGGCGTTTTGATTATGGGACTTGTGGGCGTTTACCAGTTTCCTGCGAGAGCATCTTCTTTTGTAGGAACGGTGGATTCGTCGGCATCGGTTATTACCGCTTTTGAGTCAAAGTGATACCAAAGGTCCCCTTCTATGTCTTGATCAATTATATATTCGGTTATATATCCCGTGTCGGGATCATAAGTGACGGTTATCTTAACGGTAGGTTCGTTGCGTTCTTCCAATTCCACCAACCATCCGCTTGCGGATATTGTTCCGTCGGAGTTGTGAGTAAATTCCAATTCGCGGATCCGATTTATCGCTTTGGATATTATGTTGTAAGCATCTTCGGGGTCAGAACCGAAAATGGGCCAAATGTCGAATATATCATTATCTGCTATGTAAGAAGCCTCTTGTTCAAATATGTTTTGATAAGTTTGGTCGTGCCATCCACCGGAGTAATACTTATTTTCTCTCAAAGTACGCTCGGTTTTATCAAAGTACAAATATGCATGATATTCCTCAACCGATTGGTGGGATGCCTCCCAAGTTGCGTATAAAACTACGGTGAAATCATCGGGTGTGCCAACACTGAGCTCTTTTGTAAAAGAACTTCTGGTCTTACCATTACTGCTGCTCATCGAAGATTCGACAGTAATTAATTTACCTAATCGGTTCTCATTTGTCTTTTGAAAAGCCATAGCGAAAGTGAGATAATCCTCTGCCAAGGTTTCTTCGCTTTTAATTATGGGATATCCGCTTAAAAGTTCGGAAATGCTGGGTTGCGTAGGCTCGCTTTCCTCGGGCTTGCTTTCCTCGGGAGGTATGCTTTCCTCGGGCTTGCTTTCTTCTGCAGGCTTACTCTCCTCGGGCGGAGTACTTTCGTTTACACTTTCTTCTTGGGGTGTGGATTCGGAGCGGGAAACATTATTGCTCTCGTCGGCGGGGTCGTCGGCTATGCATGAAACCGTAAACAAAATAAGGGAAAATATAAGGGCTGCAAGAATAAAAATTTTGGTTTTCATTTGTTTCTCCTCCTTGAAAAAATATCTATGTGCGCTTTGTTGTACTGCTACACTTATATTATACATAATATGGTAAAAATGTCTATAAATAAATTATGAACAATATGAATTTTGTATAAACTCACAATAAACATTTTGCAATTTATATAAAACATACAAAAAACAGCACCCGTTTTTACGGATGCTGTTAAAAGCTATTTTGCTTTGCGGAGAATATGCAGGTAATCGTTCAGGGTTACCTTGCCGTCTCCGTTGGCATCGGGATACCCGCGGGAAACGTCCTCACCTAAAATTATTTTACGGATATACTCCGCATCCCGTTTATCTATTTTTCCGTTGTAATCCGCGTCGCCGTTTACAAACGCAGTTGCGGCTTCCACGGATCTCGTTACAAGATATGCGGTACCGTCGGTATCGACAACGTAATCGGGCAGTTCGGAGGAAGGGGAATACCTGTGCTTTTCAATACGCGATCCCTCGGATGTCATGGCTTCGTAATATTTGTTTACCAAGCCCATAAAATAATTCCAACCTGTTCCATCGTGCACAAGCTGTTTTTTGGTGTTTAACCGCATATAATAGGGGCACTGCTTTGCGTGGAAATAATAAACGTCGGCATGCTGAAGAATCTTATCGGGGGTAAGCTCGTATTTTACAAGCAGTTCCGCAGTAAGCACGGCGGCGTTTTCCATAGCGGGAGTAAATGTTTCTTCATACCATTTATCGTATGCCGCACCGCCGGTTATGGGGTCATTGTTACCGCCGGGACCTACGGGCGCACCCTGAAGACATATTTCAATTCCTATGGTATAAAAATTGTAGTTGGTGGCGGCGTGCCAGCCTGCAACCGCATCGGGCAAGCCGTGGTAAATTACGTTTCCGTCCACGGTATAATGCCAGGATGAGGAAGAACCGTCTGTCTTGTTTACCAGATAATTGTGAACGTAATCCGCATCGGAATAATATTCACACATACCCGTATTGTGTATTACTATATAACGGATATCATTAACGTAATGGGAATAATAAGGTCTGCCCACCGACATAAAATCGTTTATAACCTTAACCTTTTGACCGAATCCTTCACCAATATAAAAGGTTTTATCCGGTTCGTCAAAATTCGCGCTTGTGGGATGGGCGTACCCCGGGACCTCCTCCAAGGAGTTTGCAAGCACGGATTCGGGAATAGCGTATCCGGCAGAGAAATCGTATATTCTTCCTTCGCTGTCTGCGCCGAGAGAGGATATGTGCTCTATATTTCCGTAGGCGGAAACACATATTTCGTCTGTTAAGGTGGTGTATTTTGCGTCCTGTGTAAAGGTTACCCGAATATATCTTGCAGAAAAGGTTTCTTCAAGCTGAATTCGGTTTATCAGCACCTCGGTGCGCTTGTTTTCCACGTTCTGTACTTCAAGATCGCCTACAGTAAAGAAGTTTTCACCATCAACGGAAGCTTTTACGGATATAAAAGGAGTAAGACCCGAAATGCGGCGCTCTGTCATGGTGCGTATAAACACCTGACCGATCTCTCTTGCAACGTAACCTATATCTATGGTTATCGTAACCGAATAAGAGCCTTCGCCGCTTTCGGAACGGTAGCCTACCCAACCGTTTGCGCCGATCCAATCTGTATTGTTGTAATCAATAACGGGGGCGTAAATACCGTCTGTCAGCTCTTTGCCGTCATCGGTATAATCTTCAAGGGGAACTGCGTCCTCATATTCTACGGTATATCCTTTGTTGTGTGTAACGGTAGCCTGCCTTGTAGCCGCCCGTTCTTCGGTATCGTATACGGGGACGGCGGCTTTTGCTGTCAGCACTATGGGAAACAGCGCAATGATCGCGGCTGTTAAAAAGAAAGCAAGTTTTTTCAAAATATATCAACCCTTTTTGGTTTCTGCGGTTCTTTTAATCTTTTCAATCGCCTCGTCTGTCATTGCATCGGGATGTACGGTGAATACGACCTTTGCGTTATCGGTGTTGATCTCAACTACAAAGCATTCAACATAGCGGTTTTTCTTTTTAATCTCTTTGGTATAGCTTCTGTCTATAAGCTCAATACTCTTTATTTCGGAAAGGGGAGCGTGGAATTTGGTTATATTAATATCGCCGGTGAAAAGATTTACGTTTCCTGCGATCACGTACAGAGTATCCGGAGTATAAGTAACGGCACCGCCGCCGTACTGCTCACAGCGGGGAGTGTTGTCGCCGCCGAAAACAAGCTTGGTTATGTCTTTATCCCAAAGCTCGTATCCGCCGGAAACGTAATCAAACACACGGTTTACTCTGCCGCGCTTTTCGGTTTCATTTACAAAGCTTGTAAGGTTTTCTTCCAGCTCCTTGTGGAAGGTAACCGCATATTGTCTACCGCGCCGTCACGTATACGCACGGCAAAGTGGCAGATAATACACACAACACCGGCAACCATTATAAGCCAGGATGCCTGATAAATCTGCCATTCGTGTATAATGAAATCGTTAAGAAAATACAGTATAATACCTGCAATAATAATTCCGGCGCCTACAAAAAGCAGTTTTTTTGTTTGCTCAAAATATTTTTTAAAGCTCTTTTTTTCCATTTTATTTCTCGACCTTTTTTATTGTGTCTGCAAGTCTGTCGTATATTGCCTTTGCGTAAGTTTTATAGGTAGTGTCCTTGGGGTGCAATCCATCGGGGAACAGCGCTTCTTTGTCCTTGCCCCAGGTATACAGATCTATCTGGGGAAGCGAATATTCTTCTGCGATCTGCTTTATAAGGGGAAGAGAATATGCGTTTATATTTTTGTTCCAGCCGTCGGCGTTCCATTTGTCCGTACTTGTCTTGAAAAGCGGTGTAGGTGTGCAAATGAATATCTGCACGTTTTCGTTAATATCGTAAAAAGAATCCAAAAGCTCTCTTGCGGAATCAAGGAACGTATCTTTTCTCGTGGGGTCGGACCAATCCTTCCATTCCTGACTGGGGTTGGAATCGTTGGTGCCCAGCGCAAAGATGACCACGTCGGGTACAAAATTCAAAGCATCTCTGTATTGCTTGCATTTTGCATAGGCATAAGGATCGTTTTTACAGATAGCGTAACCGCTGAGTCCGGCGTTAAGAACGCAGTAATCCCAACCCAGCATCTGCTGAATATATGCGGGGTATGTCATATCGTTTCTGGAAGAGTTAATACCTTGGGTAATACTGTCACCCACGCAGGCAACCTTTATAACGGGCTCGTTGCCGCTTGTCATAAAATCAGTAAGATCTGCGTCTTCATCGGTCTTGCAAACACGTATAAGCTTTTCCAAAGCAAAGTGCCAACCGTTTGCATGGCTTCCCGCCAGCATAACCTTTGTGCCCTTTACTACCAGAGAATACTGTCCCGC
Source organism: Clostridia bacterium (assembly GCA_017381715.1). Lineage (GTDB taxonomy): Bacteria > Bacillota > Clostridia > Oscillospirales > CAG-382 > SFLA01. Next base: position 13,249 of record JAFOBR010000078.1, read on the forward strand.
TTCAAAGGAATCTCTGTCAAAAGCATTTTTCAGGCTTCTGCCGGCTGTAAAACCAACCAGAATTTCGTACTCGGTTTCGGCAGTGGTGTCGGGCACAGCTTTAAGGGTGTAACCGCAGTATTCTTCCAAAAAAGCGTTTATTTCGTCAACGATCAAACGGTAGTGGTTGTAATTATCAAAGGTGGTGGAATTGCAGTAAACAATGGTGAATTCTTTAAGGCTTACACCGTTTATCGTAATCTCTCTCGGGCCGAATGTTTCTTCTTCGGAAACCTCCGCGCTCTGTTCGGAAGCTTCGGGCGTGTCCGTGCAAGCAAATAAAGATACCGTCATACATAAGCATAGAAGAAATAATATGATTTTTTTCATTTTGTTCACTCCATATTCATTATTATAACCATTATAATTGTTTTTCGTCTGTATGTCAATTGATTTTTTTATATATTGATATAGGTGTATATTTCACGTCATCTATATATGAGTATATGTTTATATATAGTATGTTTAATCAAGTAAATTGTCAACAATATATATCTCCAATAAAATGTATATATTCGGAGGTGTATTGTTATGATCAGAATGACTCTTGATAAAACGTTAAAAGAACGGGGAATGAGCAGATACCGTTTGTCACAGCTTACGGGTGTACAGTTTCAGGTTATAGATAAATATTATAAGAATAAAGTTGTTCGTTATGACAGTTACGTGCTTAATAAGTTTTGCGAAGCGCTTAACTGCCAAATCGGGGATATAATCGAATATATTGCTGAATAATCACCCCAAGAAGCCTAACGGCTTCTCGGGGACCCCAACAATAAATCACGGCGCACTATTTTTGTGCGCCGTATGAATTGAATATATTATTTTGTTGCCTCGTTTTGGATTTTCATTATTTCCTTTAAGCCTTTTTCGCCCAGAGCAAGCAGCTTGTTAAGCTCTGCGGCGGTAAAGGCTCTGCCTTCTCCCGTGCCTTGAATTTCTATAAAGGCGCCGGTATCGTCCATCACCAGATTCATATCCACTTCGGCACTTGAATCCTCTTTGTAGCAAAGGTCCAAAAGGGGAGTATCTCCGTTAATTCCCACGGAAACAGCCGCAACCTGATGTACCAAGGGATCTTTGGATATAAGTCCCTGCTTTAACCATTTTTTAACGCCCAAAGCAAGGGCAACGTATGCACCGGTTATGGATGCGGTGCGGGTGCCACCGTCTGCCTGAATAACGTCGCAGTCTATCCAGATGGTTTTTTCGCCCAGTACTTCAAAATCCACTGCTTGGCGCAGAGCTCTGCCTATAAGACGCTTTATTTCGGTACTGCGTCCGTCGGGCTTTAAGGTCTCTCTTTTTTTGCGTCCTCCCGTAGAAGAGGGAAGCATAGCATATTCCGCAGTAAGCCATCCCTTGCCCGTATCCTTCAAAAAGGGCATTGTACCTTCCTCCAAAAGCGCCGTGCATATAACTCTGGTCTTTCCCCAGTTTATAAGCACGCTTCCGCCGCTTGTTTCGGTAAAGTTTACCGTTATGTCAATGTTGCGAAGACTGTCATTGTTTCTTCCGTCAATACGATTCATATATGCAACTCCTCTTGTTTTTTATAAAATTATATATAATACAGCCGGAAATGTCAACCGAAAATACATATACCCGAGGTAAATATGTTTGGCAGATTATTAAGAGATTACCGTAAAAAATTCAAAATATCCCAAAAAACTCTTGCTTTATTAAGCGGGGTGGACAGAAGCATCATATCCCGTATAGAAAAAGGGGAGGAACAGGCGGATACCTGCGTGCAGGCAAAGATAGTAAATTTAATACTGCATTATCCAAAGAGTTTCCGTTACGAAAATGCGTCAGGTTACGAGCGGGGTGAACGGCTTGGGGTGCTGCTTGGCACTCTACCTCCCGAAATGGCTGATGAGGTATACAGGGAAATTATAGAAAAACTTAAAGAATACGTGGAGTTTCAGATAGATCTGGACATACGCACCGTCTACCCCAAGGAAATAAAAAGAAAATACAAGCGCAAACGCAAGTATATGTTTTATAAATTCGGCCCACCAATAGAATGATCGACCAAGACAATGAAACCACCGGTTAAACCGGTGGTTTTTATCATCTTCTTTTTATTCTTCCTTTTTCCCGTAAATGTTATCGTAATCGATCTCTCCAAGCCGCCAAAGCTTTTTGCATATAAGGAATACGCCCAGCAAAAATACAGCGGTTATACAAAGATATATCACTGCGTATACGATACTGTCCAGAATATTAAGCACGCCGAATGTATATCCGTCCACGTGTGCGCCGTAGATAATATCGTACCACAGGCTGGAGACCTTGTCCAGATACCTTCTGAAGAACAGCACACAGCCCAAAAATCTTGCGATCTCGCCGATAATTACAAGACCTACCGTCTTTTTGACCCACATGTTTTTCACTTCGCTTCTGTGGTAAAGAGAGGGGAATTTTATAAACAGAAATACGGCTGTAATTCCCCAGCTTATTATAAGGTGGAGAAGTGTCATACCCAGTAAGCCGACAATGGACAAAAATACGTTTGCAGACAGTTTTTCCAAAATTGAATTTACCAGCCAGTAGCTTAAGTTTGAGGATATAAGCATAGCAACAAACGCCACAACGGCATACATTACCTTCATATCCATAGAAACTCTTTTTTCCATTTTCAAGCCTCCTCGGTGTTGTGTTTTAAGTATACAGCAAAAAACCGGAATTGTCAATAAGCTATAATATCAAAGAAAGCCACAAGGGCAGAGTTACAAGGGACAGCAGGTGGGATACAAGGGCAAGCCGCGCCCCGGGCTTGCAGTCTTCGCCCACAAGCTTTGGGAACACAATGGTGTTCAGCCCGCAGGGCATAACGGTTATTATGAGTATAAAGGGGAGCAAAGCATCAAGCCCAAAGAGAGTGCATACCCCGTATGCCACGGCGGGGAACAATACAAGACGGATCGCGCAGAAAATATACGCCTGCTTGTTTTTAAAAAGCTCTTTTAAAGAGAAAGCGGCAAGGGTTATACCCGTAAGCAGCATGCTCAAGGGACCCACGCAGGCAGACGCCATAGAGGTTACAGAGGAGATGACATCGGGTATTTTTACAGACGTCATTCCGCATATCATACCAAGGACAATAGCGATCGTTATGGGGTTGAGCAGTCTTTTTAAAGGTTTTTTACCTCCCGTAAGCATTGCGTATCCCGC
>JAFOBR010000079.1 GCA_017381715.1 Clostridia bacterium
ATAGAAGGAAGAGTATACGGTTGCTTCGTCGTTATCTCTGAACCAGATACGTACCTTGATATTCTTTTCTTCTTCGTGTACGCCGTCGAGTACCAATGCGCCGTAAAGCTTAGCATCGTCTGCTCTGAGCTGGAACTTATAAGTGAAGGTAGGAATGGGAGTGCCTGCTGCTACTTCCTTCTTGGTAGGATACTGCCAAGAGCCGTTTTCGCCGGATACGGTGATCCAGCCCTTCTTTGCCCAACCGGTATCGTTTACGTCACCGTCTACTGCGATCTCTTCCTTAACGGTTTCGGAACCGCCTGCGGTCTTAACTGCAACAACTTCAACTTCATCCATCCAGATGAAAGCGTTGCCGATAGGTTCTGCGGTAATTACAAACTTGATATAACGAGCCTGTACGGGAGCTGTTGCGTTAGCGGTAAGAGTATAGGTGGACCATGCGTTCAAAGCTTCGCCGTCGCCGGACTTAAGAACCATGTCTGCCTTGCCTGCAGCTGCAACGGAGGTAAAGCCGGAATCTGCGCTATCTGAAGCAAAAACTTCAACAGAAGTGCCATCGGTAGGAAGACCGATACCCCAGTTACCGCCTGCGATATATACAACGTAGGAGTTGGAGAGAACGGAAGCGCCGAGATCAACAACTACTTCAACTACGTTTGCAGTAGACTTGTCAGGATTGTTCCAACCTGCTGTTTCAATAGTACCTGCATCTTCGAGACCCTTAACACCGTTGGTAAGCTTGGTGCCGTTGTCATCAAAGTTATCACCGCGGTTGGGAGCGGTAGTGGTGTAGGACTTGCCGGTAGAAAGAATTGCGGTTTCGTTGATAACGGGACCTGTTACTTCTTCCTTATCGTCAACACCGGGGATAAGAACGTATACAGAAGACTTGTCGTCTGCAACCTTAACCTTGTCGCCTGCCTTGAGAGCGAGAGCACAAAGCTTGCCTTCAAAGTTAGCGCCGGCTGCATGAGAATAAGAAGAGTGAGCTACGAGAACGATATTGCCGTTTTCGATAACGATACCCTTTTCGATACCCTTGTCAGCGGAGCCGGGGGTAGCTACTACGGTAACAACCTCGTAAAGGTCGCCTGCGGGCTTAAGAAGAACGCTTATTGCCCAGTTGGGATTACAAGCCTTGTATTCGTCAACGGTTTCGATAAGTGCGTTATCTTCGCCGCCGATCTTCTTGTCAGCTTCGATAGCGAAGGTGTAGCCGTATGCGTTGTCAAATTTAAGATTCTGACCGTCAGCAGGATTTTCATCTGCAGGATCGTTGATCTGACCGTCTTTCCAGGTAACAACGTTATCTGCGGAAGCAGAAACAACAAACGTTGCAAACAAGGAAAGAACCATGCACATGGTAAGCACAAGAGATAATGCTTTTTTCATTTGTTTTTTCTCCTTTAAGAATTATTTGTCTCCGCCCATACGGCAAGAGATAGTTTTAACTGTATTTATACTATCACGAGTTTGTTATTTTGTCAAGAAATTGACATAGAATTTTAATTTTTTATTGCAAAATTTACAGTTTTCCCCAAAAGCTTACTTGCTTTTGAAAATGCCTGCAGCCAAAAAATCCGTTATACGCGGAAAGCGGGCTGGGATGCGCCGCCGTAAGCACGTGATGATGGGGGGCGGTAACCAGTTTTCCCTTTTCTTTTGCGTAATTTCCCCAAAGCATAAAGACTATGGGTTCTTCTCTTCGGTTAAGCTCGGATATGATACGGTCGGTAAGTATTTCCCAGCCTTTCCCCCTATGGCTGCCGGGAGAACCGCCGCGAACGGTAAGCACGCTGTTGAGAAGCAGTATGCCGTTATCCGCCCAATCGTAAAGACAGCCGTGAGAAGGAGGAATAAATCCGATATCATCGCTTAATTCTTTATAAATATTTTTGAGTGACGGCGGAATATCCACGCCCTTTTGCACGGAAAAGCACAGGCCGTGTGCCTGGTTCGGACCGTGGTAAGGATCCTGCCCGATAATTACCACCTTTACATCCTTATACGCAGTACGCTTCAATGCGTTGAAAATATCGTTCATAGGCGGATACACGGGATAATTTTTACCTATATATTCGGATTTCAAAAACTCTCTTAATTTAAGGTAATATTCTTTTTCAAATTCACCTGCCAGAACCGTATCCCAATCGTTGCCGAAGCAGACCATAAAAACACCTCCGTTACAAGAATTTATTATAGCAAACCCCGCAAAACTTTTCAACACAAATTTGTATTGACTTTTCCCCTTCCCCGTTATAAAATAAAGTACAAATGTTTAAAAACGGAAAGAGGTGGAAAAGATGGATTCGGGCAGTAACGGCAGTTTTGGGAAAGGAGACCGAAGTGTCTTTTCCGCGTTTTTATTTATAATATAAATATGTAACACGGGAAGCTTTTCCCAAAAAACCGCACTCCTAAAAATTCATTTAAGGAGGTATGGCAAAATGGAAGAGAACGTAACCCGCACTCTCTTTGACAAAGAAGAGATTGAAAAAGAAGAAATCGAACTTTTGCTTGAGGAAAAACGCTACCGCGAAATAAAAGAGCTGTTTTCCGAAGCACAGCCTCAGGATATTGCATACGCCATAGACGGTATGAGCGACAAGGAAACTGTGCTTGTATACCGATTGCTTCCCAAGGAAATGGCGGCGGAAGTTTTTGTTGAAATGGACACCGACCAGCAGGAAGCACTTATACAAAGCTTTTCCGACGCAGAGCTTGGCGAAATCGTAAACGAGCTTTATGCCGACGACGTTGTTGACATTATCGAAGAAATGCCCGCCAACGTGGTAAAGCGTATACTCCGCAACGCAGACAGCGAAACGAGACGCTCTGTAAACGAGCTGCTCAAGTATCCCGAGGAAAGCGCCGGCAGTATTATGACAACCGAATACGTGCGCTTGGAAGCCGATTTCACGGTAGGCGAGGCGCTTACCCGTATTCGCAGAACGGGCGTGGACAAGGAAACTATTTACACCTGCTACGTAACCGACGAAAACAAAAGACTGATCGGATTCGTTACCGCAAAAGCATTGCTGCTGGCGGAAACGGAGGATGTGATCGGTGACATTATGGAAACCAACGTCATCTTCGTTCACGCCAATGACGATAAGGAAAACGCGTCCAACGAGATGATAAAATACGGTATTCTCGCACTGCCTGTCACAGACAGTGAAGAACGTCTTGTGGGCATTATTACCATAGACGACGCTGTGGACGTTCTGCAGGAAGAAGCCACCGAGGATATTGAAAAGATGACGGCTATGCTCCCTTCGGACAAGCCTTATCTTAAAACCGGCGTATGGGAAATATGGAAAAAGCGTATTCCCTGGCTTACGCTGTTGATGATTTCCGCAACCTTTACGGGACAGATTATAACCGTATTCGAAAAAGATCTTGCGGCGCTTGGCGTGGTGGCACTTACCGCATTTATCCCCATGCTTATGGGTACGGGCGGTAACGCAGGCGGTCAATCATCTGTAACGGTAATACGCGGTCTTGCCACGGGAGAATTGGAATTATCCGATGTAATGCGGATAATCTGGAAGGAAACAAGAGTTTCCGTTCTGTGCGCAATAACCCTTGCCGTTGTTGGCTTTGCTAAAATAATATTGATAGATAACCTTATATTCAGAAACGCCGTGCCTCTTGATGCGGCGGCTGTGGTATGCATCGCCCTTGCGGCTACGGTTGTTGTGGCAAAGCTTGTGGGATGCACCCTTCCCCTGCTGGCAAAGGTATGTAGGCTTGACCCCGCAGTTATGGCGAGTCCCTTTATAACCACAATAGTGGATGCAATTTCACTGCTTATATATTTCAGAGTTGCTTTACTCATTCTCACATAAAACGGAGGACAATCTTTATGGCTGTGATCTACGACCGTAAAAACGAAATTATCCAGATTAACACAAAAAACACCAGCTACGTAATGGCTGTACGGGACGGATATCTTGTGCATCTTTATTACGGCGCTTTACTTGGCGAAGGGGATCATTCCTATTTCTTCCGCACTCAGGGAAGAGCCGCTTTCTCTCCCCGTATGGAAACGGGCGAAGGATTCAGCCTTGATGACATTCCGTTTGAATACCCCTGCTGGGGCAGAGGGGATATGCGCTCCCCTGCTCTGGAGATTAAAAACAGCGACGGATCCCGTATAGTTGACCTTAATTATGTAAACTGTGAAGTAACTGCCGGCAAGCCTATGCCCAAGGGACTTCCCGCTGTTTACTGCGAGGATGATTCCGAAGCAGAAACCCTTACCGTTACTCTTGCGGATAAGGTAAGCGGAATTGAAGTAAAGCTGTTTTACACCGTTTTTGCAGACACGGATATTATCACCCGCCGCGCAGAAATAACCAACGGCGGAAGCGCAAAATGCAATATTCTTAAAGCAGCCAGCGCTTGCATTGATTTCGACCACATGGAGTTTGATATTATCTCCAACCACGGTACCCATTGCCGTGAGAGAAATATTGAAAGATTCCCTCTTGCAAGAGGCGAATACAAAATGGCGTCCCGCAGAGGTGCTTCGGGTCACGTTCACAACCCCTTTATGATAATCGCATCCCACGATACCACCGAGGATAACGGGGATTGCTACGGAACAGTGCTGGTATATTCCGGCGATTTTGCTTCTGAAATTGCAGGAAACCAGTACCAGACAGCCCGCCATATCGTAGGTCTTAATCCCGACGGATTCGATTGGCCTCTGGAGGTTGGCGAAACCTTCGTAACCCCCGAAGCGGCGCTTACCTATTCCGCGTTGGGTTTCACCAAGCTTTCTCACAACTACCACGAGCTTTTTGCAAGAAGACTTTGCAGAGGAAAATTCCGTGATGTACGCCGTCCCGTACTGCTTAACAGCTGGGAAGCCTGCTATTTCAGCTTTGATGCGGACAGATTGGTTAAGATCGGCGAATGCTCCGCAGATCTGGGTATCGAGCTGTTGGTTATTGACGACGGCTGGTTCGGCGTGAGAAACAGCGATAACTGTTCACTCGGCGATTGGACTATCAACCCCAAGAAATTCCCGAACGGTCTTGAAGGTGTTTACAAGCCCTTGAAGGAAAAAGGAATTGATCTTGGTATATGGTTTGAGCCGGAGATGATCTCTCCCGACAGCGACCTTTACCGTGCCCACCCCGATTGGTGCATACATATTGAAAACCGCCCCCGTTCCCAGGGACGCTGGCAGCTTATTCTCGACCTTACCCGCAAGGAAGTGAGAGATTATCTTTACGAATCCATTGCGGCAATACTGCGCACGGGAATGATATCTTACGTAAAGTGGGATTTCAACCGCAATATGACGGAGATCGGCAGTCCCGTACTGGGTGCAGACCATCAGGGCGAGGTGACCCACAGATATTATCTTGGTCTGTACGAGCTGCTTGAAAGATTGGTTACCGATTTCCCCGACGTGCTGTTTGAATCCTGCTCCGGCGGCGGAGGACGCTTTGATGCAGGTCTGCTGTACTATATGCCTCAGGTATGGACCAGCGATAATTCCGATGCGATCGAAAGATTAAAGATACAGCACGGCACATCTCTGGTATATCCCATGTCCGCAATGTCTGCCCACGTTTCCGCATCACCCAACCATCAGACGGGACACGTTACCCCCTTTATGACAAGATTTACCGTTGCCTTTACCGGTTCATACGGATACGAGCTTGATCCCACCGCCCTCTCCGAAGAGGAGCAGGAGTTGGTTAAAAAGACGGTTGCTCTTTACAAGCAGTACGGCGGAATGATGAACAGCGGAAAATATTACCGTCTGGCAGGTCCTTACGATGTTGATTACTGCGCTTGGTGCACCGTTTCCGAGGATAAAAGCCTTTGTGTTGCGGGATACGTGCTCACCCACGTGAGAATGTACGGAAACAACCGCAGAGTTCGCCTTAAGGGTCTGGATGAAAACGCCACCTACCGCGATACTCTTACCGGCGATATCTACACGGGAAGCCAGCTTATGGGATTCGGCGTACATTGCCCCGAAACTCTTGAGTATACCTCCCATATGTGGATACTCGAAAAGATTTAATAACAGCTTAAATTCAAAAAACGAGAGTGAACAACTCTCGTTTTTTTACTTTGAAATTTATATTATTCCAAAACCTCGGAATACCCCGCGCAAGGGACAGTCTTTAAACCGCAGAAGACTTTGGCGGTATTTAACGGAAGCAAAAGAATACTGTGTTCCTCTTTTTGCAAAAGGGTGTCTTTTCCCCTCTCTATACGCAGTGAAAAACCTCTCTCGCTTTCATCTGGTAATATTTCCGAAAGGCTTTCAAGTGTTTGATGAGGGATTCTAAGACAAAAGGAAATGTCTTTACCCGCAAAGGCACATTCGGGGGCGCAAAATATTCTATTAAAGCCTATTCGGGCGCAAAGCAAATTCAAAAGCTCTTTATCCGGAAGACCGTTTTTACCGTCCAAAGCAAATACGTACAGACTCATAGTGTTATCACCTCTTTAAGATTTTAACATTTCGGCATAATTTTGTCAATATTGCAGATAATTACGGTAAAGG
>JAFOBR010000080.1 GCA_017381715.1 Clostridia bacterium
AAAGAGCTTGTGCTGCTTGCTGTTTCGGGTGCGGCGATGGGCGTAAACTGGATACTTCTTTTTGAAGCATATAAATATACCACCGTTTCCGTGGCTACCCTTTGTTATTACTTTGCACCCGTTCTGGTAACTCTTGCCTGCCCCATACTTTTCAAGGAAAAGATGAGCGCAAAAAAATGGGTATGCTTTATAATGGCAACTCTGGGCTTGGGGCTTATTACGGGAATAGGCGGTATGGGGGAAGGAGATCATTTAAGAGGCATATTGTTTGGTATTTCCGCCGCCGTGTTTTACGCAACGGTGGTCATACTTAATAAATACATAAAGCAGATTTCGGGTATCCACCGCACCTTTTTGCAGTTTGTTTCAGCCTTCGGAGTGCTCCTGCCTTACGTTTTGTTAACGGATGGAATAAACCTTTCTTCCTTAAACGGCGTTGGTTGGGCAAGTCTTGTAACCGTAGGACTTTTGCATACGGGCGTAACATATTGTCTGTATTTTTCCGCTCTCAAAGACCTTCCCGGTCAGACAGCGGCGGTGCTCAGCTATATAGACCCCTTGGTAGCAGTCATAGTCTCCGTAACCCTGCTGGGCGAAACCATTACCCCTATGCAGCTCATCGGCGGCGCGCTCATATTGGGATTCACCCTGCTTAACGAAATAAAATTAAAGAAATGATGTTTTTAAAAAATCTTTTTTGTGTAACCAAATGCTGTTTTAAAAAGTATTATATACGAAGGCTTAAATAAGCTAAAAACAGTCAGAAAGGAGCATTTTTATGAAACTGATTAAATTAACAAGTGTTTTGCTGTGCTTTCTTATGATTGCGGCTGTTTTTGCAGGCTGTGATACTCCCGAAGAAAGCAAGGCGGACGTAAACTCAAAGGATTCTCTTTTGCAAAACTCCGAAGATATATCCGAAACCGTTTCCGAAGAAGTATCCGAACAATTAACCTTTATCATTGAAGACCGTACAGAGTACGGAGAAGTTGTTGATGATATGCCGGAAGAAATATACCGTGATGATGAATGGATATACAAACTTCCCGATTTAAGAAGCGGAAACATATTCGTCGTGTATTCCGACGGAACGGAACAAGGCATAAAAGAGGCCCTTGCGGAAGGCAACGTGAACATAACAGATCTGGATACGTTTGATATACTTTATTTTAAATACCCTATAGAAGAATAAACAAAAGCTCCGAGGTATCGGAGCTTTTTTATTAGTGAAGAGAGAAGAGAAACGGAAGATTTTTGCCCTTTTGGGCAAAAATCAACCATTAGTTTATAGTTCATAGTTCATAGTTCCTCGTTTAGGCTTTTATACAAAAAACTCTGCTATGAACACCACGGCGCAGCTTATTACCGCTACGGGGAAAAGCCCCGCACCAAGCCAGGCTGCGATAATTCCCACAACAAGCGCGATAGCGCCCGAAACGGGGGAGTTGGTTGCGTGGATAATGGCAGGGAAGGTCATCACCGCAATGGTAACGTAAGGAACGTAATACAAAAAAGACTGAATAAACGGGTTTTTTATGGGCTTTTTAAAAACTGTCATGGGCAGTACACGGATAGCGTACGTAACCGCCGCCATTATGAAAATATATATCCAGTTTTTCATTTTTCACCCTCGCTTTCCGTTTTCTTTGGAAAAACAAGAGCCGCCAGGGCGGATATTGCCACCGTTAAGATAATGGTGCGGGTACCTTCGGATATTTGGGAAACAACGGGGAGTATTCCCGTAACAAAACTTGCCGCAAAGCTTACCAAAACTGCGGTAAGCACCTTTTTATCCTTTTTGGACGGGGGTATGATTATGGCAACAAACATACCGTACAAAGCAACGCTCAAAGCGCTCACCGCTCTGTCGGGCAGAACGCTTCCCGCAAGAATTCCTATAGCTGTGCCTGTCGCCCAGCAGGGAGAAGCCATAAGCGCCGCACCGTAGGTATACAAGGGGTTTATGTACCCGTTTTGGGCAATGGATATGGCGAATATTTCGTCGGTAATATAAAAAGAAACGCCCAGTCTGTGTAAAAAGCTCATCTTGGGGTTTGTACGCTGGCTCAAAGCAAAGGACATAAGCAGGTATCTTGCGTTGGCGATAAGGGTAATAAGCGCTACCTCCGTAAACGCCGCGGAAAGTCCTATAAGGGTAAATACCGCGTGCTCTCCCGTGGAGGTGTTGCAAAGCAGACTGGCAAAAAATCCCTGCAAAGGGGTTATTCCACCGCTTTTCGCCGCCACGCCAAGAGAGAATGAAACTGCCAGATACCCCAAGCCGATAGGGATACCGTCTATAATTCCACGCCTTAAAACGGCGCGGTTTTCTTTTGTTTTTAAAGAGTATTTCATATTTTTATCCGAACAAATTACTATATTTCAAAATCCATACAGCGTCTTTCGGCAGCAAAGGGAACAACCAGATTTTTTGCCACCCACACGTGGTCGGGGTGAACGGCATAGCCTTTAAGCGCATCAAAATCCACAAAGGTGCTGTCAAGACAAAGGTCAACGTTTGATGTTTCCAATCCATTTGTATAAACCTTTATATCCGTAAGCCCGTCTATTTTGCCGTAAAGCCCTTCAAGTCCGTTTTTTATATCCTTTTTTATTTTTTCTTTTTCCTCTGCGGAATACTCGCTTTTAAGAGTCCAGAGTATAATATGCTTTACCATTTATAAAGCTCCTTTTGTTAAACCGATTTTAAAAAAATAATATCACAAACCCATACTTTTGTAAAGGAAAATATGGAAAAACCGCGTTTTTTGTGTTATAATCCTTTGTGCTGTGAAAAAGGAGTGAATTTTGTTTATGTGGATAGCTCTTGTCTGTATCGGCGTATTGGCGCTGTGCGTTCTCGCCGGATGTTATTGGATATATACCGTGGCGTTTATGTCCCACCCGAAATACCGTAACGACCCGTACTATCTTCCCAATGGTTTTGATCCGGGAACAGATAAAGAAACCTTCAATAAATGGGTAAAAGCAGTAGACGATATTCCTTATGAAGCGGTGTATATCACCTCCCGCGACGGGCTTAAACTAAAAGCAAGATATTACCATACGGCGGATAACGCACCCGTTGCAATATGTATGCACGGCTACCGTTCCCACCCGATGAAGGATTTTTGCGGCGGCGGAAAGCTGCTTCCCACTTTGGGGTTCAATCTCATTATCGCAGAACAGCGGGGCCATGCGGAAAGCGGGGGAAACGTAATAACCTTCGGCGTGAAAGAGCGTTTCGATTGCATAGATTGGATAAAATATGCGGTTTCCCGCTTTGGCAAAGACACAAAGATAGCTCTTTACGGCTTGTCTATGGGCGCCGCAACCGTGCTTCTTGCCTGCGGCGAAAAGGAACTGCCAAAAAACGTTACCTGCTGTATTGCAGATTGCCCCTATTCATCTCCCAAAGCCATAATCCAAAAGGTAAGCGGCGATATCGGATTCCCTCAAAAAGCTGTTTATCCTTTCGTGGCGTTAAGCGCGGTTATTTACGGCAGATTCCGTATCGGCAACCTTTCCTGTGCGGAAGCGGCAAAGAATTCTCCCGTTCCCATACTGCTTATCCACGGCGAAGCGGATACCTTCGTTCCCGAATATATGAGCAGGGAAATAGCCGCCGCATCTCCTATGGTGGATTACCATTCCTTCCCCAACGCCACCCATGCTATCAGCTGGATGTCGGATAAAGAAAGATATATAAAAATCGTAACAGAATTTCTGCAAAAAAATAGGTAATATTATTACGACAAAAAAACTCCCTGTGAAGGGAGTTTTTCTTTTAAAATTATTCCTTTACAAAATCTTCAAATCCATTTGAATAATACGTTTTTCCGTCCTTATCCACCCAGAGGACGTACACGTTTTCCATAGATGATATCAGCGCTTTTCCTTCTTCAAGGCTCATATTGAAAAGGGCGGTGGAAAGCACGTCCGCCAAGGCGGAATTGCCGCACAAAACGGAAACGGATTTAAAATCGTTTTTGGGATAAAGTGTGTCCGGGTCGATAATATGGTGGTATGTTTTTCCCTCCACGGTAAA
>JAFOBR010000081.1 GCA_017381715.1 Clostridia bacterium
ATGATTGATATCTTACGCTATGGCGGAGAGTTAAAGAATAATGTTTTCTGTTGCCCCGATGTAGATACCATAAATGTGTTTAAGATTGAGAAAATAGATTAAAACCACTAATCTACCAATTCCAATTTATCGAACAGAATAAACAAACCCCGACAGACATTGAAATCTGTCGGGGTTATTTCTTTGAAAACGCTATGCGTTTTTGGGGTGGGTTGCCGGGGTTCCCTGCAAAACCGCAGGTTTTGTGGGGTGGGTCATTCATCATTTAAATAATTCTGTTGTTAAATATCTTTCTCCCGTATCGGGCAAAAGAACAACTACGGATTAGTTTGCGTTTTCCGTTTTTTTACATTCCTTTACGGCGGCGCAAAGTGCGGCGCCGGAGGAAATTCCCGCCAAAATTCCTTCTTTTTTTGCAAGCAGGCGGGCGTATTCAAAGGCTTCCTCCTCGGTTACGGGTTCAACGCTATCGTAAACGGAGGTATCCAGAACTTCGGGCACAAATCCTGCGCCGATCCCCTGCAAGCCGTGGGCACCCTTTTTCCCGCCGGAAAGAACGGGGGATCCGGCAGGCTCAACGGCAACCACCTTTATATCCCCTTTTTTCTCTTTTAAATACCTTCCCGTGCCGGTTATGGTTCCTCCCGTCCCCACACCGCACACAAAGATATCCACGCATCCGTCGGTATCATCAAAAATCTCTCTGCCCGTGGTGTCATAGTGGGCTTTGGGGTTTGCGGGGTTTGTAAACTGCCCTGCGATAATACTGCCGGGTATTTCTTTTAAAAGCTCGTTTGCTTTTGCGATCGCGCCGTCCATCCCCTCGGCGGCAGGGGTAAGCACAAGGGACGCACCGTATGCGGAAATAAGCATTTTTCTTTCTTCCGACATATTTTCGGGCATAACGATAATGCATTTGTACCCCCTCACCGCGCAAAGTGCGGCAAGCCCTATACCCGTGTTGCCGGAGGTAGGCTCGATAATAACCGTGTTTTTATTGATCACGCCTGCTTTTTCGCCTTCGTCCAGAATGCTTTTCGCTACTCTGTCCTTGGCGCTTCCTCCGGGGTTAAAGGCTTCAAGCTTTGCAAGCAGACGGCAGTTGAGCGAAAGCTCTTTTTTTATGTTGTTAAGCTCCAGAAGGGGAGTACCGCCGATAAGCGCATCTGCCCCCGAATATATTTTTTTCATATTATTCCTGCACAAAAGTACTGTAATATTCTATGTATTGCTTCATATGGTGCATTTTGTATACACCCTTCCAATCGTCCTTGCCCCAGAGCGCCATAGGTGTCATATAGTGGGGGATATCAAAAACAATAATTCCATCGGAAAGAGTATACTGCAGGGTAAGAGATTTTTCCGTTTCCTCAAAACGCTTGGAGGAATAGTTGATTTCAAAAACCTCTGCATCGTGCCAGAAATCCGCACCTGCTTTTTCAATGCCCCGCTTCCAAGCCTGACAGAACATAAGCCAGTCGGAATACACCTTGTCGGTTACGGTAAGGGTCTGTTCTCTGCCAAGACAATCCTGCACTGCAACGATGTCTACCACGGGCTTTTCTCCCTCGGCTGCGGGCTTTAGCAGATCGTATAATTTTTCTTCTATCTTTGCCGCATTGCCGGAACGCCATATAGCGGGAGCGATCATTATAACGGCATCCTTATCCAGAGAACGTATCACCTTGGACTGTCCTTCGTAAACCTTGCGGGCGGCTTCCACACCGCCGCTGAAATTAAGCCAGTAATCGCAGGTTTCATCGGAAAGATAATATCCGCCGAAAGCGGGGTGAGAACCGTACATTTCGTGAATATCCTTAATAACCTTTTCGCCGTCCGCCACAATGGCATTGTACTGCGCCTGATTTTTTGAAGGCGCGGTGAAATCCGCATCGTGAATAGTGCCGATAAACACCTTCATACCCAGCTTTTCCGCCGCATCCAGCACGGCCTTGCACAGATCCTCCGTACCGTAGGTGGGGGTGTACTTATATCCGGCGGCAATAATGTTTTTGCCGTTTATAAGGGTGGTTTTTGCGTTATAGTGGGTGGAATACTGAATTATAACCGTGCTCATTCCCAGATCCCGCATACCTTTAAGGGAAAGATACCAGCTGTATGCATCGTTCTGGGTAGAAACGTCGTTGCCGCCGTTGGTGGGAAGCTGGTAAAAACCGCCGTCCACTACGGGCATGGAAACAGTCTTTTCAAAGGTCTGTATTTCGTTAACTTCGCCGTCACATTTAAAAGAAAGGGTAAATTCACCGGATTCCACGGGGGTTTCAAGCAAAATAAGGGTAGTGTGCAGGCCTGCGGCGGAATTTTTTATAACCTTCCCTGCGGGAGAAATATCCGTAATTTCTGCGGTGGAAAGTATGTTCAAAGCCGTTACCGCACCCTTGGCTTTTACGGTCAGCGCACCGTCAACCTTTACGCCCGCATTTACAATGCCGTCGGTAAGGGCTTTGTCCCCTGCGCTCTTTATGGTGTTCACATCACCTACGGGAAGGGCAAGGGGTGCGTATACACTGCTTTCAACGGGATCGTCTGCGCCCCAGATCTCAATTTCATCGGTGGCGAATATTCCGTCCGCATAGGTAAGCACTTTAACGTATCTCGCCTCCACGGTTGCGGGGCGGGTTACGGTAAAACGGTTCAGCTTGCCGCTTGTTTCCACAAGGAAAGATTGACCGAAATCTTCCCAGTTTTCCCCGTCCGTCGAATAGCGCACGGAGATTCGTGTGGGCAATACCGCCTTTATATCACCGGAAATAAACGCACTCAAGGATACCTCGGAAACGTTCTTTACCTCTCCAAGATCAAGGGTGATAATATTTCCCTTTTTCTTGGTCAATTTGTCTTCATCGTGGGCGGTCTTTGCGGCAATAACGCTGTCATCTCCCGTAAAGTACACGCCGTCCGTAAGCTTTAAGCCCTCTTTATCGGAATACGCCTTCATTCCCGTGCCTTCCCAAACGTAGGAAGCGCCCAAGGAAAGCAAAGTCTTTTTTGCATAAGGCAAAGCCGTAACGGTAACGGATTCAAGAGAAACGTTATCTTTTTCAAAAACTATGTTAAACGCCTTGCAGACGGTATCAAATTCAAAGGTGTCGGTATCAAATTCGCCCAAAAACTTTGTGAAATTATATCCGTCGTCAGATGCAAATACCTTGTAAGCGCAGTCTGCTCCCTTTAATTCCACCTTGCCGTCAGGCGCAGGGAAGCCCATGTCCACAAACAGAGAAACTCTGTCCACAGGGGTCTTTTCCGTATGGGTGTTGTTATACCAATCGGTAAATTCCAGCTCTTCGGGTATATTCTCATCAAGCGTAAGAGCGTAGCCCTCCTCGCTTTTTGTCATAACCGTGCCGCTTTCGGGCCAT
Organism: Clostridia bacterium; assembly: GCA_017381715.1. Lineage (GTDB taxonomy): Bacteria > Bacillota > Clostridia > Oscillospirales > CAG-382 > SFLA01. Next base: position 3,384 of record JAFOBR010000081.1, read on the forward strand.
ACACGGATATTTTCAAGCACGTAAGGCTCTGTAATCGGCTTTTCACAGCTTGTCATAAAAATACCTCCAAGCAAAAAAATGCACAGAAAAAGGCAAATGTGTTTTTTCATTTTTTAACTCTCCTTACTCTCCTTTTTGCTTGAAAATATTTTACCATACGCTTACCGCTTTTGTCAACGAGGGAAAAGTTTGTGTTGAAAAAGAAAAAGGTATAGGGTATAATATAGCAAAATTTATCAAAGCAGAAGTGTGGAGGAATAAATTATGAACAAATCCCGCGTGTTCCGTTTGTTTGCCATGATCCTTTTGATCTGCCTCGTCACCACGGCGTGCGAGCTGATAGACGGCTCCGTTTCCGACGTTGAAGGACCGATCCTGGCAGGCACTCCCGACGGAGATACTGCAGATAACGCCTGCTATTTGTATACGCCTCAGATCGTAGAGGATACCTTTAAGTATCTTGACGAGATATACATAGAAAAATATCCCGAAATGGCTCTGCGCTGGGAGCACGGTACCGGTACGGACCAGCGTATAATAGCCGCCGTTGCTCAGCAGATCACAGCGGGCTGTACCACAGACAAAGAAAAGGTTACCGCCATCCATAAATGGATCGGCGAAAACATCACGTATTGGGAATTTGCTTCTCCTTTTTCTTTCGACGCTCTCTACGGAGGCGGGGGAAACTGTCTGAGTCAAGCCATGCTTATGCGTGATCTGTGCCGCGCTCTGGGCATTCCTGCAGAAACTTCCGTAGGCTGGCGCGGTTATATGAGCAGTATTGCTCCGAAGGATCTGCTTGAACTCGTCGGTCACGCATGGTGCTTCGTGCATCTGGACGGGGAGTGGGCTTTATACGATCCCACTTGGGGAACCGCACACATTACCGACCGAGAGCAGATCGCCAAGGAGTTCTACATAAATTCTGTCGGCGGTATTTCTCCCGTTTACAATGAAAACGCGATCCCGCCCTTGGTGACCCTCAACGGCGCGGTGGTCTATGCGTACGGAAGATTTTTTGCCGTATCTCCCGAAGGACCTGCAACACAGTTTATCGCTTTAAGTATGAACTACGTCTTGGACCTCTATCATTACGGCTGTGACACCGACTGGGGCGGAGAAGCCCGCTATCTTGATGGCGCCGGAGCTTTCATTTATTTATCCGATCACGCCGAGGGCGAGCTGTTCACCAAGGGTTGGTTCACCACGGGCAACGCCACGGGATTTTCTGCCGGCGACGTGCACTATCTGTACGAAAACGGATTCATGGCGTCCAACGTCGTTGTTCAGCACAACGGCGAAACCTTGTTTTTTGATCATGGCGTGGCTTATAAGCTTTTGGTTCCTCAGCAGGCGTATATGATGAAGTGGGGCAATCTGTACGTAGATAAGAGCTATCAGGGACAGATATGGGATATTTACAGCGGTTCTATTCCTGTCGAAAGCGAGTACGAATTGTACTGGTCCACAAGCAATCCCTCCGTTGCCACGGTGGATGAAAACGGCGTGGTAACCTGCCACGGCGAGGGCGAAGCGGACATCATTTGCACCATTGTCTACACTAATCGGGTCGATGCATCCTACAACGGCGGCAGAGAACGCAGCTTTGAATTAACCGTATACTTTGATGATATTTACCGTCCGGACGAATACGCGGTCCTTGACCAAGGCGGTCCTTCGGGAGCGGAGGTAGATTTTTCTCTCACCAACGATCGTGATATTTATCCCATTATAACCGACGATATTATCGATATGCTGATGGGGTCTGCGCCGGAATACGGCGAGATCACTCTTCCTTCAGCCCAAAACGCCAACGGATACTTTATTATGCCGGACACCTACGAAAACATGCGGGCAATTCCGTATGATTTCATACTGCCTCTGGCAGATGGCTCTATTGTTCTGGATCACAATGCGCTGGCGGAATTTACCCTCGTTAACACCGAGCAGTGGGGCGAAATGTGGTATCTGCCGCTGAACGAGGACGGTGTCGGCGTTTTCGACCCCTCCGACGATGCTCCCGATATAACACCTCCGGAGGAATCTCTTGATATTTATTTCGGTACTCCGACAGCCGATATACAAACGACAATAGGTTCGTTAATGGATTTCATGTTCATAAATCGGCCGATCATCGACGGCACGGTTACTTCCGATCATACCGAAAAGTATGACGGCGTGATGATCGAAGCAGATGTTTTAAAAACGGCGATCGATATGGGCTGTTCTTTGCAGATCCCCCTTGTGAACGGCTCCGTGACGCTGGACCAAAAGGCTATGAACAGTATCGTCCGAGACGGCTCAGAGGTTTGGTTTATGCTGCTGCCTCTGGAAACAGAGTGGTGTGAATACGGTCAACAATATATCCTGAACAAGCTGAGCGTGGTGGATATCTACTGGTTACAATGCTTCGAATATATGGATGGCGGTGTCATTAACGATCTTAAGGGCGGTACCGTTACGGTTACCGTACCGCTGGAAGAAAACGGCGGCACCTACGGCGTATACTTTGTAGACGGAATAGGAAATCTGACCGAAGTTCCCAGCTCCGTAAACGGCAACACTATCACCTTTGAAGCCCCCTACCTCTCAACCTACGCCATTGTTGATATAGCGGTTACTCCGGTTCAATAACATACCTCGGCGGATATGCGCCGCCTTGCAATTGAATAAAAAGCAAAAATCTCCCCAAGTGTTTGGGGAGATTTTTTAATGCGTTATGTTTTTTATCTCTGCACATCTGCACGCTCGGGGGAGAATATTTTTGCATTTGTTGAATAAAAATATGCATAAAAAACCAAAAAGCCTCTTGAATTTATGCAAAACTGTGTTATAATGAATAGGCGATGGCGCAGTATTCTAGTTAGCGCGGCGTTTTTGAAGGCGTGCCTAAAAATACGTCAAACGGCAAATCGATGAAGCTCCTGGTGTTTGCTTTGTACGCCCAGTTCAGGGTGGATGCTGGGAGAATGGACTGTGGGCGCACCCCAACGGCATGGGGCGGCTACCCCACTTTCCTTTGAGGCTTTTTCTTCGTGGCGGACCTTAGCACATGGAAAAGGGGGCTACGGGATTAAGATTAAACCTATCACGCGGTACGACCATTACAGATGCTGTGGATAGATGTAGCCGGCTTTGAGTGGGTCATGGCGGATAACGTTCATGTCGGGGTGAGATTAGCTACCGAACCTCGAATAAATCGCGTTTGAAATCATGCCTGCAAAAGAAGATAAGAAAACGTTTTGCGCTATGGCGGAAAACGCCTAGACTGTTATCGTGGCGGAAAAACACGCATGGGCACGGTGCGGATTACAGTGCGGACTCATAGGCAATCAAGTCGCGGAACCGGCAACGCTCCGCCTCGGTCTTTAATGGGGAACCCCTTCATCGGCGACGAGAAGGAGACCGCGGGGAAATCCTACTTGACCGTAAGCCGCAAGGTCTACGTACCGTGCCGCCATTATTATCAAACAGACAGTGGGAGCGCGTTCATTCGGCGCAGAACCAAAAACGCAAAAAATGGTATATAGTTCTGTTTAGTTATTCCCCATTTGTAGGGCGGGCGGCTTGCCCGGGGTCCCCAAAAAATGCGGAGCATTTTTAGGGGTGTCCCTTGCCCCCGCCGCTTTAATTACTCGTTAATAGGTAAAAATTTTTCGGACGAAATTCGTCCTCAAAATTTTGTTTTTATGCGTTTTTGTAAACACTTTCGCTCGGGAGGCAGTAGGTTACTACAGCTCTCCGCTCGCGAAAAAGGCTTCTGCATCCAAATGCCCTGCGCCCTTCAGACTTTTTGTTCTACAGCCATTACATATCAAAAACAATTACTTAAATACCAAGGAAAACAATGAAAAACATAAAAGAAAAATCCAAACGCCGTGCGCGGCGGATATGGATCACCTTTGCATTTATATTCAGCTTTTTTATGACCGCACTTCTCTCCCTTATGTCGGGCGAGGCGCTGGAGGATCTTCCCGTATGGGCGGCGCTGGCGGTGCTGTTTGTATTCATTTTGCTGGGTATCGTGTTCGATATGATCGGACTGGCGGTTACCACGGCAGATATTTCCGCCTTTAACGCAATGGCGGCAAAAAAAGATCCTGTCGGCAAACGGGCTGTATGGCTTATCGCCAATGCGGAAAAGGTATCCTCCTTTTGCAACGATATAGTGGGTGATATTTGCGGTGTCGTTTCCGGTGCATCTGCGGCAGCCATTGCGGTGGTGCTGTTTTCCGGATTGGGATACGAAACGGCTTTTTGGCTCACACTTTCTTTAACCGCCCTCGTTTCCTCCGTAACTGTGGGAGGAAAAGCATTGGGCAAGCGTGTGGGAATAGAAAAAAGCAGGGAAATAACCCTTTTTGTTGCAAAGGCCCTTTGCATATTCACAAAAAAACAAAGAAAGAAAAAGTAAAAAATGATACTTGAAACGGTTTCCACACCGGCAGACGTAAAAAAACTGCCCCCCGAACAATTAAAGATACTGGCGGCGGAAATACGTTCCGAGCTTATAAACGTAACTGCGGCAAACGGCGGGCATCTTGCCTCCAATCTGGGGGTGGTAGAGCTTACCATCGCCCTTCACCGTGTTTTCGATTGCCCCGAGGATAGGATCATTTTTGACGTAAGCCACCAGAGCTACGTTCACAAAATGCTTACGGGCAGACGGCAGTTTATGCACACCCTCCGCAAATACGGCGGGCTTTCCGGCTTCCAGAAACGGTCGGAGAGCAAATCCGACCCCTTTGGTTCGGGTCATTCCTCCACTTCGATTTCTGCGGCGGCAGGCTTTGCGGCGGCGGATAAAATTGCAGGCAGAAAAAACATTACCGTTGCCGTTATCGGCGACGGAGCTTTAACCGGCGGTATGGCGTACGAAGCGCTTAACAACTGCGCTTCCTACGATAATATGGTAATTATCCTTAACGATAACGGGATGTCCATCTCTCCCAACGTTGGGGCAACATCAAAGCTTCTTTCCCGTATAAGAGTAAGTAAAAAATATTTCGGCTTCAAGCGGCTTGTTTACAAAGCCTTTATGGCGGTACCCGGTATCGGCAAGGGCTTGGTGAATATGGCTGTCGGCTTTAAAAACTGGGCAAAACGCCACCTGGTTCACGAAAACCTTTTCGAGCAGATGGGAATGCACTATTTCGGCCCTCTTGACGGACACAATATCTCCGCTATGGAGGACGTGTTGCGTGAAGCCAAGGCGGACGGAAAATGCTCGGTTGTCCACGTTTGCACCAAAAAGGGCAACGGCTACGCCCCTTCCGAGAAAAACCCAGCCTTTTTCCACGGTGTTTCCGGGTTTGACAGAGAGACGGGCACGGTAAAAGAAGGCGGAAAAAGCTATTCCACCGTGTTTGGGGATACCCTCACCCGCCTTGCGTTTGCGGATAAGCGTATATGCGCAGTTACCGCCGCTATGGAATACGGTACGGGACTTGCCCCCTTTGCAAAAGCATTTCCCGAAAGATTTTTTGACGTGGGCATAGCCGAAGAACACGCAATGACCTTTTCCGCAGGTCTGGCGGCAGGGGGAATGAAGCCGGTTTTTGCTGTTTATTCCACCTTTTCACAAAGAGCATACGACCAGCTTATACACGACGTGGCTTTGCAAAACCTTCCCGTTGTCATAGCGCTTGACAGAGCGGGCATCGTGGGGTCGGACGGACCTACCCACCACGGTATGTTTGATATGGCATACCTTAATTCCATTCCGAATATAACCGTATGGTCTCCTTATACCGAAACCGAACTCAAGGTGTGCTTA
>JAFOBR010000082.1 GCA_017381715.1 Clostridia bacterium
CCCCGTTTCCGTAGCATTTAATCTGGTTATGCTTCCCTGGTATCTGTATGCGGTATCTCTGGGACTCATTCTCGTACCTTGAGTGGTAATGGAATTTGTAAAAGCACTGGGACTTTTAAAGAATCATAAATAATCATATTTAAACGAAAAGGCTCTGCGTATGCAGAGCCTTTAAAATTACTTATTAAGTGTTTCAAATATCTTTTCCCAGACCTTTTGGTCCTGCTCGGTAATTTTATCCCAGTCAAAAGAATTTTTAAAGTTTTCTTTTTGTTCTGCCGTTTGCAGAGCATCGTTCTCTGTTGCCCGTCTTTTTGCATCTGCAAATTCGCCCAAAAGCTTAACTGCTTCCTGCGTGTAATTGGGGTTGTGTCCCTTGCTTTCTACCAAAAGAAATTCTATATTTTCTTTACCCGCAAGGGACTTTTTAAGAGCATCAAAGTGTATTTCCTTTTTTACCAAAGCGTCGTCCGAGGAATATACAAGCAAAATCTTTGCATTTGTTTTTGAAAGGGTGTTTACACCGTTATATCCCACGTAATCGGGATTTGCTTTTTGTTCAACGCCGAAAATGTGCTTTCTGTAGCCTTTAAGAAGACCTGCAAAGTTTTGTTTAACCATTTCCTCCACAGAAACGAAACCGCTTATCACAACAATATGGGTAATATCGGGATGCAAAGCGGCGATATTCATTGTGGAAAATCCGCCCCAGCTATGACCTATAACGGAAATATCCGCCGTGTTCACGCTACCGTCCTTTTTCAAAGCGGTAATGCAATCGTCAAGGTCGCGGAGTGATTGTGCAAAGCCGTTTGTATTTTCCCCCTCGGATTCCATACAGCCGGTGTGGTCATAGGAAAACACCTTGTAACCCCGTCTGCACAGCATTTCTATTTCCTTCATATAAGAGCGGTGACCGCCGCCAAAACCGTGGTCGAAGATTATAAGTCTGTCTTCATTCGGGTTTTCGTATGAATAAAAATACCCTTTAAGTGTGTTTCCCATAGAAGAAACAAAGGTGTAAGGCTGTGCGGATAACCCTTTAAAATCCTTATGGGAAAAATAAAATGTGCTTCCGTCATCATCGCATCTGCGGTAAAGAGTGGAACGGAACACTTTTTCTATCTGCTTTTCAAAAATCATTATACGTACTTCCTTTTAATGGGGTAGACCCATTATACACCAAATTCAACGTGTTTTCAAGTATTACAGTGCGCAGGATATTACGGTCATAAGAGAGATTCCCAAAGCGAAAAACGCAGTGCCTATATGGGAATTTTCCTTTAACAGCTCCTCTGCCACCACGTAAAACATAGCTCCTGCGGCGAACGACAAAAAGTAGGGGATAAGCGGCACTACCGATCCTGCCAGCAAAAGAGTGCATACCGCCGCCACCGGCTCTGCCGCACCGGATAATGCGCCCCACAAAAACGCTTTAAATCTTCCTTTTCCCTGTGCCCGCAGAGGTAGGGAAATGATCGCCCCTTCGGGAAAATTCTGAAACGCTATCCCCAGAGAAAGCGCCAATGCCGAAGCAGAGGTTATCTGCGGATTTTCTGCCGCAAGCCCTGCCAGCACCACGCCTACTGCCATTCCTTCGGGTATATTGTGTAGGGTTACTGCCAAAAACAGCATAGAGGGGCGGTTGGAAGCCCCACAGCCTTCGGTTATGGGGGGTATAACAATATCAAGTAAAAGTAAAAAACCAAAGCCCGCAAGAAGCCCCAAAACCGCAGGGAAAAAGCAAAAGGCCCCAAGGCTTTCCGATTGTTCGATAGAGGGCAGCAAAAGACTGAAAAAGGATGCCGCTACCATAACTCCTGCGGCAAATCCGTTAAACGCTTTTTGTAAAGTGTCTTTAAGCGTGCCTTTTAAAAAGAATACGCAGGCGGCACCCAAAGCCGTGCCCACAAAGGGAATTAAAATTCCGTTTATTATTTCTGCCAAAAAATATCAACCTCCGTAATATCAATATATTACGCGGTTCGACGTTAAGACACAAAAAAACACACCAAGAAGCTTCTTGGTGTGTTTTTCTTATCGGGGTCCCCGAGAAGCCGTTAGGCTTCTTGGGGTGATTGAAGTGAATTTTATGAAAGAAGTAATTTATCGTTTGCGATCTCGCTTCCGCTTGTTTTGGAGAAAAGTCCCATAAGCTGTTCAACAGTAAGGTTTTTCTTTTCCTCGCCGCATACGTCTACAACCACTCTGCCTTCGTGCATCATAATAAGACGGTTGCCGTATGCAATGGCGTCCTTCATATTATGGGTTATCATAAGGGTGGTAAGGTTGTTTTTTGTTACAATTTTTTCTGTAGTTTCAAGCACCTTTGCCGCAGTCTTGGGGTCAAGAGCTGCCGTATGCTCGTCAAGAAGCAAAAGCTTGGGCTGTTTCATCGTAGCCATAAGCAAAGTAAGCGCCTGTCTTTGTCCGCCGGAGAGCAGACCAACTTTGGCAGTCATACGGTCCTCCAGACCAAGACCCAAAATTTTAAGCTGTTCGCGGTATGAATCTCTTTCCTTTTTGGTAATACCGGGGCCCAGCAGGCGGATTTTGCCGCGTCTGGAAGCCAGTGCCAGATTTTCTTCTATCTGCATCGTAGCGGCAGTGCCCATCATAGGGTCCTGAAAAACTCTGCCTATATATTTTGCCCTTTTGTGCTCGGGCAGGAAAGTAACGTCGACTCCGTCGATCAGAATATTGCCCGCGTCGGTTATATACGCACCGGAAACGCAGTTAAGCAACGTGCTTTTTCCCGCTCCGTTACCGCCGATAACCGTAACAAAATCACCCTTTTTAAGTTCAAGAGAAAGGTCGTTAATGGCAACCTTTTCGTTAACCGTTCCGGCATTGAATACCTTGCATATATTTTGTACTTTAAGCATTGGTCTTATCCTTTCCGGCTTTAGCGGGCTTTGAACGCTTGCCTCTGAAGCTGTGGCGCAGATAAGGCACTGCAAGGAATATTGCAACGATGACTGCGGAAATAAGCTTCATATAGTTGGAGTTGATATCCAACAGACTTATTACTGCCTGAATAACTATATAGTATATTATTGCGCCCAGACTTACCGAAAGCAGCTTGAGAGCAAAGTTGCGGAATATTTTGCTAAACAAAACTTCACCGATAATAACTGCGGCAAGACCTATAACTATTGCGCCTCTGCCCATATTGATATCTGCAAAGCTTTGATACTGCGCCAGCAGCGCGCCGGACAAAGCAACAAGACCGTTGGAGATCATAAGTCCCAAAACCTTGTTGAAATTGGTATTGATACCCTGTGCGCGGGACATATTTTCGTTTGCTCCCGTAGCGCGGAGTGAAGCGCCTAATTCGGTACCGAAGAACCAGTAAAGCAAAGCGATAATTCCCACAGTAAACAGACCTACCGTGAACAAGGGGTGCATATAGAAGGGCTTTTGTCCCTTTGCAACGTCTTGCAGGTAACGGAGAGAAACCAACAAATTAAAGCTGCCGGCATTTATGGGCTGGTTTGCTTTCATAGCCATTATAGCAAGGTTGACCGACCACAATGCAAGCTGTGTAAGGATGCCGGCGAGAATAGCGGGGATTCCCAACTTTGTGTGAAGTATTCCCGTTACCCAACCGGTAAGCATACCCACAACAAAGGCTACCAGCATGGATACCCACACGTTGTGGCCTGCAACTATCATCATAGCGCAAACCGCACCGCCGGTACAGAAGGAACCGTCAACCGTAAGGTCCGCCACGTCAAGAAGTCTGTACGTAATATATACGCCAATCGCCATTATGCCCCATATAAGTCCTTGCGCTACTGCGCTGGGAAGGGCATTGATAAAACTGCTCATATGTAAATCCTCTATAAACCGATTTTTGTCTTTACGATAATGCAGGCGAGGTGGTTTTCCATCTCGCCTTCAAAATATTATGTTTTAGTCAGCTTTTTCTATTGCAACGTAGCCTTCGGGAGGAGTGATACCCAATTCGTCGCAAATTTCTTTGTTGTACTTTTTGGAAAGCTTTGCCTGTTCAACGTACTGTACTTCCATAGTGGAAATGTCTGCTTCGCCCTTGAGTATCTGAACTGCCATTTTGCCGGTGGTTACACCGAGGTCGTAGTAGTTGATAGAAAGGGTTGCAACACCGCAGCCGGAACAAATTCCTTCTTCACCGGCAATAACGGGAACCTTCATGGGACGGCAGATACCGTCGATAATACCGGTAGCGTTTGCAACGGTGTTATCGGTGGGAAGGTAGATAACGTCAGATTCGTCAGCCGCTTTCTGTACAACGGACTGCATTTCGTTGGAATCTGCAAAAGCGTACTGCTTGCAGGTAAAGCCAAGCTTTTCAAGCTCTTTCTGAACCTCGTCTACCTGATACTGAGAGTTAGCTTCTGCAGAACAGTAAACAAGGCCAACAGTTTTAGCTTCGGGGAACCATTCTTTAACCATAGCCGCCTGCTGGTCAAGAGGAGCAAGGTCGGAGGTGCCGGAAACGTTTCCGCCAACAATTCCGCTAAAATCCTTTATGCCCAGTGCAACGCCGTATTCGGTAACAGAGGTGCCGAGAATGGGAATATCTGTAGTAGCAGCAACAGCAGACTGAAGTGCGGGAGTAGCGTTTGCCATAATAAGGTCTACGCCTTCGGAAACGAAAGAACTTACGATAGGAGCGCAGGTAGCGGTATCGCCTGCTGCGATCTCAACCTTAACAACAACGTTTTCTTCTCCAAGCTCTGCCTTAACGGTATCAATAAAACCTTGTGTAGCGGCGTCCAACGCAGGGTGAGGAGCAAGCTGAACAACGCCGATAACAAACTTGCCGTCATCTTCGCCGGGAGTATCACACGCAGTGAATGCTGTAACCATAAGCAAGGTTAATAATAATGCAATAATCTTCTTCATTTTCTTTTGCCTTTCTGAACCATAAATAAAAGATGCTATTAATATACCACTTTACAGCTCGTATGTCAATGAAAATTTATAAATTTTTTTGCACAATTATACACTTTTTGCTTTTATTTATGCAAAGATCAGCACCAGAGCATATTAATGTATGCCCAGTGGGCAATCCACGCGGTACACAAAGCGTTGGCAAGTATATACACACATTTCTGCCACGTTTTTCCTTTTGGTATTATCTTAAATGCAAAGGGCAGGGAAAGGAGGAAGGAACATATCCAAACACAGGTCCAGAACAGAGCAGAAAAATCGTTTGCATTAAAATCCCGCCTCACGGGATTTCCGTATTCATCCAAAACGGGGCATCCGCATCCGAGTATATCTACCAAAAGCTTTGAGTTTAAGATTCCGTAAGGGAGTATTAGAGCAACCACTAACAGCAAAGGGATAAACAGACATATTATTTTAAATATTTTCTTTGCCATTTTTAGCCTCGCTTTCTGTTAATTCCTTATTCTATTGTAAATTCATTGGAATATGCAACTACCGTTATGGTATCCACGTGCACTTCTTTTTCTATTCGGTATTTGGGGTAATCCTTTACGGGATAATCCGAAAGTCTTATGCTGTCTGTAGATGTTCCCGTGGATACGGAATAATCATCGAAAAATGCAGCACTGCCCGCAAATGCACTTACCCATTCGCCTTTTTCTTCGTCCCAGCCCTGAAGATCAAAATAGCTTCCGTAGCCTAAAAAAGTATCCTCTCGGGCAACCACTATGCGAAGCCTTAAAATGTCGTCCGCCGAATAAGAGGTCTTGTCGGTTTCAAGATAAGTCTTTGCGGCATCCTCTCTTATCTGGTCGGTAATTTCCTTGGGCGGTTCGGGGAAGGAATAATCGTGGCTTTCGTTATCGTCTGCGGTGCTGGTAACCACGTCAAGGTTATCGTCCGTACCGTCCTTGCTTTCCGCCTGTCCCGCGCCCACGGGGGGATTACTTTGGGTAGCAAGACTGTTGCAGGCGGAAAACACGGTTACCGCCGCAAGTAAAAATATAATAAAAATGCGTGTTTTCATTTACTTTTTCTCCTTTATCTTGTAATCAAACAGATCAAAACGGGTCACACCCATTCGGGCAAGCAATTCTTTGCTTTTCTGCCTGTCCTCATCGGTGTTGTATTGGGGGATAAGGGGTATACGTACCACTATCCGCTCGCTTCCCACCTTGTCCAGCAGCATACGCAGGTTCTTAAGCATAAGGGCGTTGTCCTTGCCCGTGTAGGAAAAATATATTTCGGGGCTTGTGTCCTTGCAGTCCACGTAAAAAACGTCTATACACTCTGCCGCCTTCAACACGTTTTCCGTGGGCACGTTCAAAGAGGTTTCGGCGCAGAGATGCCACTGATCTCCGCACACCTGACGAAACTCCTTTAAAAAATCCGCATACAACAAAGGCTCTCCTCCGCCAAAGGTAACACCGCCTCCCGTTGCAAGAAAATACAAAGAGTCTATCTTTGTTTTTTGGTACAGCTCTTCGGGGGTCAGCATATTCTTTTTGGTGTCTTCCGCAAAGGAGAAAGGGTTTATGCACCAAACGCACCGCAAGGGACAGCCGTGAAAGCACACCAGCGTGGTAACTCCGTCCCCGTCGGTCTTCATTCTGTGGCGGGAAATGGCAATTATCGGGGCTTTATTCATCGTCTTCGGGAGCCGGCATATCTCCCATAATTTCCACCTCAATTTCTCCCTCTTCCCATTCTTCCGAAACTTCGCTTTCCTCGGGCAGGGCTTCTCCGGGGACCAATTCTCCTTCGGTTACTATATCGTCGGAATCGTCCGTAATAACGGGCTGTGATACAGACGGCATTTCCCCGTCCACCGTTTCGTAGGATGGCTCTGCTTCGGGAACTCCTGCGGTAGTGCCTGCGTTAATAACGGTGTCAATAAGCTCGTTACAGCTTGACGCGGTAATGGTAAACGCCGCGGCTATTCCCGCAACGGCGATCCGCTTGCCCGCCTGCTTTCTCTTTTTCAGCTCCTCTTCAAGATACCGCACCTCCGCCTCGCACTAGGGGCAGGTACCAAGACAATCTCCTTGGTATTTACATTCGCTGGTTATAAATTCAATATCGTTTTCCTTTGCTATCTGCTTGCGGATATCTTTAAGTATTTTGCACTTGCTCTTGCCTTTCATATATATGCTCCTTTCGTTTGGTGCTTACATATATAATACCGTCAAAAAAACCGTTTGGTTTCAAAAAAAGTGAATTTTTTTAAAAAAGTTTATTTGTCCTTGGTATCACAGCTTTTTCTTTGCAAAAAGATAGGTTTTATCATACATTTCGCGGTATATGGGATCTTTACTGCGATATCCCTTGGGAATTATACTGCCGATAGCGCTTCCGTGGTAATATATTTTCGGAGCAAGCATATACCCCGTTTCCTTGCCCGCCTCCAGATACCGAATATATCTTTTTATATTCTCCACGCCCTCGGCGTCAATGCTTCCGTCCGCGCCTTCCCGCACCTTCCATATCTCAAGCTCCACGCACATTCCCATACGTAAAGCCTGAGCAGCGGTTTCGTAAAGTCTGCTTTGGGGAATACCGTAATCAAACATATAATTGGGCTGCATACAAACGCAATCAAAACCGTAGCTTTGCCAGTCTTCATATCCCAGAGCGCAAAAATAGGGTATCCAGAAGCATTTGTATCCCTTGGAATGAATATACTCGCAGGTATCCCGTATAATTTCTTTTTCGTATCTGTCCGTAGGGTTCAGAGCTTCCTCAAACCAGTAAAAGCCTCCCACTTCGGTGTTGGAATATCCGCCCTTTTCGTATTCTTCAAGCATATAATCTATCAGCCATCGAAGCGCCTTTTTGCGGCTTTCGGGGTTATCAAACACCAGTTTTTCCCCGTTCACCGTGCCGAATTCGCTGTGGCGGGTATAGGTATAAAGCAGGGTAAAATATACCTTTACCTTGTATTCGGGGTTGCCCAAAGCGTCCCCCGTCTTTTTTGCGGCGGAGTTCAAAGCATCCAGATTCTTGCCCTTAATAAACACGCTGTCCATATATTCCTTCCACCCGTCCGCAAATTGACCGCGGGGGGTGTAATCCAAAGATACGTCGGGCAAAAACAAAAATCCGTCCATAAACGTGTCTTTAATATTTCCCTCTTTGTCCAAATACCCTGTCAGGGGAAGGTAGTTTTCCTCCGTCTGCAACCCCTTGTCTTCGGCGGCAGGGCGGAAATTGTATGTAAGGGCAATATTTTTTGCCCCCAAAACATCCTCTTCGGGGTATTTGTTGATCTCTGCGGGAAGGGGATGTTCGTTGAACACGGGTAACCCGTCGGCAACGGGCATCAGGGCGCCGCTTGTGTCCGTGCAGCCGAATATCTCGATCTCATCAATATAAACGTGATGCACCACGTCAAAAACGATCTGAACGTACAAAGCAAGCGTTTTTTCAAAATCCCCTTTTATTATAAAATTACGTCTGTCAATATGGGAACGGGTGTCCCCGTTATCGTAAACGGTTTTAAAATTTTCTCCGTCGGCAGATACGCGTATCTTCACGTATGTGGGCGTGCGTACGGCAACCTCGTCGTTTCTGCAGGTGCTCAAGAGAAACCCGTCCACAGCGCACAGGCATGGAAGCTTAAAGGTTATAAGCCGTCCTCCCCCTCTGTTTATATGGAACCATTCCTTGTTTTTGTAATTTTCGTCGGGACTGTAGATCCCATCGGTAAGCAAAAGAGAATCGGTATCGTAATTGGTGTGGGGGCGGTCCCCTTTATCAGAAAAAAACACCTTTTCTTCAATAGAATGTATGGGCAGACCCAGAATAAGGTTTTTCCTCTCCGCGGTTACCTCCTCTGCAGGCATCGCCGCCACCTTTACAATGGGCTTGTTTGTGTAATACGCACTCATAGCTTATACCTTCTTTCGTTATGAGTATATCATAGCATATGGAAATTTGCAAGACGAGGGGAATTGTTTGCTTCCTCGCAAGAATTCCGCAAAAAAGTGTTACAAACCACTTGAAAAACGGTGTAAAGTGTGTTATACTGCTCAAAGCTTAATACGCCGGTGTGATGGAATTGGCAGACGTGCTGGACTCAAAATCCAGTGGTAGCGATACCGTGCGGGTTCGACCCCCGCCACCGGCACCAAAAAAGAAGTAACTTTTGTCTACCAAAAGTTACTTCTTTTTTTATCCAAGCCGCAGGCTTGGTATATCATCACGCTTTAGCGTGTATATCATCGCCGTAAGGCGTATATCATCACCGAAGGTGCATACTCCTGCGGCTTGATGAGATACAACACTGCGTGTTGGTGATATACAATGCTTCGCATTGATGATATGCAACGGCAAGCCGTTGATTTATTTTACAAAAGCGATATATCATTGAAAAAGATAACAATTTATGATATAATCAAGTAAAAGGTGGTGATTTAATGTTCTGTTTCTTGAAAAAGAAGAATACAAAACCTGCTTTTGAGGTTAATTCTCCAAAGATTTCTATTACGCCAGATATACGGGCACTTATTGAATCACTAAAAGTATCTGATGTTGAGTATACACCTGTTACAGACGGCTATATTACATTCGCAGGACAAGCATTTGCTTCTGATATTCCGCTTATGTTTGGAGTTCATTTTAATAAATTAAAAGTTGAATTTATTGAGGTCTTCCGTCCACTTGAGTATTACCAATCTGATTGCTATGATATCAATGAATCGTTCGAACAATTATCCAAAACTTTGAGAAAACAATACGGCAAACCATTAGTAACAACATCTGCTTCTGTTGGGGGATATCCCTGTGAACAGTGGCACACACAAGATTTTATTGTTAATCACTATATTATAGACCGGTTTGGCCCTGAGGAACATTTACACATTAACTTCTATAAGAAATAGAAGTTTACTTTTGGTCGTTTTTACCCCTGTTTACACTACTTTTAGTCGCTCTTACGCAACAAAAAAGAACCTTTGTCTACCAAGACAAAGGTTCTTTTTTTGAACTAAGTGTTCCGCTTACTCGGAACGTGAAGTATCCTTCGGACGTGAAGCGCACTTCGTGCGTGAAGTGTGCCTTCGGCACGATATACGGAACACTTAACTTCACTTTGCGCTAATGGCGCAATACTTCACTATTCCGTAAGGCATAACTTCACTGCGGCTTGCCGCAACTTCACTTTACCCGCTTGTTTTGCTGTAAAAAACCATAATTTAACCTGTAAAACTGTCAAAAGTTATATGAATATTGCCGTTTCTGCGGTGAAAAATTCAAAAAAACATTGACAACACCGAGCTTTTTGTTATAATGGTATCATTATCCCAAAAAAGTTTCAAGTATTTTACCTTACAGGGGAGAATAAAATGTTTGTAAATTTAGCTGCGGGAAGGCGAGTATTCACATTACTTGCTTGCCTTTTGCTGTGCGGGGCAGTGGCGTTTAGCGCCGTTTCCTGCGTGGGCGGCGGAGATAATTCGGAAGCGGAATCACCGATGTCCGAAGTATCCCTGCAGGAGGAAAGCGAGGAAAATATGTATGCGGAATTCGAAGCACCCGATTTTTCCGTTATCCCGCCCCGTCCCGAAACAGAAACGGTAAAAAACCGTGCGGTGGACGTTGGCTTAAGCTATGGGACCAACGCCCTTAAAAAGCTTGAACTTTCCGCAACGGACGGAAGCATGCTGGCGTTCGGCGGAAACGTATACAAAAACCTTTCGGTTATATGGGAAAACGGAATTATGTATATAGACGGTCAGGCGTGTAATAAAGCCTGCATTCGTTCAGAAGCTCCCATCGCTCTTTCTTCTACCGGCTGGTCATACGAAGGGGAAATTTTGCTTACCTGCGGCAGATACGGCATAACCGTGGTAAACCGCGTGGATATAGAAACCTACGTAAAGGGTGTTATGTCTGCGGAAATAGGGGCGGACGGATCCTTTGAAAGCAGAAAAGCCTTTTCGGTAATCTGCCGTACTCTGGTTTTTGTGGCAAAGGACCACGGAGAGGATTTTGATCTTTGCAACCGCAACTGCTGTCAGTCCTATAGAGGTACCCACCACCGTGATGAAATTAACGATAAAGCGGTGGACGAAACCAAGGGAATGGTGCTTACCTACAACGGCACACCCTGTCTTGTGGCGTACAGCTCCAGCCACGGTTATAATTCATGCTCCAGCTTTGCGGCTTGGGTAGGGGCGGATATACCTTATCTCCGTGTTGTAAGATACGAAAACGAGCCTCTTGATTACGGCGGACGGTGGGAGGTAACATATACCTACGAGCAGCTCAGCAAGCGTCTTAAAAACTACACCGTAACGGGGCAGGTAAAAAACGTTTCCGTTGCGGAAACAGACCCTTACGGAAGCTCATACGTTTACCGTATCAATATTACAGATACCGCCGGCAACGTATGTGAAATAAAGTTCGGCGGGAATATCATGAACGTTTTAGGCGTGCGGTGCGCCAATTTCACTATCGAAAACATTCCCGAAGGAATAATCATACACGGTATCGGCAACGGACACGGCGTGGGCTACAGCCAGCGCGGGGGTCACCAGATGGGCGTGGAAGGATATTCCTATGAGGATATATTGTATTTTTATTTCCCCGGCACGGTTATGTCGCCCTGCTATGATTTTTAATAACTTAAATTTTTAACAAAGTGCAAATTAATCCCGTTTTTTATTTACATTTACAAAAAAACATTGTATAATTGTTTTTACGTTACGGGAAGGAAAAAACACGTATGCCGTCAAATATCAAAAACTATAAAATTTTCGTATTTGCGTCCCTGCTTGCTTCTGTTTGTATGGCGGTGGCTCGCTTGTACGTTATCATCAACAATATAGAAATGCAATCCCTCGCTTCGTCGGACGGGTTGTATTATCTTGAGGGAACCAATGCTCCCTTGGTGTTTGCCGTATTTTGCATAGGATTTGGAGCGCTCTTTTTTGCAGGCTCGCTCATCTTTGCAGGCAAGCTTAAAAATGATCCCGAAAAGGATTCGGCGCTAACCATTTTCGCTTCCGCCTTGCTGGGAATGATGCTTTTAACACAGGTCATTTATTACGTATACGAGCTTGTGTTTGAGGAAAAGACAATAAACCTTTGGTTTGGTGCGGTGCTTGTGCTTTCCGTTATTTCCGGTTTGTATTTTCTTTCCATTTCCTCCCGCAGAGCAAAGGCCCGTCTTGTTCGTGTTATCCCCGTGCTTTCGGTAGCACCCGTATTGCTCACCGCCGTAAGATTACTTAACGATTTTATGGAGCGCAGCTTAACAGTAACCGCATCCTCCTACGTATACCACCTTTTGGGCTTGGTGTTCCTTATGCTGTTCTGGTGCTGTGAGGGAAGAAACACCGTGGGCTGCCGCCGCAAAAAGCTGTACGTATTTTTGGGTCTTATAACAATAATGCTTCTTTTGGTATATTGTGTTCCCGCTTTGTATCTCTCTTTGTTCTGGCCCATAAAGTTTACAAACGTAACCATCTTTTGTATGGCAGATATCGTAGCCGTATTGTATATCGCCTGCCGTTTGGTAATGCTTCCCGCATCGGAAGCGGAGCCCGAACCCGTTCCCGCAGAAGAGGAATAATATTTTTCAAACCGAATATAATTGAAGCAGAAAGGACGTTTTGTATGCGTAATTTTCTGCTTCTTTTTTTATTAACTTTTATTCTTGTTTTACTTTTGCCCTTTTACCCCTCTGTGGGGGAAACCAAGGAGCACCCCTTACCGGATAACGAATACGTTTTAAACGTAATGCTGGGTATGGGCACGGACGTTTTGCCGGCAGAAGCGTTAAAAGCCATAGCCGTAACTCTGCGTACGTACACGGCTTTTCACGGAAAAGTACTGCCTCAGGGCAGTCTTGAGGATATTTGCGCTTCCACCTCAGCCGAGCACGGTGAAAAGGTGTATAACGCCATGAGGGAAGCGGTATACTCCACTGCGGGTGAATATATAACCTACGGCGGAAAAATAATAAACTCTTGCTTTCATTTAAGCTCAAATCAAAATACCGCAGAGGGAAAAGAGCCGTATCTTAAATCCGTTTCCACGGCAGATGAGCGCTCGTTCCCCGGATTTTACGGGGAAACGGTTATCACACGAGAGCAAATACTCGCTTTCGGCAAAGGGGAAATAAAAGGAGTTTCCTACGGCGAGGACGGAAAAGCAAAAACCGTATCCTTTGAAAAAGCAAGCGTGGATGCTTTGGAATTTATAAAGCATTTTTCCGTTGTTTCCGTGGATTTTACTTTGCATTTGAATTCGGACGGCGGCTACACCGTTTTAACCAAGGGGCAGGGAAACGGGCTGGGGCTTTCTCTTTACGGTGCGTACTTACTTTCTCTGGAGGGGCAAACCTACAAGCAGATAATCTGCAGATATTTTCAAGGCGCCGAAATTACTTGCATAATATGAATATATCCTCTTTTATATGGGCAGAATATAAGCGAAATATAAAAGGGGGATTTCTTTATTATGAAGGAAAAAAAGGGCTTTAAATTTAAAAAGATACCTGCGGCAAAGGTTTTTAAGCGGTATTCGGCATACGTGTATATGACGGCGGCTGTGGTTACTGTGGCAGTTATGGCAATAAGCATTTATTCCATAAACCAAACGGATGATATTTCTCTGCCCGAAATATCCGTGCCTTCTATACAGCTTCCCGATATTTCGGATACTCCCGTGGTAAACAACCCCACGGATATCCCCGCAGACGTAACACCTGCGCCCGAATATTATGCGCCCGTTTCGGGTGATATCGTAACGGCACATTCCGTAACAGAGCTTGTGTTTTCACCCACTATGCAGGATTACCGCACCCACACGGGTGTTGATATCGCTGCAGAAAAGGGCACTTCCGTGGTAAGCTATACCGATGGCACCGTTTCCGCCGTATACAGCGATGCGTTTTACGGCACCGTGGTGGAGGTGACCCACGCAAACAACGTGGTTACAGTCTATGCAAACCTTGAAGAGCTTTTGCCCGAAGGAATTTCCGTGGGCAGTACAGTTAAGGCAGGGCAGGAGATCGGCACCGTGGGAACCACCGCCATTATCGAATCCGCAACCGTACCTCATCTTCACTTTGAAGTAAAGATAGGGGAAAGGAATGTGAATCCCCAGATTTATCTGGATAAGGTAAAATAGAAAAATGCCCGAGTTATCGGGCATTTTTTAATGAGGAATGATGAATGAGGAATGACGGAAGATTTTTGTCCCAAGGGACAAAAATCCACCACAGTTTCTCGTTCATCGTTCATAGTTCATCGTTATATTACTTCAATTTCATCTCCGATAGAGAATGAATATATAACCGCTTTGGAAACGGGTTTTCCCGTCATACGCTGTACTGCGGCGCAGTAAAAGCTTATCTGGGCGCCGTGGCGGGAAACAAGCTCGTTTTTATCAGTGGTACGGTCGGTTTTGTAATCCACCACCGTGTAGGTGCCGTCGGGGTTTTGGAAAAAGCAGTCTATAACTCCCTGCACAAGTATCTTTTCCTTTCCCGTGCCGCCCACAACGATATCGCTTTCCTCCACGGAAAAACGCTTTTCTCTGTATACGGCTTTTGATTTGCACATACGGTCATAAAGGGGAGAAACAAAGAATTTATCCAGCGCTTTAAAATCCATTAATTCAAGCTGTTCTTTTGTAATAAACCCTTTTTCAGCAAGTCTTTTTGCTTCTGCCTCGGAGCCGAGAAAGCTTGCGATTTCAAAATCCGCAAACTGCATAAACAAATGGTTTGCCGTGCCCTTTTCTGCGGCAGATACCTGTTGCGTTCCCAAAAACTTCGGCTTGCGCAAAATACTGCTCTGCCGTACCGTGCGGGTGTATTCTTCCTCTTCCAAAAGACCTCTTCGTATTTCGGAAACGGAAATTTTTGCGGGCGTATCCCATCCGCTTTGAGGGTATACAAATTCAAGCTGCGAACGCAGATCTTCCGCAGGGGGTAAAAACAGTCGTTTTTCTTGCTCTCCGCTTTGGGCAGACACTTCCGCCGCCAAAACGGTTTTAAAGGTGTAAAAATCGGTGTTTGCCGTGCCAAGGGACTGTATTATCCAGTCTGCGTGGCATTTGCCGGTGCGCATATCGCCTCCGAGCTCGTCAATCTCGTCGGCTTTGGCGGTAATATAAAGTCTTTCTCTGCCACGGGTTAAAGCAACGTAAAGCTTTCTCGCCTCTTCCGCGGTGCTGTCGTAAAGCTCTTTTATAAGCAGGCTGTCGGTCACGCAGTTGTTTTTGGTAAGCATACCGTTTGCCTGGGAAAATTTTACGCCGATCCCGTCCTTTCGCAAAACGAAATCCACGCTGTCCTGCCCTCTGAACTGTCTGTCCGTATCTGCCAGAAATACCACGGGGAATTCAAGCCCTTTGGAACGATGTACAGTCATCAGCTTAACAGTGTTGCCTCCGTCATCGGGTGATTTTGCTTCTTCCAGCTCTTCGGTTTCGTCAAGATACTTTAAAAATGCGTTAAGCCCCTTGTATGAGCTTTCCTCGTATCTTCGGGCGAAATCGTACAGCAGCATAAGGTTGCGGTGCTTTTTCTCCCCGCCTTTTTCGCTCAGCACGACGGAGATCATACCGCTTTCGTTGTAAAACTGCCATATAAATCTGTGGGCGGGAACACCCTCCGCCCCAAGACGCCACAAATGCAAAGCGGAAACCAGCATTTTGCATTTTGCGGAAATTTCTTTGGAAATACATTCTTTTTCCGCACCCACTATTCTTCGGGGCACGGGGGTGGCTCCCAAAACCGAAGGAAAACAGCGGTAGCGTTTTTTCTTTTCTCTGTCCTCTTTAAAGGCGTTTGCCGCACCCTTAACGCAATCGTACAGGCAATCGCTGTTTACACAGCGGCGTATTTTCAGCATTTCGTCTGCGGTGAAATTAAAGAGAGGGGAACGCATTATACTTGCAAGGGGAATATCCGCCGTAGGATTGTCTACCGCCTTTAATCCCGCAATGGCAAGCAGTATCTCCTGCTTATCCAAAAAGCTTTCGCTTTTTTCCGCTTTAAAGGGGGTACCCGCTTTTTCAAACACCTTTTTGTATATGCTTATATTGCTTTTCAAAGCGGTAAAAAGTATGGCAATATCGCCATATTTAATAGGTGTACCGTCATTTTTCGGTGTCCCCGCAAGCTCGTTTATACGGGTTGCGATATATTCCGCTTCCGCAGTCTGCTTTTCTTCGGCGTTCATTTCCTTTTCTCCTTTTATAAGGGTAAAGCAAACGGGGGAAGTGCCAAGGTTTTCTTTTTTTGCAAAGATAAGCGCTTCTTCGGAATAATTCATACTGTCGCTGATCTCTTTTATTCCGGAAAACACCTTGTTGCAAAAGAGTATAATATTCTCGTCACAGCGGAAATTTTCACGCAGTATCACTTTTTCCGTGTTTTTTATCTTTCCGAATATGTTGCAGTACCCCTTAAAAATATCGGGGTGTGCGCTTCTGAAACGGTAAATACTCTGTTTTACGTCCCCCACCATAAATCTGTTATCGGAAGAAAGCAGGGCGAATATTCTGTCCTGCAAGGGGTTCGTGTCCTGATATTCGTCAACGTATATTTCGTCAAACTGTTTTTTTATTTCAAGGCACAGAGGTGTGGGGGTTCCGTCCTTTTCCAGCAAAGCAAGCATTAAATGCTCCTGGTCTGAAAAATCTATTACTCCCGCATTTTTCTTTAAACGGGTGTAGGTATCGTCAAATTCAAAAAGAAATTCTTTTGCCGCTTTTATAAGGGCAAGATTTGTTTTCATATCCTCAAGGTTTGTTTCGGAGGAAAAAACAAAATACCGTCCCCGTATCCTTTTTATCTCTTCAAAAATATCGTTTTTTACAGCGTATATCTTTTCTTTTTGAATTTCGCTGTTATATCCCTTTGTGGGCAGACGGGGATTTTTTAAAGTGTTTATGTATTCTTTCACCCCATCGTATCCTGCGGGGAAAATGGATAAAAGCGTGTCGAGCTCCTCGGCAAAGGCGTATAAAGAGGGTAGGTATATCTCCTCTTGCACGTCAAGCGCATATTTGCAAAGCTTTTCCAGATTTTCTCTTGCGGTAAGTATACATTTTTCCGCTTCATCCATTATTACGGAGCAAACTTCGGTGTTTGTGTATTCGGTCTTTTTGCAGTCTTTTTCAAGCTTTTCAATGAGCTCTTCCAAAAATCTGCGGTAATTGGGGTATACCCGCAATTCCTTGTAAAGCCCCAGCATAACGTCTGCAAAGCGTTTGTCGCTTTTCCGTCCCGAAAAACCGTCTGCCAGCAGCATAAAATAGGGCTGCTGCTTTTCGTATCCTTCGTTAAGGGTTTTTTCCATACTTTCCTGCAAAAGAAGGCTTGCTTCCGTTTCGTCTGCGGCGCGTACGTCGGGGGTTATTCCCAAAACCGAAAAATACTGCTTTATGCGTGAAAAGCAAAAGGCGTGCACCGTGGAAATATCCGCGGCGGGAAGTGACATAAGCTGTCCCGCAATATGACGGTCGGCAGGGTTTTCCGCCTGCGCCTTCATAAGTCCCTTGTAAAGCTTTTCTTTTACGTCAGAAGCGGCGGCTTTGGTAAAGGTCACCACAAGATATCTGTTGATATCGCTTCCCTCAAGCAGGGAACGCAGTATGCGGCTTGTCATAACGGTGGTCTTACCGCTTCCCGCACCTGCGGAAACAACCATGCTTACGTTTTTTGTTTCTATGGCTTTGTTTTGCGACGGGGTGAAATCCGGCATAAAGCATTTCCTCCTTTTTTAAAAATCAGTTGTTTCTGCAAAACGACTTATATTCGCAGTATCTGCAGGCGTTTATACTTCCTTCTTTAAGGGGGGATATACACATATCTCCCGAAATAAGTCGGTCTCCCATATTGCGTACGGTGGTTTTAAGCTGTTCTTCCAAAGCGTCAAACTCTTCCAAGGTCTTTGCGCTTACGCTCCTTGCGGAAACGGAGCCGTCCTTGTTAAGCTTTGCGGGGATAAACACTCCGCCGCCGTCTTGCTCCATAGCTCGGATAACCTCGGGATCTGCCAGCACAAGACCGCTTTTCTTAAATCCGTAAACCGCTTCTTCCTCGGGGTTGGGGTGTTCCTTTTCCCCGTCAAGCTTTGGGGCGGATGCGGGCATATACAGCACGCCCGCAGGGAGAGTATTGCCCGTTTTGTCTGCGGCACAGCAGGCAAAAAGATACATAAGCAGCTGCAGATCCAAGCCCTTTTCCACTCTTTCCGCAGAAAAACGCTTGTCTCCCGTTTTGTAGTCTATTACACGTAAGTACGTTTTTCCGTCAATAACGCAGGTGTCCGTGCGGTCAACGATACCCCGCAGGAATATTTTGCCTTTTTCCGTCTTTACTTCAACGGGAGGCAGATCGCCCATACCTATCTTTACTTCAAAACCGCTGGGGCAGAATTTGCTTTGCTCAAATTCCGCAGAAATATTTTTTATAATAAGATTAAGTGTCTTTTTAAATCTGCCCACCGCATAAGCAAACCGTTTATCGTAAGCATATTCTCCCGCCACGGAAAGAATATAGGTTTCCGTAAGACGGTCCACCTCTTTTTCCCGTTCGCTGTCGGGCAGGGGAACAAACTTTCCATCTTCCACGCGGGCGGAAACGAATTCTTCCAGTATGCTGTGAACGAATGTGCCTATCTCGGGTGCGGCAAATGCGGCTTTTTTGTTTTCTTTAAGCTTTAAAAGATATTTTGCAAAGAAAGAAAAGGGGCAGGATGCGTATTTATCCGTACGGCTGGGAGTAAGGGTGTGCACGTTTTGGTCAAGACATACGGTGGCGTCTTTTTCGTACAGTCCCATTCCCTCTGTCTTTTCTTCCCACAAGCCGTAAAGGGATTTTTTTATGTATGGGTTTTGGATACCGCCGTAATACCGCTTTGCGGAGGGGATACAGTACAGCAGATCCGTTTCCTTTTCCCCAAACTTTTCTTCTTTTATACCCAGAAGCTCTTTAATGCGCATAACCGCAACGGAGGGGCGCAGGGTACCGCCGGTAAGGTCGCCCGCAGGGTAGGTTATATACAGTTTTTCCTCGGGTGCGCTTGACGCCGCGGTAAAATAAAACCGCTGTTCGTTTTGCTGTCTCAAAAGTGGAAGCGCCAAAGGAATTCCCGCCTGCTCCAAAAGGGTGTTTTCCCTTTCGTCAAACAAGCCGCCTCTGTGCACCGCCTTGGGGAACTCACCGTCATTTACCCCCATAAGTATGCAGGCGCGGCAGTTTTCGGGGCGGATAAGACTGGCGTTACCGATCGTAACGCTGTCATTCAAAGCGGGTATCGCTCCCACTTTGCGGGATGATATCATAAGAGAAAGATATCGGTGCAGTCTTTCGGGGGTAGTTTTTTCCTCTCCGCAGACAGAAACCAATCTATCGAAAATATCTATAAGGGCATCCCATACCTGGGATGTTACGTTGCTTTCCCGTTCCTTGCCGCTGTCCATAAGAATACGGGCACGGGCAAGCAAACGCTTATCCGCCTTTGCGGATATAAGCAATCCGTACAGCGCCTCCACACCGCTTTTAACGGTAAGGTCTTTGGAAACCAAGGTTTCATATACGGGCAAAAGAATATCTGTCATTTTCTCCTTTGCGGCGTTTACGGTGTTAAGTATATGGGCGGAATATTCGGTAAGGGTTCCCGTATATCCTTCGGGATTCATCATCCAGGGGGTACCGTCCCGCCAACGCTTTCCTCTTATTCCCCAGGTGTCGGTATAACGGGAAAGCAGGTCTCTTTCTCTTGCGTTAAGATCGCAATAGCTGTTTTTTATGTATTTGCTTACGGCATAAGGAGCGAAATCCGTTACGGCTATTTCCAGAGCAGACAAAACAAACGCTACCACGGGCTTTGTGGTAAGCTCGTCCTTTACCGACATGTAGCAGGGTATCCCGTCGGAAGCAAACACCGTGTCAATTATTCCATCGTATTTTTCGGCGTTGCCCGTTATCACCGTAATGTCACGGTAGCGGTAGCCTTTGCGTATAAGGGAATGTATAATACTGCTTGCCGCCGCCGCTTCCTCAAAGCTGTCGGAAGCGGAGATTATCTTTACGTTATCCGTGTTGCCCTCAAAAACGGGTGCGGAATGGTCCCACAGAAAATCCTGCAGGTATTCAATACTTTTTTCCTTTGCCCGCTTGTTGTCAGTAAGCACCAAGTCTTCGCAGATAGGGGAATATTCCTTTATCTTTTCGCTGCAAAGGGTGGTTTCTTTGTAAAGCTCGGGGTCTTCTCCGATAAGGAAGGAAATATAAACATCAATTGCGCTTTGCAAAATAATTTTTATTATCTCTTCTTCTTGGGGCGTGTAGGTGTAACAGCTGTCAATAAATACCGTTTTCCCCTCAAAGAAACGGGGCGTATCCTCCCGCAAAGCAAGATGGGTAAGCCCGTCGTTGGGGTCATACAGACTTTTCGGGGTCTTTTTTTCGTATTCTTTTAATATAATTCCCATATCGGAAAGCTTTTCCGAAAGGGTTTTGGAGGGTATTTTTTCCTTTGCCTCCAAAAGCATATCGGGAGTGATGCCCCGCATTTTAAGGTTTGCGGCGGTCTCTCCCAGCTTTTTAATAAAATCGTTGTCCTCTGCAGAGAGGGCGTATTGGGTAAGGGAATCCTTCACATCGTATAAAGCGGATGCAAGCAGCACGTTTCTGCAGCCGACATCCATATATTCCGCATCAAGTCCACCGAACTGCCTTGCAATACGGTTGGGCAGACGCTCAAAGTTAAGTACCTCGCAGTACATATTGAAGGTGTCTCCCAAAAAAGAGGAAAGCTTTCTTTCGTACGCCACAGATTGCTGCTCGGGCACGATAACGATACACTGCTGACCGTCGGATATACATTCTTTTATTTTGTTTATAATAATGCGTGTTTTTCCGCTTCCGCTTTTTCCTATAATACGGTGCAGCATATCTTTTTTTCACTCCTTTTTCAGATTTCCCAAAAATTCAAGTATTTTAAACCTGAACCTGTATTTTATCTTTTCTGTCTTTGTAAATACGTTTACCGCGTCCTCGCTCATACCCGTGTCTTCCAATGCATCCTGCGCCGTGGCGGCAGAAAGACACAAAGGGGGAAACAGCACGCACCACCAGTTTTTTCCTTCACCTTCGCCGATAATTATGCGGAGCGAAGTATACGTCCCCGCAGGGAACATCACCCCGTCGTATTCACGGGTTTCGTAATATTCCTCGCCAAACTCGGCGCGCACGTCCCAACCCGCCGCCGTTTCTTCGGCAATACGTATTATTTCGTTTTTAAGCTCTTCCGTGTCGGTTATCATTTCAAGATAAGGGCTGTTTTCTATAATAGCGTCCCTTACTTCAAGCTTCAGCTTTTGATCCTCTGCAGAATCGCTGTTTGCAAGTATGTGCAGTCTTACCGTGGTATCGTAAATGCTTTTTTCGCCTCTCGGCAGGGTAAGGTCGGATATTATTACGGTCAGCATCACTGCCGCAATACAGGTAATGAGCTTTGCTTTTGTAATCATTTTGTATATTCCTCCGTTTCCCGTAGATTATGTACGGCAAAGGAAGATTATATACAGAGTTTACACTATTATTTCCTTTCCGTCAAGGTAATTTTGAGCGTTTTGACTCTTGACAAAACTCTCTAAATGTTGTTTACTGTATACAGTAATATTTACAGAGGTGTAATTAAATTATGACCATCAGAAATTCCGTAAAAGGCATTATTATAAAGGGCAACAAGCTTTTGGTTGCGGAAATGGAAAATAACGGAACGTACTATACTCTCCCCGGCGGAAAACAGCGTCCCGATGAGCTTATTTTCGATACGTTGAAGCGTGAGATGGCAGAAGAAGCGGGCTATGATATCGACCCCAAGGAGATAATGTTCATCCGCGAGACATTCGATGAATACGAAGATATCCACCGCGTAGAGTTTATGGTTCTCTGCGACATAAAGGAAAAACTTGAAAACAACGTATACGAATATGATGAATTTCAGGTTGGCACCACTTGGCTCAATATAGATAATATTTCCGCAGAGCCTTTGTATCCTCTGGAGATCCGCAAGCTTATAAAGAATTATTATCTCGGCAATACCGGCGATGTATATCAGGGCGTAATGAACCAGCGCTCCGTGTCCTTCGGCGGAGAAGAATAATGTTTACCCCAAGAAAGGTTTTCTTGCGGCGTTTCGAGCAGACGATAGATTTCACGGAAAACGCTTTCTCGGGGACCCCAAAAATATTAGTCAAAAAAACCGCAGTTTTTCGAAAATTTCGACAAAACGGCGGATTTTTGTATGGAGAACAAAAAATGAAAAGAGTAATTATATTTATGCTTTGTTTTTCCCTTTTGTTTTGCTCCTGCGCGCAGGAGAGCGAAAATTCGCAAACCGTTTCAGACCTGTCCGAAACCGTTTCGGAGGATGTGTTTACCCCCGCTCCTCTGGATAACGCTATGCTGGTGGTGTTCGGCGATTCCATCACCGCTTTGGGCGCATGGGGCAAGACCGTGGCTCAAAACTGCAATATGCGCTATTTTAACGGCGCCAAGGGCGCGATAACCAGCGAAGAAGGGCTTGCCCGCTTTGATGCCTTCGTCGCCTCCCGCAATCCCGATTACGTCACCCTTTGCTTCGGTATGAACGATCTGCTTATGGTTTCCGCCAATACCCCCAAGGTAACGCCGGAGCAGTTCAAGCTGAATATGAAAAAGCTGGTGGAAAAAACGGTGGAAGCAGGGGCGGTACCCATACTTCTTACCACCAACAGTATAGATTACGCAAAGTTTTATTCCGCACAAGGGCAAAGCGAAGCTATGTACGGCGGCAGAGATATTCGCGAATGGGTGGATACGTATAACAAAATGACCCGTGAAGTAGCCGCAGAAACGGGATATCCTCTCATAGATCTGTTTGCCGAATGCTCAAAGCACCCCGAAAAGCAGGTGGTATGCTCCGACGGAATCCATCTCGGCGATCTGGGCAACCGCATTTTTGCGGAGCAGATATCGGCTTTCCTTTTGGAAAACTACGTTTCCGACCCCGACGCGCCTAAAGTTGATTACGATACCTCGGTGCTTCTCGCTTCCGGCGAAAAGGCGGATATAGCTCCCAAGCAAAAGAATTTGTGGTATATAGAGGGCACCACAATGACGGCGCAGGAGACCGAAACCGCCATAGTGTTTAAAAACACCAACGGTCTGTGGCCTGATGCCCAGTGCGCTTTAACAAACGGTATTAAGGTTCCCGTAAAGGATTCGGTTTTAAAGGTAAAAATATCCACCGCAAACGTAAACGCAAGTATACTTTTGTTCTTCGACGGCGCCTTCCCCCACGCATATGCAGAGGGGCAGTACCTTTGTATCAATCCCAAGCTTAATTGCAGTACCGATTCATATACCGGCGATATCACCGCAAACCAGAGTATAGATATAGAAATTCCTCTTTCCTCTCTGGGCATCCCCTCAAAAAGCATACACGATGGTTACGTTATCTTTTCGGGTATCAAACTGTACGTTGCAGGCAATAAGTATCAGTCGGTAACGGTGGAAGAAATAAGCGTTTACGTAAAATAAAAGTTACTCCAAATAATCACGGCGGGGGCTTGCCCCCCGCCGTTTGTTATTGTATAAAATTTATTCTTTGTTTAAAGGATGTACCTTAAAATACTCTTCCTGCATTTCCGCCGTACCGAAAAGGTAATTGGGGTTATAGGGGAGCGTTTTTATATCTTTGTATATGGATGTAAACGTATCTTTTGTGATTCCGAAATCCTTAACAAAAACAACTATGTTTTGATTTGCTTCGTCTGTTTTGTCAAGCCAATTATTAAACCGTTCAATGCCCACGTGCTCTATGAGCTTATAATCAATATTATAGTAGGCTCTTATGTACTGCCTGTCTTCATTGATGGGAGTATAATGGCTTTTTGTTTCAGACGGAATGTAATCGGAATAAAAAAGCTCAGGATAGCTCCAGTATTCATCTGAAAACCAAATTTCATATTGATAACAGAAAATTCCCATATACAAAGCGGCTGGATAATCCGGCAAAATTGTATCAAGCACTTGTTGGTACAGAGTCGTGTATTCTTGCTTTGTAATGCCGAAATAATCGCTTACTATACCGTGATTAATGCCAACTACGCCAAACATTTCTACTGCTTTGTCAAAGTTTTCCTTTCCGACGTAATCAATGAGGTGTCCGTCAACAGTAAAGTATGCGCCGATGTGTATATTATCTAAAGATAATTCTCTGTCTCCGCTTTCTTCCTCTTTCTTCAATTCAATAAATAATGAATGTAATTCTTCTGCAGTGTACGATTCAGGTTCGCTTGTTTCGGGTTCGCTGACCTCCGGCTCACTCGTTTCGGGTTTGCTCGTTTCAGGCTCACTTGTTTCGGGTTTGCTCGTTTCGGGTGCGCTTGTGTCGGGTATACTTTCTTCGGGCAGGCTATCATCGGGAGTACTTTCCTCAGGTGTGCTGCTTTCTGGAAGGCTTTCCGTTTCCGACATATTTGATGCTTCGTTCGCGGATTCTTCCGGCGGCTCCGGTGTGTCGCACGCGGTAAAAATTAAAATAAATGCAAAAATAATCAAAACTGCAAAAAGTGTTTTTTTCATCGTTTTTTCCTCCTTTAATTAAATTTCAAAAACACTTTTCATCCTGCGCTGCGGCAAATACCACAAACGGTAAAGTAAGGGTAATGGCAAGGATGAAAGCTGTGGATTTTTTCGGCGAAAGTTTTCATAGTTGGAATTATCCTTTCTTTGTTTAGTTTTGTCATATATACACTACCATAATATGGACAAAATGTCTATGAAAAATTTGTAAACAATGATATTTTTGTGAAAATGTACAAAAACAATACAAGCACAACAAATGCACAGACTTGTTTTTTGGTTGTATTGGTGAAAAACAGCATGTAGGATCTGGCGTATCTCACTGCCTGCAGAACTCATTTCTCCCACCTTGACATTTTTTATAAAAGGAGTAAAATAAATATATAAAGTTAATTTTGCGGAGGTTTTTATATGAAAAAGATTATAGCCGCCGTCGTGGTATGCGCGTTTCTTTTAATTTCCGTCTGCGCCTGCCAAAGCGGAGGTACAAATACCTCTTTGCCCGAGCTTTCGGATTTTGATGATTTTGTAAGTATGATGGAGCAAAGCGGGTTCGAACTGCAGGTTTCATTTACGGAAATAAGCGACGATGAATCTGAGTCAGAGAGCAGCGTTTCCGAAGAAAGTAAACTCGAAGAAAGTAAACCGGAAGTAAGTACTCCCGAGGAGAGCAAGCCCGAGGAGAGCAAGCCCGAAGAAAGCAAACCCGAGGAAAGTAAACCCGAAGAGAGTAAGCCCGAGGAAAGCAAACCCGAGGAAAGCAAACCCGAAGAAAGCAAGCCCGAAGAAAGCAAACCCGAGGAAAGCAAACCCGAAGAAAGCAAGCCCGAAGAAAGCAAGCCCGAGGAAAGCAAACCCGAAGTAAGCAAACCCGAGGAAAAGCCCGAATACGGTTACACCACGGGACAAAAGCACACTGCACTTAAAAACACAGACAGATATTTATATTCCATTCTTAATTCCAAGCAAAAAGAGTGGTACCGTAAAATAGACGCGGCAGTAAAAAATCTTGAAGAAAAAGTGGCTCTGGACGAGGAAGTTGCAGACGGTAACAATTACTATATCTTCTATCTCTATGCGGCAGATAATCCCGAGCATTTTTATCTGGGCGCCCAGATCGGTATAGAATGGGGCGGAGGCACCGCAAACCTGCTTCTCACCTATTCCGACGGCACTTCAAGCAGCGGTCTTGATTACGGCGAAATGACCCCCGAATTAAAGCAAAGTATCCTTGCAAAAAAAGCCCGTTTCGATGCAGAGGTTCAGCGTATCGTAAGCACTATCCCCGCAGATGCGCCCGACGTTGTTAAAGAAAAGCTTATATACGACCGTATCCTTATAGATTCAAGCTATAAGCAGGGAGCCGTATGGGACGGCACCGCACCCGATCATTGGAGCGCATACGGTGTAATTATCCACCACACCGGCGTATGTGAATCCTATTCGGAAGCGTTCCACACCTTATGCTTTATGGTAGGTATAAACTGTGTGGAGATAGTGGGCACGGGCAACGGCGAAAACCATAAATGGAGCGCAGTCCGCCTTGACGATGAATGGTATATGTGCGATATCACCTTTGATGACCCCACAAACGGAAAACCCGGTGAAACCCGCCACGATTATTTTAATCTTACCACCGCGCAAATGCAGGCAAAGAAGCACGCCGTATTGGATATGTACTGGAAAGCCCCTACCTGCAACGGCACAAAATACAGCTACGAAAATTATTTCGGTAAATAACTGTATATAAAAGAACGGAGAACGGCTCTTGTAGTCTGAATTCGTTGGCTTTAAAAACTGTGCTTTTTGTGTTTTATGAAACAGTGAGGTGCTTATATGAAAAAAAGACCTGATGAAGGAGTAAAAAAACCCATAAAACGCAGTGCATTGCGGGCAAAGCTGGGTATGTGGTATTACAGCGGTCTGCGCCGTCTTTATTGGCTTACCCACAGAAAAATGTTTGCTAAAACAAAAAAAGAATATTTCGGCGAAATACAGTTTTCCCACAAAACACCCTTGCTCCGCAAACTGCGGGACGTGGATATGCAATACCAATACAACAAAATAGTAAATCTTAAGATAGCCGTAAAACAGCTAGACGGAATAGTTTTGCGCCCCGGCGAAGTGTTCAGCTATTGGTATCTTATAGGAAACACCACCCGCAAAAAGGGATATATAGATGGAATGGTGCTTAAAAACGGCACCTTTGGCTACGGTGTGGGCGGTGGACTTTGCCAAATGTCCAATCTTATTTATTGGATGACCATACATACCCCCCTCACGGTTATCGAGCGGCATCGCCACGGTTATGATGTTTTTCCCGATTCCAAGCGGACACAGCCCTTCGGCAGTGGCGCTACCTGCTATTATCCCCACGGTGATTTGATGATCCGCAACGATACCGACCGTCCTTTCCAGCTTTGCGTCCGTGTGGGAAGCGAATATCTGGAAGGCGAATGGCGTGCCGTAGGCGAACCGGTATTTTCCTACGAGGTGGTTGAAAAGGACCACGAAGTAAGAAGCGAATATTGGGGCGGATATTCACGCCACAACAAGCTGTTCCGACGTGTTTACGATAAAACAGGCGTTTTCCTGCGGGAAGAATTTATCGTACAAAACGATGCGATAATGATGTACCCGCCATTTTTGAGTGATACTTACACAGATACATTTAAAAACTGATTTTTTAAAAGACCTTACTCGTAAAGTAAGGTCTTTTTGTCCGTTATTTTCTTGGTGCATTCGGTTGACTTGAAAAGCGAATGGGTGTATAATATTTAACGGAATTTTGGCGAAAAAGCTTGATATATAACCAAAAGAAAGGAAACAAGCAATATGAGAAAGCTTTACGGCGGTATTGTAAAAAGCAAGGTGCTTGTAATAATACTGTTTTTAATTGCATTTGCCGTATGTATGGTTTGCAGTCGAATGGTTGCGGTCAATTATGATATAAACGATTATTTGCCGTCGGACACAAAGTCCACTGTATCTATCGAACTGCTGGAAACAGAGTTTTCCGGCGGAATACCCAATGCCAGAGTTATGGTTACAAACGTTACCGTTCCGCAAGCACTGGAATATAAATCCCGTATCGCAGAGATCGATGGTATTACCGCTGTTACCTGGCTTGATGATTCTGTGGATATAACCGTGCCGTTGGTTACATACGATCAAAAGACGGTAGAAACTTATTATAAGGACGGTTCGGCAGTTTTTACCGTAACCGTTCACGAGGATAAGCGCCTTGAAGCCGTTGAGGCAATGCGTGAGATCATAGGGGATGATAACGCTATGACCGGCACCGCAGTTTCTACGGCTCAATCCATAGCTAACACGGTTAAGGAGGTTTTAAAGGTTACTGCTATCGCTGTTGCTTTTGCTCTTATCGTGTTAGTGCTCACCACTACCTCTTGGCTGGAGCCTGTGGTGGTTTTGTGCGGAATCGGAGTAGCGGTAATACTTAACAACGGCACAAACCTTTTGTTTGGCGAAGTTTCTTTTGTTACCAACGCCGCGGGAAGCGTTTTACAGCTTGCCGTTTCGCTGGATTATTCGGTATTTCTTTTGCACCGCTTTAACGAATGTCGGGAAAACAATCCCGATGCGAAATCCGCAATGGTGGAAGCTTTGTGTAAATCCACCTCCTCCATACTTTCCAGCGGGTTAACCACCGTAATCGGCTTTTTGGCATTGGTTTTAATGCAGTTCCGTATCGGTGCAGACCTTGGTATCGCATTGGCAAAGGGTATTGGCATAAGCCTTATTACTGTTTTTGTGTTTACCCCTTGCCTCATCCTTTCCGTATACAAGCTTTTGGATAAGACCCGTCACAAAAAGCTTATGCCCTCCTTCAAATGGTTCGGAAAAGGCGTGCTTAAGGCGGCAATTCCGTTGGTGTGCGTATTTGTTCTTGTGGTAGCGCCCGCATATCTGGCATCAAACGCAAACAACTATCTTTACGGTTCATCAAAAATATTCGGCGAAGACACCGAATACGGCAGAAACACTGCGGCAATAGAAGAAATATTCGGCAAAAACGATACTTATGTTCTTATGGTTCCCGTTGGGTCCACTCCAACGGAAAAGGCGCTTTCCGATGAACTTCATACTCTTCCCGAAATAACCGATATAATTTCCTATGTGGATACGGTGGGTGCGGAAATTCCCCCCGCTTATCTGGACGAAGCAACCTTGTCACAGCTCAGAAGCGAAAACTACAGCCGCATGGTGCTTTCGGTTTCCGTTCCCGCAGAAAGCGGCCAAACCTTTGAGCTGGTAGAAAACATACGCACAATCGCAGAAAAATATTATCCCGGAACGTCTTATCTTGCAGGCGGCGGTGTAAGCACCTATGATCTTAAGCAGACAGTTACCGAAGATATGACAAAGGTAAATCTTATAGCCATAGGCGCCGTATTTATAGTACTTCTCATCTCTATGCGTTCTTTGTTTTTGCCCGTCTTGTTGGTTCTAAGTATAGAAACCGCAGTGTGGCTTAATCTTACAGTACCCTATTTTACAGACGAGCCGGTGTTCTATCTGGCATATCTTATTATAAGCTCCGTTCAGTTGGGCGCAACCGTTGATTATGCTATACTTATGACAGAGCGTTACCGCGAAAACCGCGCTGAGCTGACCAAAAAGCAAGCGACAGTAAAAACCGTATCCGACGTATTTGTTTCCATACTTACCTCCGGCAGTGTGCTTACGGTTGTAGGCTTCCTTATGGGAGCGTTATCTTCCAACCAATTGTTGGCACAGTTGGGTGTTTTCTTGGGCAGAGGCGCTTTGTTCTCTCTCGTAATAGTTCTTGCAGTATTGCCGGGACTTTTATGTTTGAGCGATAAAATAATAATTCGTAAAAAGAATACGGCAGAATACAGAAAGGCGGATT
This sequence comes from Clostridia bacterium, assembly GCA_017381715.1. Classification (GTDB taxonomy): domain Bacteria; phylum Bacillota; class Clostridia; order Oscillospirales; family CAG-382; genus SFLA01. Next base: position 29,436 of record JAFOBR010000082.1, read on the forward strand.
TTCAATGAAGATAACAAAACGAATAATATCTTTTTTGATAGTTGCTTTGCTGGTTGCGGCAACACTTCCCGTGTCTGCATTTGCAAACCAAGCAAACACACCCAAAGAAGAAGTTGTATATGTAAACCTTAACTCCGACGGAAGCGTAAAAGAAATATACGTAGTAAATATATTTGAACTGGATGCCGACGGAAAGGTTATTGATTACGGCGAATACGAAAGCTTACGTAATATGACAGCCACCGATGAGATCGGTTATTCCGGAGACAAGATCACGGTAGATGCCAAAGCAGGCAAGCTTTATTACGAAGGAAAGCTTAAAAGCAATGTTATTCCGTGGAACATATCCATACGCTATTATATGGATGGCACGGAATATACCGCAAAGGATATTGCAGGTAAAAGCGGCGATCTTAAGATAACTCTTACCATAACCAAAAACGAAGAATGCGAAGGCAATTTCTTTGAAGGCTATGCTTTGCAGACCACGCTTTCCCTTGATACCGAAAAGTGCACAGATATCAAGACAGAAAATGCAACGGTTGCAAACGTAGGCAAAAACAAGCAGCTTACGTATACCGTTCTTCCCGGTAAGGGCGCGGATATAGAAATTACCGCCAATGTAAAGGATTTCCGTATGGGCGGTATATCCTTAAACGGTGTCCGTCTCAAGCTCAATATAGAGATAGGCGAGGATAAAATAGATTCCGTTATAAGTCAGGTAATAAGCTCTATCGGCAATTTGGATGGAGATTCTATTATGCAGCTTGTTACCGGTGCGGAACAGCTTCACGATGCCACCACCACACTTAAGGACAATGTGGGCGCTCTTCACGCGGGGGTAGGTTCTTTGACCAACGGAATGGGAACTCTTAACAGTGGGCTTGCTACCTTGGACGGAAAAACAAAAGAGCTTATGGACGGCGCATATTCTGTGTTCAAGGCGCTTTGTCAGGTAGCCCAGACCACCCTTAACCAATCTCTTTCGGAAAACGGTATGGCAACCGTTACCCTCACTCCCGAAAATTACCAAAAGGTAGTGGCGGACGTTCTTAAAAAGCTGGATAAAGATAACGTTTATGATATCGCATATGAAAAAGCTTTACAGCAGGTTACCGAACAGGTAGAAGCTCGCGCAAACGAGCTTTACGCAGGTTATATCGAATCTATTGCAGATTCAGTATACGAAACCTATATCCGTTCTCAGGCAGACAGTATTTACAAAACCTTCGTTACACAGGAAATAACCCGTCAGCTTGTTGCCAACGGTTTTTCCAAAGAATACGTAGAAAGTTATCTGCTCACCGATTCGGGTAAGACATCCATAAACTACACTGTTAATCAGCTTACCGCAGAGCAAAAAGAACAAATTCTTATAGGCGCCATTGCAACCCTTACCGATGATCAAAAAGCCCAGATAAGAGCAGGCGCTGTAGCATCCCTTACAGAAGACCAGAAAAAACAGATAAAGCAGGGTTATATAGACCAGACCATGAAGAGCGAGGAAATAACCAAGCAGATAAACGCAGCGGTTTCTTCCGCCGTTTCTTCCGCGGTAAAGGGGGTTACCGAGCTTAAAGGACAGCTTGATAACTACAGCCTGTTTTATGAAGGACTTAAAAGCTATACCGACGGAGTAGGCGAAGCGGCAAACGGTGCGGCAACCATAAAAATAAATATGGATACACTTTATGCCAACGTGGGCAAGCTTAATACCGGCGTAGGCGATCTTAACGATGCCACCGGCAAGCTTAACGAAGGTGTTTCCGGTATTGTGGGTGGTAACACCGATGAGGAAACGGGCGAAGGAAAAGACGAAGACGTTTCCGCAAACATTAAGGATACCGTTAAAGAACAGATAGACAATATTATCGGCTCTATTTCCGGCGGAAATACAGAGATCGGCTCTTTCGTTTCCCAAGAAAACGAAAACGTAAATGCGGTTCAGTTTGTAATCAAGGCAGAGGGCGTAAACATACTTCCTCCCCCCGTAAACTCACCCGCGGCAGAGGTAAAGCTTACCTTCTGGCAAAAACTCCTTCGATTATTCGGCTTATATTAATAAGAATTTTTAAACGGGTTATCGTATTTTTCGATAACCCGTTGATTATTTATAAGAATATGTGTTATAATTATTTATTACGTTACAGGGAAGTGTTTTTATGAAAATATCCGAAGCTTTAAAGAAAGACACCTTGTCTATTTCTTTCGAGGTTTTTCCGCCCAAAACAGAAAGCTCATTTGATACGGTAAAGGTTGCCACAGAGGAAATAGCAAAGCTGCGTCCGTCTTTTATGAGCGTGACCTACGGTGCGGGAGGCGGAACCAGCAAATATACCCTCGATATTGCAAAAAACATAAAAACTCTTTACGGTGTGCCCACCTTGGCACATCTTACCTGCGTTTCCTCCACCAAAGAAACGGTAAAAGAAAAGATTGCCCAGATAAAAGAAGCGGGAATACAAAACGTAATGGCGCTCCGCGGTGATATTCCTTCCCATCTCGAGCAAGCAGACAGAAGTTTATGGGCATACAAACACGCCACCCAGCTTATATACGATCTTAAATGCGCGGATGAGGATTTCTGTATCGGCGCCGCCTGCTATCCCGAAATACATCCGGAAAGCGCAAACCGGAAAGAGGATATAAAATACTTAAAAGAAAGGTGGAAGCAGGGGCGGAATTCCTTACCACCCAAATGTTTTTCGATAACAATCTGCTGTATAACTTTTTATATAAAATACGGGAAGCGGGCATCACCGTGCCGGTTATCCCCGGCGTAATGCCCATTACCAACGCAAATCAGGTAGAGCGGGCTGTAAAGCTTTCCGGCTCTTTTGTTCCTCAAAGATTCAAAAGTCTTGTGGATAAGTTCGGGCACGACCCTGCGGCAATGAAGCAGGCCGGTATCGCCTATGCCACCGACCAGATAATAGACCTGTATGCAAACGGCATAACCAACGTTCACGTTTATTCAATGAACAAGCCGGATGTAGCAATGAAGATACAAAGCAATTTATCGGATATTTTAGGTAAATAATATGGATTTTAAATCATTTTTAAAAAACAATACGGTATTTCTGGATGGAGGCATGGGCACTCTGCTTCAGAAAAAGGGAGTTTTGGGTACGGGATATCCCGAACTGCTCAATATAACCCACCCCGAAATTATTTCAGGCATACATAAAGAGTATTACGATGCGGGCAGTAATGTGGTCTGCACAAACACTTTCGGTGCAAATATACTTAAATTTGATATCGAAACTCTTGAAAATATAATAAAACACGCCGTGGAAAACGCAGACAACGCCCGCAAAGCCACCGTAAACAAGGGCGAAAAGTTTATAGCTCTGGATATGGGCCCTACGGGAAAATTACTCGAGCCTATGGGCGAGCTTTCCTTTGAAAAAGCGGTGGAGGTGTTTGCCCAAACCGTTCGTCTGGGCGTAAAATACGGAGCCCAGCTTATAGTTATCGAAACTATGACAGACAGCTACGAAACCAAAGCCGCACTCCTTGCCGCAAAGGAAAACAGCTCCCTGCCCGTTATCGTCACCAACGCATACGATAAAAACGGAAAGCTTCTCACCGGCGCAACTCCTGCCGCAATGGTAGCGTTATTGGAGGGAATGGGGGCGGACGCTATCGGCGCAAACTGCTCGCTGGGCCCCAAACAGCTTATTCCCGTGGCAGAGGAATATTTGAAGTATGCATCCGTCCCCGTGGTGTTAAAGCCCAATGCGGGACTTCCCCTTGTGGAAAACGGAAAAACCGTATACGATGTGGGCGCCGAAGAATTTGCCTCTGACCTTGCAAAACTTATCAAAAAAGGCGTGCGTGTTGCGGGGGGATGCTGCGGCACCACACCCGAATATATAAAGGCTTTAACCGAAAAATCGGCAGGTATTCCTCCCGTTCCCGTAACGGGAAAGGATCTTACTTTTGTTTCTTCATATTCCCACGCAGTGTTTTTCGGGGATTCCCCCTTGCTTATCGGGGAACGTATAAACCCTACGGGCAAAAAGCGGTTTAAGCAAGCGCTTGTGGAAAAGGATATGGAATATATCCTCTCCGAAGGGCTTTCTCAGGCGGATAAAGGCGTGCATATACTTGACGTAAACGTAGGACTTCCCGAAATAGACGAAGGTCAAATGCTGTATGAATCTGTCCGCGCTTTGCAGGGCGTAACGGATATTCCTCTGCAGATAGATACCTCCTCTCCTTTGGCTATGGAAAAGGCTTTGCGAGTTTACAACGGAAAAGCTCTTGTAAACTCGGTAAACGGCAAAAAAGAGAGTATGGAAGCCGTTTTTCCTTTGGTAAAGAAATACGGCGGTGCGGTTATTGCCCTTACTTTGGATGAAAACGGTATTCCCGAAACTGCCGCCGGCAGGGTAGAGATCGCCAAAAAGATACTTGAAAAGGCTTCCGAATACGGAATAAGCAAAAAGGATATTATTTTCGATTCCCTTGCTCTTACCGTCAGCGCAGATAATAATGCCGCGGCGGTCACGCTGGAATCGGTTAAACGCATAAAAACGGAATTAGGATGCCACACCTCTTTGGGTGTGTCCAACGTGTCCTTCGGACTTCCCGCGAGGGACGGAATAAACAGCGTTTTCTTTGCGCTTGCTATGGAAAACGGACTTTCCGCCGCCATTATGAACCCCTATTCCGCGGATATGATGCGTACCTTCTATGCGTTCAAGGCTTTAAAGGGTATGGATGAAAACTGCGCGGAATATATTTCCCGTTCCGGTGAATTCCTGTCTTCTTTTCAGCCTGCCTCTCAATCAGTCACCGCCATTACGGGTACAAGCCCTCTTATGGACGCTGTAATAAAGGGACTTAAAGAAAAAGCCGTTGAAACCACAAAGGAATTACTCGCTTCCAAAGCACCTCTGGATATAGTAAACGAAGATATAATCCCCGCTTTGAACAAGGTAGGGGAGGGGTTTGAAAAAAACATTATCTTTTTACCCCAGCTGCTCACCTCCGCAGAGGCGGCAAAGTGTGCTTTTGAGCAGATCAAAGCGGTTTCCGCAAAAGAAAGCGGTAACGCCAAAGGAAAATTCGTTCTTGCCACCGTCCACGGAGATATCCACGATATCGGCAAAAATATTGTAAAATTACTGCTTCAGAATTACGGCTTTGAGGTTATAGATCTGGGCAAGGATGTTCCCCCGGAAGTTATCGTAAAAACTGCCGTGGAAACGGGTGCACCTCTTGTGGGGCTTTCCGCCCTTATGACCACCACCGTGCCCGCTATGGAGGAGACCATAAAACAGCTTCGGGCACATGCGCCTTTTTGCAAGATAGTGGTGGGCGGCGCGGTACTTACAGAGGAATACGCAGCTTCTATCGGTGCGGATAAATACGCACGTGATGCTATGGAAACCGTACGGTATGCGGAAAGCGTCGTAAACGGAGAGACAGTATGAAAAAAATATTTTCTCCCCGTTTAATGCTTGCTTTTTCAATGGTATGCTTCGGTACTATCGGGTATTTTGTAAGAAATATAAACCTCCCCTCGGGGGAGATCTCCCTTTACCGTGCATTCCTTGCAATATTGCTTATCGGCGGATATATGCTTTTTACAAAGCAGAAAATAGACTTTAAAAAAGCAAAAAAAGAGCTTGTGCTGCTTGCTGTTTCGGGTGCGGCGATGGGCGTAAACTGGATACTTCTTTTTGAAGCATATAAATATACCACCGTTTCCGTGGCTACCCTTTGTTATTACTTTGCACCAGTTCTGGTAACTCTTGCCTGCCCTCTTCTTTTTAAAGAGAAAATGGGAGCAAAGCAGTGGGTGTGCTTTGTAATGGCAACCTTGGGTCTTGCCCTTATTACGGGCTTGGGTAATCTGAGCGAAGGCGGCGACCATTTAAAAGGCATACTGTTTGGTATTTCCGCCGCCGTGTTTTACGCAACGGTGGTCATACTTAATAAGTATATAAAGCACATCTCGGGTATCCACCGCACCTTTTTGCAGTTTGTTTCAGCCTTCGGCGTGCTTCTGCCTTACGTTTTGTTAACGGATGGAATAAACCTTTCTTCCTTAAACGGCGTTGGCTGGGCAAGCCTTGTAACCGTAGGACTTTTGCATACGGGCGTAACATATTGCCTGTATTTTTCCGCACTCAAAGACCTTTCCGGGCAGACCGCGGCGGTGCTCAGCTATATAGACCCCTTGGTGGCAGTCATAGTCTCCGTAACACTGCTGGGCGAAACTATTACCCCTATGCAGCTCATCGGCGGCGTGCTCATA
>JAFOBR010000083.1 GCA_017381715.1 Clostridia bacterium
CTCCGGCGGATGTATCCCTGAATCTCTCATTGATACTCCCATCGACTATGACAACCTTATTGCTATCGGCTCCATGATGGGCTCCGGCGGTCTGATCGTAATGGACGAAGACAACTGTATGGTAGATATCGCAAAGTTCTTCCTCGGCTTTACCGTTGATGAATCCTGCGGTAAGTGTACTCCCTGCCGTGTAGGTACCAGAAGAATGCTTGAAATTCTTGAGCGTATCACCGAAGGCAAGGGCGAAGAAGGAGATATCGAAAAGCTTGAAGAGCTTGGTAATATGATCAAGGCTACCGCACTCTGCGGCTTGGGTCAGACAGCTCCCAACCCCGTACTTTCTACTATCCGTTATTTCCGTGATGAGTATGAAGCTCATATCCGTGAAAAGAGATGTCCCGCAGGTGCTTGTAAGGCTCTTGCAAAGATCACTATTGATCCCGAAAAATGTATCGGCTGTTCTCTCTGCTCCAGAAAGTGCCCTGTTGGTGCTATTTCCGGCGTTATCAAGAGCCCTTACGTTATAGATCAGGACAAGTGTATCAAGTGCGAAGTATGTCTCTCCAGCTGCCCCAAGAAGGCAATCGTAAAGAAATAAGGGGGAAACGAAATGAACTACGTAACAATTACTATAGACGGCATCAAGGTTACAGTACCCGAAAATTATACTGTGCTTGAAGCCGCCAGAGAAGCACAAATAAATATTCCCACCCTTTGCTATCTTAAAGACGTACAGCAGATCGGCGCTTGCCGTCTGTGTCTTGTAGAGATAAAGGGCGCAAGAGCTTATCAGGCAGCTTGTGTTGCTCCTATTTCCGACGGAATGGAGATTTACACCAACACCGAAAAGCTCCGCAAAGTAAGAAAGATCAACCTTGAACTCATACTCTCTACCCATAACAGAGAATGTACCTCCTGCGTACGCAGCGGCAACTGTGAACTGGCTGCTCTCTGTAAGGAATACGGAGTAAATGATTATCCTTATGACGGTGAAAAATTCGAATACGAAGTAGACGATCTTTCTCCCTCCCTCGTACGTGATAACAGCAAGTGTATTTCCTGCCGCCGCTGTATCGCCGCTTGTAACGACGTACAGAAGATCGGCGCTATCGGTCTTTCCCAGCGCGGTATAAAGACTGTTGTAGGTAGCGCTTTCGAGCGTTCTATCGTAGATGCACCCTGCGTATACTGCGGTCAGTGTATCCTTGCCTGCCCCGTTGGCGCACTTAAGGAAAAAGACAACACCGCAGACGTTTGGGCAGCTCTCAACGACCCCGAAAAGTACGTTGTTGTTCAGCCTGCTCCCGCAGTAAGAGCAACTCTGGGCGAAGAGTTTGGTATGCCTATGGGCACTTCCGTAACCGGCAAACTGGCTACCGCACTCCGCAGACTTGGCTTTGATAAGGTATTCGATACCGATTTCGGCGCAGACCTTACCATTATGGAAGAGGGCACCGAGCTTATCCAGCGTATCCAGAACGGCGGAACACTTCCTATGATCACCTCCTGCTCTCCCGGTTGGATCAAGTACTGCGAAACCTTCTTCCCCGAATTCATTCCCAACCTTTCTTCCTGCAAATCTCCTCACGAGATGGAAGGCGCTCTTATCAAGAGCTACTTCGCAGAAAAAGAAGGCATTGACCCCAAGAACATTTACGTTGTATCCGTAATGCCCTGTACCTCCAAAAAGTACGAGGCTGCACGTCCCGAGCTTTCCAGAGACGGTATGAAGGACGTTGACGCGGTTATCACAGTAAGAGAGCTTGCAAGAATGATCAAGACCGCAAGTATCGATTTCGTTCGTCTGCCCGATAGCGATTTTGACAGCGTAATGGGCGAATCCACCGGCGCATCCGTAATATTCGGTACCACCGGCGGCGTTATGGAGGCTGCTCTCCGTACCGTATACGAAGTTGTTACCGGCAAAGAGCTTACCGACGTTAACCTCACCGCAGTACGCGGACTTGAGGGAATCAAGGAAGCAGAGGTTGATCTGGACGGCAAGGTAGTACGCGTTGCAGTTGCTCACGGCACCGCAAACGCAAAGGCGCTTCTTGAATCCATCAAGCGCGGCGAAAAGCAGTATGATTTTATCGAAATCATGGCTTGTCCCGGCGGATGTATCCACGGCGGCGGTACTCCTATCGTTTCTGCTACCGAGCGCAGCTACGTTGACGTAAGAGCAACCCGCGCAAAGGCTCTGTACAACGAGGATGCAGGCAAGGCTAAGAGAAAGTCCCACGAAAACGAAGAGGTTAAGAAGCTTTACGCAGAATACCTGGGCGAGATCGGCGGACATAAGGCTCACGAGCTTCTCCACACCCACTACACTGCACGTAAGAAGTATAACTAATAATAAATATAAGAAAAAGCACCGAGAAATCGGTGCTTTTTGTTTATGGCTTAACAACCTTTGAAATTGTACATGGGTTTGATCATCTGCTCTATCTCCACGGTGTCCCTGATAAAGCCCAAAATTCTGTCCGCTGATTTATACGCCATCGGGCATTCATCCACGGTTTCTTTGCAAACGGTGGTGGAATATATACCTTCCATCTCCGCCGCAAATTGCTCTACCGTATAGGCGTATTTCGCGTCGGAGCGGCTGCAGGCTCTGCCCGCGCCGTGAGGCGCGGAAAAGTTCCAATCCGGATTTCCCAGCCCTTTGCAGATAAGCGCACCGTCCCGCATATTCAACGGGATGATGACCCGTTCACCCGCCCCTGCGGAAACTGCGCCCTTGCGCAATATCATACGGGATACATCGATATAATTATGGATACAGGAAAAGCGGTCGGTTACCGCAAATCCCATTTCGTCGCAAATAATATCCGCCATGGTTTTGCGGTTTTGGTCTGCAAAATCGGTAACTATCTTAATATCCCATAGATAATCTTCAAAATCCTTTCCTTCAAGAACAGCTTCCTGAAAGCTCACCTTTGGGATATCCTTGCTTTTAAACTTTTTTACACCGTAAAAATCTTCGTCGCCCTTTTCATAATACCGTTTTGCGTTTCTCCGCGCCTTCGCGCATTGAAAACGGTAGGCTTTATCCTGATAAAACATAGCCACATCGTTCCCGAGCTGTCTTGAGCCGGAATGTATTACCAACACCAAGCCGCCGTCTTCGGTAATATCAAGTTCGATAAAATGGTTACCGCCGCCCAACGTTCCCATACTGCAGGCGGCACGGCGCAGGTCTATATTATCCCTGCATCTTAACGGTGAAAAATCGAAATCGGTATTCGGGCTTGAATGAACCTTTGAACCGCTTGGTATGCAAGACCGAATAACTGCATCCAATCTTTTAAAATCCACTTCGGTTTTGCTTAAATACACA